>JANXSK010000173.1 GCA_025352695.1 Ferruginibacter sp. | reverse complement strand
GTAGTTATTGATTGCTGCCATCGTGATGAAGTTTCTTCCCAATCTTCCGGATGGATGACTGTTTTCCAGCCCCAATTTTTTAACTCCTCAAAATCAAGACCGGAGTAATCCACCCAGCAATTATTGAAATAATTATAGTTGCCCTCCTTATCGGCTGTCCCAACTTTTTGCGGCATTAAATCTGCCATTTTGCGAAAACGGGATTCACTTTCTTCTATTCTTTTCAGGGCAATCACCTGCTCTGTTACATTATTTGCCATGCACATAATACCATACACTTCGCCTACAGCATTGAGCATTGGTTTATACGTAAAGTCAAAGTAGTAGGTGCACAAAATACTGTTTACCTCGAATTGTGCAACTGTATTTTTTGCCTCGTATACCTTACCTGTTGTAAATACCTCATCTAATATTTTAAGAAAAGGCTGATCTTTTAATTCCGGAACAGCATCTGCCAATGTTTTACCTATTATATTTTTTTCCTTTCCCCAATAACTGATCATCAGATCATTTGCTATTTCTATTCTTATTTCTCTGCCTGTAAACAAGCAGGTAGCTACGGGTGCATCTTCAATAAGTGAACGGAACTTTAATTCGCTTTCTTTTAATAAATTTTCTGCTTGCTTTTGCTCAGATATATCGGTATGCACACCTACCCATTCCCATATTAACCCATCTGCATCTAATAAAGGAATCGCATTAACAGAAAAATATCCCCAGTTTCCGTTTTTAATTTTTAAACGGTGTTCAAAAGTAAAATTCTGTCGTTTTCTAACTGCTTCGTTCCAAGCCTCCACAGTTGGTTTTACATCTTCTGGATGAACCGAATTAGTCCACCCGAAACCTTGATATTCCTCATAGCTCTGACCGGTGAGTGTACTCCAACCTAACTGTTCTCCTTCCATTTCGCCTTTTGCATTGTTGGTCCATAAAATGCCTTCCACTGCGGCAACAGCCGCCTGAAACCTTTCTTCACTTTCTTGAATTTTTTTTCGGGCAAACACCTGGTTTGTTACTTCATGTGCAATAGTGATTACACCTGAAATTTTCTCATCAATTTCGAAATGGGGTTGATAAACAATATCTAAATACAGTTCCTCAATAATGCCATTGCGATTTAACCTGGCAAGTATTTCATTGGCGTTAACTGGCACACCAGTGGTATAAACTTTATCTATCATAGCCGGGAAAGGCTGGTTACTAAGTTCTGGCAAAACCTGCATAAGGGATTTATCTTCCACCTGCTGACCTTTTCCCCATATATCCTTCATGAGATCATTTGCCAGTGTTATTACCATATCTTTTCCTTTCATTATTGAAAAAGCAAATGGGGAGTTCATAAGCATCATGTGGTAACGATGTTCACTTTCTTCCAGTTTCTTTTGTACCTGTTTTCTTTCGGTAATATCTTCAATAGAAAGCAGAATCAATTTTTCTTCTTTTCTTTCTATTGTTATTGTTAAAGCATTCAATAAAATTATGCGTTCGCCAATAGCTGAAAAGTTATGGGTTACTTCAAAATCGTTGATCTGTGTTTTTTGTGGCAAAATTTCTTCCAGCAAGGTTCGTAGTTCGGGTATATTCCATTGCCGGTTACCAAGGTCGTAAATTAACACACCTTCTGTTTCCTGTTCATTTACTTTAAAGGTTTTATAAAAAGCTTTGTTGGCTGTTTTTACTCTAAGATGTTTATCCAGCACCAGCAGTGGTTGATAAAGGGTGGCCACAATAGATTCTGCATAATTTCTTGAATTTGTTACTTGCTCATTCAGGCTAACTAATTCATAGTTTAAAACAGTAAGTTCTTCGTTGGTACTTTGTAATTCTTCTTTACTAGTCTCCAGCTCTTCGTTCAGGCTTTGCAATTCTTCGCTGCCACTAAGCAATTCCTCATTGGCACTTTGCAGTTCTTCGTTAGATGCCTCTTGGTCTTCGGTAATGCTCCGCATATCTTCCCGTGCCTGTGCTAGTTCCTGTTCTAATAATTGTATGCTAAGAAGCTGTTGGTTTTTAGCTGATACCGTTTTTTTAGCTAATGGCTGATAGCTAATAGCTGGTGGCTTGTTATCGTGAAAGAGTACCAGGTAATAGGGCTCCAGCGTATTGGGCAATGGAACGGCTTCGATAGAAATATTTTGGATGCTACCATTTATATTTAATGGAATATTTTCTTTTACAACTGGTATTTTATCGGTTTTTGCTTTGTACAAAATATTTCGCAACTCAAAGCCCAAACCGTTTTTTGCCATCATCAATATATTATGGCTGGGTTTGCCGGGGGCCTGTTCTAAATAGTTTGCGATGTTGCCCCTAAAATACACAATGTCCATTGCCTCATTCACTACCACACCGGCGGGGGTATATTTAGTAAGCAAAATATCATCGGCCGTTTTTTGAAAGTCGGTGCGGATGGTTTCACTTTTGGAGTTATCAGGCAGACGGTTCAAAATTTGTTCACTTCGCTGGCTTGCAACCTGCATAAACCTGCCGGGCACATCTTTACGGATGTATAATTTGTCGCTTTTTTCCACACCAGTAAAAAGGTCGGGCACTCCTCCGGTGGTTTCTGATTTACCGAGCAATAAAAATCCTTTCAGGTTTAGTGCATAATGAAAAGTGGTCAAGGCCTTTTTTTGCAGATAAGATTCCATATAGATAAGCACATTGCGACAACTTATAAGGTCCATCTTGCCAAAGGGGGGATCTTTTAAAAAATTGTGGTGGGCAAACACACACATATCCCTTATACTTTTATTTACCTGGTAACCTCCATTTTTTTTTGTAAAATAGGCATTTAACCGCTGTGGAGATACCTTATCTACTTCGTTTTTTTCGTACACGCCTGCACGGGCTTTTATAATGGCAAGTTCGCTGAGATCGGTACCAAAAATTTGTAATTTTCCATGATTATCGCCTAAAAATTCTTTAAAGCATATGGCAAAAGAGTAAACTTCCTGACCTGTGCTGCAGCCTGCCACCCATATCCGTGTTACTTCGCCAGGTATTTTATTTTTTAAAATTGTTGGAAAAACCTTATCGCATAAATTCTCAAAGGTTTTTTTGTCGCGAAAAAAAGAAGTTACCGGTATCAATATATCCTGGTAAAGCAGATCTTGCTCCTGGTTATTTCCTCTTAAAAATTTTAAATAGTCGCCTGTTTCTTCGTTTTTGTTTACCACCATCCTGCGTAGTATCCTACGGCGAATAGTTGTTTGTTTATAAAAGGTAAAGTCCACACCTTTGCGAATGCGTAGCACTGAAAGAATTTGTTTAAAAACATCTTCATCTTGCTTTGGAATGTTTTGCAGTTCCTCATCACTAATTGACGTTATACTAATTATTTCTAACAATTTTTTTGGTATTTCTTCCGGCAGCAAAATAAAGTCTACTACACCCGCCTGTACCGCACTATGGGGCATACCACTATACTCTGCCGATGCTTCGTCCTGCGCAAAAGTAATCCCACCATGGTCTTTAATTGCTTTCAATCCTAGTGTGCCGTCAGATGCAGTACCTGATAAAACCACACCTATAGCATGGCTTTGATGTACCTCTGCCAGCGAAGTAAAAAAAAGATCAATAGGGAGGTTAGGTTCCTTTTTGTCTTTTGCAGGACGGGGGGCAAGTAGTAAAACGCCATCTGTGGCCACCATTATTTTATTACTTGGGATAACGTAAATATGATTAGGTTGCACTTTTATATCGTCAGCAATTTCCAATACGGGTATGTTGGTAACTTTTTGTAGTATTTCAGGCAAAAGACTTTCGTGGTTAGGATCTAAATGCTGCACCAACACATAAGCCATGCCCGAATCTTCAGGAATTGCTTTTAGTAATTTTTTAAAAGCATTGAGCCCGCCTGCAGATGCACCGATACCAACCACAGGAAAAAGATTAACTGATTTAACCATTGGCTTATCTTCAGGATGCTGTGCAATTATTGGGGGAGTGTTTTTTTTTGTTTGCATTTTTAACTATTCACTTTTAAAATTACCCTATTTCTTTTGATTCTTTTACTATTACGTTTTATTTTTTGCTATATCTGCTGGATTTGGCAATTGTTTAAAAAAATCGTCTTTTTGGGGGCTTTTTTGTAAATAACATACGGTATTTGTTAAGTACAATATCCTGTAAAATATGGTTTTAGCCTATTTGTAAGTAAACTTTACAATTAAATATTTTACTTTGTATTTACAAATAATTATAAAAATATTACTCCAAAAAATAAAATAATTATAAGCAAGGGTAACTGCCCTTGAAGCCTTTCGAAAAGGGAGGGTATCTTTTTTTACTGCAATAAAAAGTATCTTACGATAACAATTGGTCATAAGGGGGCGTAAGAAATATTTAGGTAATACAAAAAACATTAGATCAATTTAAACACTTATAAGTTCAACCATATTCGCCATGCTTAGGTCTGTTTTAAATACCACCACCAAAAGAGAAATAATGTTTAATCGCTTTACATTTTATGGCTACTTTTGAAATTGAATAGTAACAAACAATTTAATAAATAATCTCGGAGCTTAAATACTATCATAAATAATTGAGGTGTTACGGGCTATCAGCCTATCAAATAAAATATTTATTCATCCGCTTTATATTTTTGTAAATTGTGATAATTATATTTATCCAGGTATTGGTTCATGAATATATTTAATAGCGTAAAAACTTTAGGCACAATTAGTAAAACAAAATGATTTATAATGATAGATTTTTTTAAAGCAATATATGATTGGTGGGTCGGCTTTTTTGGTGTTGAACAATTTATCAAAATAGTTAAGTCAGGTGATTACAGTTCTTTTTTAACCTATGATGGATTTATTTCTATCATAGGCCCACTTTTTCCTATAGTAATGGTTTTAGAAATAATAATGGCATTAATACTTAAAAAATTTAAAGCCATTAATTATAAAATATCTTTCTTTTCATTTGTATTAAATGCATTTGTAGGCCGGTTTATTTCAATTGCCGCAATGGTTTTTTGTATCGGACTTTTTGAAAAATATGCAATTTTTAAAATATCATTCACCTGGTATTGGTTTATTTATGGGTACATTGTTTGGGAGCTAGCACATTTTGTGTATCATTATTTGGGCCATAAGGTTCGCCTTTTCTGGTGTTTACATTCTACTCATCATGCACCACAAACAATGAATTTATCTATTTCTTATGCGCACTTTTTTTTAGAAGGTCCGTATGCCGATGTTATTAGAACAACGATATGTATTTTACTAGGCGTTAGTCCGCCAATGTTAATTGTAATTATGTTTATAGATGGATTTTGGGGTGGTTTTATTCACATTGGCGAAAATTTAGCTAAAACAGGCAAAATGGGGTTTTTAAATAAATTTATTCTCACGCCATCTCACCACCGAATGCATCATGCTAAAAATCCACTTTACATGGATACAAATTTTTGTAATTTACTCAATATTTGGGACAGGGTATTTGGTACTTACCAATCAGAAAATCCTGCTATTACTATTGAATACGGAATTACAAGAAAAATGAAACCAAATAGTTTTATTGATAGTTATTTTGGAGAATTTGGAGCTTTGGTAATGGATATGAAGAAGGCTCCGGGAATAGGCAATAAAATTCTTTACATTTTTATGCCCCCAGGTTGGAGCCATACCGGAGAAAATCAAACAGCAAAAAAAGTAAGAAGAGAATATCTTAAAACGCATTTGCCTGAAAAAAATAATGCAGGAAATAATATACATACGTCTGAAAATAAAATTGCTACTGTTTTAAAATCGTAGGCGTTAGGATATAAATTGAAAGGCGAGCATACAACATTTTATTTGAACCATATCTTAATTTCATAAAAGTCTTTAACAGCAACAATAAATGGTTAAAATATTGCAGGATTAAAATAGGCAATTATCACTAAGATCTCAGGTTTGAATTTTCTTCATAATGAGCAGGATCACTTAGCTTAAATATGTGCAACATTAGCACCTATAAACACACTGTTGTACCCTTCAAAATATTCTACTTTGTTGCCAAATGATCCTTTTTCCAGCACCTACAAAAATAAATACAAGTTCAAGTTCGGAGTGTGCATGAAAAGATGTATTTGTATAAAATGGAGAAGAAAGAAAAGATTGATTTCTTACATCAATATGTAAAAATTCATTTATTAAAGGGGTTATTTCTTTTTGTAAGAGTTTGATAACAAATTGTTGTAAATGAAGTTTAATTATTACTAACTTATCATTCAATAATTTTTGCAACCATTTCAAGTAAAAATAGTGGTCTTAAATGCTGGATTAAAAAATCTCTATGTTTACTATAATGGATATGCCTCTTCAACAGTACAACTTTTAAGAAGTAATTTTATATTTTAAGTAAATGTTGTGGGATAAAAATTTGCAACTCATGAAGTTTTAAGAAAACATTAGTGCTTAATGAACTGTTAATCCAATAAACACATCCATTTTTCCGTTAATTTTATATTATGCTAAAAATCCAGCAGATAATTATGAGTAAAAAATTCCTGCCAGTATTACTGGTACTTACGATTGCTAGCCTTTTTGTAGCTTTTCAAACACAAGGACGTGGGGGTGGAGATAACCCTAAGACAAAAAATGAAAAAATTTTACGCAATGTTGGTATGTTGCTTGAGCAGGGACATTACAGCCCTAAAAATATTAATGACAGTTTTTCAAAGCAGGTATTACATCGTTTTGTTAAGGATTTGGATGAAGATAAAAGCATCTTTTTGCAAAGTGACATTGACAGTTTTGCGAAATATCAAAACAGCATAGATGATGAAATTCATGGAGCCAAACTTGAATCTTTTTATGCTATCAATGATTCTTACACCCGCCGTGTAAACGAGGCATCTCAATATTTTACAAATATTTTGAGTAAACCATTCGATTTCACAAAAGATGAAAACATAATATTGGATGGGGATAAATTGCTTTATTCTAAAACCGAAGCTGAAAAAAAGGAAGCTTGGCGCAAGCGCTTAAAGTACCTCGTATTGGGTAAGTATTCGGATATGATAGAAGACAGAGAAAATAATAAAAATAAGAAAGAGACAGGTACTACTGTGGACAGTATAGCAAAATTAACCAAGAAATTTGTTTATAAATCCGATACAACATTGGAAAGAGAAGCGAGAGACATAGTTAAAAAACAAATTGCCCGTTATTTTATAACGTTGAAAACACATAATACAAACGATGAATTATTCAGTTCTTTTGTAAATGCTATTACTGGCGAAATGGATCCACATAGCAGCTATTTTGCACCGATTGATAGCAGAGGGTTTAACGAAATGATGAGTGGAAAATTTTATGGTATTGGTGCTCAGTTAAAAGAAGAAGAAAGCAAAATAAAAATAGCCAGTTTAATTACTGGTATGCCAGCCTGGAAATCTGGTGAATTGGGTGTTAATGATGAAGTAATTAAAATTGGCCAAGGAAGTGCAGAACCTGTGGATGTTACAGGATATGCAGTAACCGATGCAGTTAAATTAATTAGGGGTTCAGAGGCTGGAACAGAAATAAGACTAACTGTACGTAAACCGGATGGAAATATTAAAGTGGTAATTTTAAAACGAGGCGAAATTAAGTTGGAAGATACATTCGCAAAAAGTGCTATCATTAAAGGGGAACATAAAATTGGCTATATCTATTTGCCGGAGTTTTACATGGATTTTGAAAAAGCCAATGGTGCAAGGTGTTCAGATGATGTTGCCAAGGAAATTACAAAATTAAAAGCTGAGAATGTAGAAGGGATTGTGATTGACTTGCGAGGAAATGGTGGAGGATCTTTACCTGAAGTGGTTAAGATGGCAGGGTTGTTTATTGAGGATGGTCCAGTTTGCCAGGTTAGAGGAAGGGATGAAAAGCAAGCATACATTTGGAAAGACAGGGATAAAAGTGTTTTGTATAGTGGGCCGTTAACAGTAATGGTTGATGAGGGTAGTGCATCTGCATCTGAAATATTTGCAGCAGCCATCCAGGATTATAAGCGTGGAATTATTATAGGAAGTACCTCTACCTACGGTAAAGGAACGGTACAACGTACAATCCCGTTAAATCCCGAATCGGAAAATCCATCGCTTACTAAACAAACTGAAGATTTGGGTACTGTTAAATTAACCCTGCAAAAATTTTATCGTATAAATGGAGGGGCTACCCAATTAAAAGGAGTTACACCTGATATAGTAATTCCAGATCGTTTTGAATTTTATAAATCAAGAGAAAAAGATAACGAAGCGGCATTAAGCTGGGATGAAATTAACAAAGCGCCCTACAGTCCGTGGGTAACTACTTACAGTGCAGATGCTGTAATAAATGCAGCAAATGAACAAATCGGTACAAGTAGTACATTCAAAAATATGAGACAACAAATTGAGTTGATTGATAAAAAGAATGATAAACAAGCGTCTTTAAATTTAGTTAAATATAAAGAAGACCTTAAACAATTAAAAGTTGCTTACAAACAATTAGATAGTTTGTATAAATTACCAAAAGACATGACCATAATGAATAATGCAACAGATACAGTAGGTGTAAGTATTGATAAAGAAAAACTGGATAGAAACAAACAGTTTTTAAGCCGTTTAAAAGGAGATGTTTACATAGATGAAACGGTTAAGGTAATGAACAACATGATTAATCAAAGCAATGTTGCTGTTAATGCGGCTGCTGTAAAAGAATTGAAAAAGAATTAATATAGTTTAATAATAATAATTTAAAACCGCTTCAAAATAATTGAAGCGGTTTTTTATAGCTATTTGGAAATGGGATTTTTATAATTACCGAATTACCATTAATAAAAATGTAGCATTCATTGATTAAACAATCAATTTGCTTTTACCTTTACAAAAAATACTGATAGCATAGGAAAGGATTAATTAAAAGTACCTTTCTTCAATTATTTTTTTGTGATGATACACATGTCCTAATGTTATAAAACCCATACTTATTGTACTTGTAAGAATATTATTGGCAATACCCATCCTTGATAATGCGTCTTCAGAAAAACTTTTAAACAATAATTCGGTAGCAGTTCTTACAGCAATAAATTCATCGGCAATATTTTGCCAGGCTCTATCATTTGCACCAGCATTCACTGCATAATCGTTTTCATCAAAGCCAGGCAAATGAACTTTTTCACTTCTTGCAAAACATAAAGCTCGATAACAAAAAATTCTTTCTGTATCAATCAGGTGCTGCAACAAATCTTTCAATGTCCATTTATATATGGCGTAAGCATAAGTAGATTTTTCTTCTGTTATACTCCCTAATAATTTTTTTATTATTAATGATTGATTTACAAAGCCAGTTAAAAGATCTTCCTCTGGAACAAGATCGATGTATTTTTGAAAATAAGGAGGGTAAGTATTTGGTGATGGTTTGAACATATTTCTAAAATTAAGGTTAAAAAAAATGCCGGGTGTTATCCGGCAGTAAAATAATAAATTTCCTTATTCTTTTTTCTTAGCGTTGCTTATTTTTAATCATGATAGATTTAGGTAATTTTCCTTTTGTTTGCTTTCTGTCACCAATTAATGTATCTGCTAATTTAATGGCTTCGTAAGCATTAAGCAATCCCCCAGATTTAGAAAGTTCACTCAAATGTGTTTTTTCTGTAGATCCTGGGATATTAACTTCAATATCAGGAGCAACAGCAGATTTTTCAATAATGTATTTTAATTGTTTAGCACTAAGCTTAGGGTAATATTCCAACAAAAATGCCGCAGTACCTGCTACTACTGGGCAAGCCATGCTAGTACCTGAAGCATTTCCGTAATTTTTGCCTCCCGGTATAGTAGAATAAATTTGTACTCCTGGTGCAAATACATCTACATTTTTTTTGCCATAATTACTAAAGCTAGCGGTAATACCTCCGTTTTTTAAATCTCCACTTGCTCCAACAGTTATCCAGTTGGTTGCTTTTTGACCGTTATCAAGATAAATAGGCGTTGGAAAATTATCACTACTATCAACATTTTTAGCATCATTACCTGCAGCCTGTACCAATAAAACATCTTTACTTTCAGCATATTTTACAGCATCATCTACCCAACTTTTATTGGGAGAAAATTCTTTACCAAAACTCATACTTACTATTTGAGCTCCATTATCAACAGCATAACGAATCGCATTAGCAATATCCTTATCATGTTCATCTCCATCTGGTACTGCACGTACCATCATGATACGCACATTATCGGCAATACCATTAATGCCTTTATCATTATCCCGTACAGCGGCAATAATGCCTGAGCAATGAGTGCCATGGAAAGAGGTAGAAGCCATGATATCAGCGTTGCCATAAAAGCGATCGTTGATATTAGTTTCATCATCCTGTACAATTTCTTTTCTATATTCCTTTGGGGCATTGTCTGCGGCATCCGCTTTTCTTATATCCGCCTGCAGTTCATCTATAATTTGTTTATTGGTTAAATCATCGCTGTTATTGCCTTTACACAACTGTAATAAAAACAATTTGGTTCTTCTTGCATTTGGATCAGTAGTGGTATATTTTTCAAGGTCAGTACAATTGTATTCTTCTTTACTTAATTCCTTTGCAATAACAGAATCTCCTTTTAAAAAGCCGGGCAATAGTTGTTTTAAAAAAACTATTTGTGCCTGGTCTACATCGCCTACAATTTTTTGTTTTGCTTTTTTATACATTGCAACTTCTGCTTTATTTGAAGCTGTTGAAGTAGAGTCATCAGGTATTTCTTCACCGTATTTTACTTTTAATGCGTTGTATACCCGGGCGCCTTCATAACTATCTTCCTTTACATTGCGACCATCTTTACCACCCAAAAAGTTCCAACCATGTACATCATCAATGTAACCATTGTTATCATCATCAATTCCATTACCCGGTATTTCTTTAGAATTTGTCCATAAAATTGGTTTCAAATCTTCATGCAGCGTATCAATGCCGCTATCAATAACGGCAACAACTACCTGTTTGCTTTTCAAGTTTTTTGTTTTTACAAATGCATAAGCTTTATCAAGACTAATACCATAATATCCTGTGGTTGCTTTATCCAGCTGGTACCAATTTTTGGGAATATCTTCTTTTATTTTTTGTGCAAAAGCACTAATCGTGAAAAACATAACCGCACCAAATAAGTATTTATTCATAGTTTGATTTTATAGTGTTGCAATTTATTACAAAGCCGTTACATGTACGGCGCTAAGTTTAAAATATTAATGATTTATGATAAGTATTAACAAGTTTTTATAAAGAAAGTTGACGGATAAAATAGTTAGCGTTAAATTTTATTTTGGGGGTGAGTTCTTTTTTAAAAATTCCATAAACAGTACTCCCGCTGCCACTCATTGCTGCAAAGGAAGCTCCCATATTGTACAATGATTCTTTTATTTCTTTTATTACGGGATACATTTTAAATACCGGCTCTTCAAAATAATTTTTTAAATGTTGTTGCCAGGTTTCAATCGGTTGCATTATAATATCTTTTAAAGAAATTTGAGTGTTATTTTCCGGAGGTAGAACTAAGGCAGCAAAGGATTGCCGCGTATTTACATGAATACCAGGGTTAACTAAAACAAGTGTATAAGTGGAAAGGTCTACTTTAATTATTTCCAATATTTCGCCCCTGCCATTTCCTGCACAAGGTTTATTTAGAACAAAAAATGGACAATCACTTCCCAATTGTAAAGCATAATTCATCAATTGACTGATAGATAAATTTAATCTAAAGGTATGATTTAACATTTGTAAAGTAAAGGCTGCATCAGCAGAGCCTCCACCCAAACCTGCACCCATAGGAATTATTTTATGCAGGTGTATTTTTACAGGAGTAATTTGTACAAAATCTTGTTGTAGTAAATGGTAAGCTTTGATACATAAATTATTGTTGGTAGCTGCATCTATGCTTAATCCTGAACTGCTGAAATGTACTGTATCTATATCATCTGATTGAATTAATTCCAGTGCGTCCTTTATTGGAACGGGATAAAAAATAGTTTCAATATTGTGGTATCCATCTTCCCTTTTATTTAGAATACGTAAACCAAGATTGATTTTACAATTGGGAAAAACCAGCATTTTTTAATTGATATTTTTATTGATAATTAGCAGTTGGTTTTATTGAAAACAATTGTCGTTAGGCTATTTTTTAGGAATTTAATAAATGAACTGGCAATTTGTTTAAGATTATTCAGTAACACACTCTTTCAATTATACAGTATCAGCTTATTTTCTGGATTTTATTTCATCCCGGATGGCAATGGCTTTTATGTAGTCTTCCTGCTCCAAAACTTCATTCAATAAGGTGTGCAATTCTTCTACAGATAACCTGTGTAAGTCATCCTGGCCGCCTGTTTCTGTTGTAACCGGAGCCATTGATTTCTTTTTCTTTTCATCCGTATCCATCAAAATGCCGGCACTATCCAAAATATTGTCGTAGGTAAAAATGGAACATCCAAACCGAACAGCCAATGCAAGTGCGTCCGAGGTTCTGGAATCAATTTCTACAGTATCGTTTTGGCTGCTACAAATTAGTTTACTATAAAAAATACCTTCCTGTAAATCATTTATCACAACTTCATGCAACTCCACATTAAAAGCCATCATAAAATTCTTCATCAGGTCGTGTGTAAGCGGACGGCTAGGACTCATGCGTTCGAGAGCTACTGCTATAGCTTGTGCTTCAAAGCCGCCAATTACAATCGGCAAACGGCGTAATCCATTTACTTCTCCCAATACTACTGCATAGGAGTGTGTTTGGGTAATGCTGTGCGAAAGGGCTACTATTTCTAATTCAATTTTCTTCATATTCGAATTCGTCAAGGAGTAGAAGTATATTATCTTCCTGATGCAAAGATAAAAAACAAAAGTCTTTCAAACTAAATTGAAAGACTTTAAATAGTAAGTTATATTTTTTATGCCACTCCTTTCAGTTTTTTTACGGCATCAATAATTTTAGGCATTACTTCAAAAGCATCTCCTACAATACCATAATCAGCTGCTTTAAAAAAAGGTGCTTCAGGATCTTTGTTAATTACTACAATTGTTTTACTTCTATTTACGCCCGCCAAATGTTGTATGGCACCAGAAATACCAATGGCAAAATATAGGTTGGGTGCAATAGCAAGCCCTGTTTGTCCAACATGTTCATGATGTGGCCGCCAACCAATATCAGCTACAGGCCTGCTGCAGGCAGTAGCAGCACCTAATAATTTTGCTAAGTCAGTTACTAAGCTCCAATTTTCTGGGCCTTTTAATCCCCGGCCTCCACTTACTACAATTTTAGCTTCACTTAAAGGCACTTCACCAATAGTTTTATTTGTATTGGTAACCTTTACTTTGGCTGCATCTACAGTTGCTGCAAACTCCGTCACTTCGGCAGTTGCAACTGAAGTAATAACAGAAAAGGAGTTAGGATTAAGTGTAATAATTTTAATAGCTGTGTTGATAGCAACATTGGCAAAAGCTTTACCACTAAATACATTCTTTTTTACTACAAAACCAGCAGCCGTTTCTGGTAATGCAACTGCGCCAGAAACAAGCCCAGCCTTTAATCGAACACTTAATCTTGGAGCGATCGCTTTTCCATTAAAGTTGTTTGAAAACACCACTACCGTGGCCCCCATTGCAGTAGCTGCATCCGCAATTATTTTGGTAAATACCTGTGCATCCATATGGTTAAGTGCGTCATTTTTTACTGTATGTACTTTTGTAACACCGTAATTGCCAACAGCAGCAAGGTCGTCTATCCCATTACCCAATACAATTGCCTCAGCAGTCGTGCCCATTTGTAAGGCAATTGCTGCACCGTATGCGGCTGCTTCAAATGATGACTTTTTAATATGGCCATCAGCCTGGTCTAAAAAAATTAAAATACTCATAGAAAAAAGTTATAAGTTTAATAAAAATATATTGTTTATTATTAAGCTCTCGAAGCATGTGCTTCAAATCACTTTCGCCACCTCATGTAACAACCTCACCAATTCTTCCGGATTATCAGCGTTTACTAATTTAACACCTGCTTTTGCCGGCGGTAAATCGAAAGAGGCGATAGAAGTAAAAGCCTCTACAGCAGTAGGTTCTACTACTTTTAGTGGTTTACTTCTTGCCCCCATAATACCTTTCATATTAGGGATGCGTTGCTCTGCCATTCCTTTTTGGCAGCTAACAACTAAGGGCAATGCTACGTTGTCTGTTTCCTCGCCGCCCTCAATTTCACGAATTATAATAGCACTTGTTGCTTCAAGTGTAAATTTGGTAGCCAGCGAAATAAATGGCAGGTCAAGTAGTTCGGCTACCATGCCACCAATGGAAGATCCATTGTAATCAATCGTTTCTTTTCCCGTAAAAATCAAATCGTACTTACCATCTTTTGCTATGGCAGCAATTTGCGAAGCAATGTAATAACTATCGTGGCTGTCTGCATTTATGCGAATGGCTTCATCACCACCCAATGCAAGTGCTTTGCGAATGATGGGGTCGTTATCGGCCAAACCAACAGTAACCAGGTGAATTACCGCAGCGGGATCTGCTTCCTTTAATTCAATAGCTTTTACAAGTGCATACCATTCGTCGAATGGATTGATGATCCATACAACGCCATCAACAGCGAATTTCGTATTGTTATCAGCGAAGGCTATTTTTGCGGTGGTATCAGGTGTTTTGCTGATACAGACTAAAATTTTCATGCAAATCTTTTTTCGGCCTCCCATTTTCATCGGTGGAAAAGAGAAGGAGTGAAGAAATAAAGTTGTTTATGCAACTAATTACAAAGATAAGTGTTGTTAAGATAAATTATATAAAAAACGGAAAAAATAATTGTTACATGAGCAGGATAGAAAAATTATTGGAATATTTAAAAAAATCAGAAAAGGATAGTTTTCTGCAACATGCGCTGGCACTGGAATATATTAAAGTTGGAGACGATGATGAAGCCAGAAAATTATTCAACGAAATCTTATTACGAGAGCCCACCTACATAGGATCTTATTATCATTTGGGTAAATTATTAGAGCGGGTAGCCGATTTTGACAGGGCCATAAGGATTTACAAAAGAGGTATGGAAGAAGCAAAAAGGGCAGGAGATACCCACTCGTATAATGAGTTACAGGGAGCTTTGGAAGACTTGGAGGAATAACCAGGGCCTTATAAAAAAGTAACTAAACTTGATGAGTTTATCGTAATAGCCAGTTCTTATTTTGAATAACTTTATTTTTTGTCCGGGCCAAAAAGCTTTGTGAAGCTTCATTGGCGTCGCACACTTTTACTTATTTATTTCATGGCAGCCTTGGCTTTCAATTTATAGCAGTTTTTAAAGATCGTTTTACAAATTTATACATGGAGCTTTTACAAGAATTTTTACAATACAATAAAAATAAAAATCTTTTTCAGACAAAAGATAAACTGCTGCTTGCAGTTAGCGGTGGAGTAGATTCTGTTGTTTTGTGTGCTTTGTGTAAACAGGCTGGTTACGATTTTGCTATTGCACATTGTAACTTTAAATTACGAGGTGCCGCTAGCGATAGGGATGAAAAATTTGTACAACAACTTGCAGCATCCTACAATGTAGTTTTTTATGTTAAAAATTTTGATACAGCTACTATTGCTGCAACAACAAAAAAATCGATAGAAGAAACAGCACGTGAATTACGGTATAACTGGTTTGAAACACTTTGTGCAGAAAATACTTTTCAATACATTTTAACAGCCCACCACACAGATGATAATATTGAAACCGTAATGATGCATTTTTTTAGAGGCACCGGCATTAAAGGTTTACGAGGTATTGTACCTAAGCAAGGAAAAATTGTACGCCCATTATTATTTGCCCGAAAAAATGAATTGGAGGATTTTACAAAATCCAATCAATTATCTTTTGTTACAGATCACACCAATGCAGAAAACGATTATACACGTAATTACTTTCGGAATACAATCTTGCCAATGGTGAGCGAATGTTATCCTGAAGCGAAAGAAAATATCCTTAAAAATATTCAGCGGTTTACCGAAATTGAAAAACTCTATCGCCAGGCACTTGAGGTGCATATAAAAAAACTTGTTGAGGCAAAAGGCAATGAAATTCATATACCTGTTTTAAAATTGCTTAAAACAATTCCACTTAAAACAGTTGTGTACGAAATCATCAAAGAATATGGTTTTACCGCACACCAGGCAAATGAAGTGGTAGCTTTATTAAACAGTGAAACAGGGAAATATATTCAATCAGCAACGCACAGAATTATTAAAAATCGCAACTGGCTTATTATTGCTCCTGTGCAAAACACCCAAGCGAAAAATATTTTAATTGAAGAAAAAGATAACAGGATTGTTTTTGAGGCCGGTGAGTTACATTTTCAAAAGCTACCATCACTAAAGGGTGAATTATCAACAGACAGTTGTGTTGCTTTATTAGATGTGGCCGAAATAACCTTTCCGTTATTACTCAGAAAATGGAAGCAGGGCGATTATTTTTATCCCCTTGGCATGCAAAAGAAGAAAAAACTAAACCGTTTTTTAACGGATATAAAATTGTCGTTGCCCCAAAAAGAAAATACCTGGGTAATTGAAATGAATAAAAAAATTGTCTGGATTGTAGGCAAACGGATTGATGACCGCTTTAAAGTTACTGCCTCAGCCATTAATTTGCTACAAATTAATTATCTGCCAAAATGAGGATGAGAAAGTTCCTGAATAATATCGGGGAATAATTGTGGTGATAGCAAAGTGATCAACACAGCGGTAAAAATCAATCCAAATAGGGAGCCCCATAAATGGGCATCATGGTTTACATGTCCCAAATTTTTCTTCGACATATAAATACAGTAACCAAGATAAAGAAACGCAAAAACAATAAAAGGCATTGGAATAAAGTAAATCAGAATGGTGCCCCATGGCTGAAATAAAATACAAGCAAATATAACTGCCGATACAGCACCCGAAGCCCCAAGCGCTCTGTAGTTGTCATCATTCTGGTGTTTTAAATAACTGGGGATATCAGAAATAATGAGCGCTAAAAAATAAAGCAATAAATAAGAGGCTGTTCCACCCAGTCCATATTGAGCAAAATAGTATTCAATAGCACTTCCAAAAAAATAGAAGCTGAACATGTTAAATATCAAATGGATAAAATCAGCATGAATAAACCCTGAAGTTATAAAGCGGTAATATTGTTTTTTTCTTTTTATGCGGTAGGGCCACATAATTGTTTTATCAATAAAGTCGGCATTTGAAAAACCTATCAGTGACGCAATCACATTAATAGCAATAAGTAAAAACGTAATGGGAGCACCTGCAAAATTCATACAAATAATTTATGATCAAAACTATTGTATTATTTTAACTATGGTGGTATTTTTCGTTGCGGTTTATGCTGCAGGCCCTGTAAACTTGTTCAGCTAAGAGAAGCCTAACTAACTGATGAGGAAAAACCAGGAGAGATAAACTCCAATTATAATTGGCTCTTTGCTTAACAGCATCGCTTACACCAAAGGAACCACCAATTAAGAAAATGATATTTTTTACACTTTCATTTCCCCTTGAATGTATAAGAGATGCTACCCCTTCACTATTCAGTTGTTTGCCTCTTTCCTCCAGCAGCACCAAATAATCTTCTTTTTGCAAACTATTTAAAATAATTTCTCCTTCCTTTTTTTTAAGATCCGTTTCACTTAAAGTAGCTGCATTTTTGGGCATGGCAATAATATTCCATTCCACCGGATAGTAGTTGGCAATGCGCCTGGTAAACAAATCTACACCCTCCTTAACATAGCTTTCATGCCCTTTCCCGATTGTCCAAAATTGAAGTTTCATTTTATTATTTACAGCAAAAATGCACAAAGAGTTGGGTTCAATAAAATAAATCTCTATTTTTGCAATCCAATAAAACGGAAATGTATTTGTAGCTCAATTAAATAGAGCCATCTGGACCAACGGTAGGGAAGGTTTTTTTGAAATGACTTACATACAAAAAATTTAATCGGCTCTGTAGCTCAATTGAATAGAGCATCTCACTACGGATGAGAAGGTTTCAGGTTTGAATCCTGACAGGGTCACCACACAGGACTTTTCAAGTTTATTCTTGGAAAGTCCTTTTTCGTTTGGGCTGAAACCCTTACCAGCAGTGCAAAGTAGCGTTAGCAATTCACTTGGCTTTATGGTTTGAAAAGTATTATTTGAAAACACTAATTTTTCAGGGAACATCAAACCAAGCATTTTTTGCTTATTATCCAAAGAAGCTGTGTTATAGTAACTATCTACATTACTCAAAAGCGAAATGCCATATTTAGCATACTCACTAAACCCACTTTCCATTTTTTTATAATCAGCTATTTGGCTTTCGTATTGGCGGTTTTCCTCATTTACTTTTTCTCTAACAGTTGTGTAAACAAATTTATCAATATCGTCAGTTGCCAATTTCATTGCCGACTTTTTAAGCAAATG
>JANXSK010000171.1 GCA_025352695.1 Ferruginibacter sp. | reverse complement strand
TGTGGGTTGAAAGAGGAGATAATGAGCAGCATAGTATTCAGATTTTAACCTCACCAGATCTTAAAAATTGGACAAAAGCCAGTGTGGTTATGGGCGGTATAGGTAATGATCGCTATCTGTTTGAATGCCCGGAATTTGGTGAGTTACCTGTAGAGGGAACTAATGGGGTTAAAAAATGGATGCTATCCGGAGCTAATACACAATATGCCATTGGCACTTTTGATGGTACCACATTTATACCGGAACAGGATAGCTTACAACAACAGTTTGGTCGTGATTTTTATGCAGCTCAAACCTTTAGCAATCAGCCAGAAGGCCGCCGCATTGAAATTGGCTGGTGGCGCACCAACACCGAAACAGAGGGTATGCCTTTTAATCAATCAATGAGTATCCCACTGGAACATAAACTGGTGCAAACGACCAATGGTATACGCCTTACCCGGATGCCTATAAAAGAGCTGGAAGGCTTGCGCAACAAAACGTATAAGCTAGGCAAGCTCACCGTAAAGGAAAATGGCAGCAATCCTTTAAAAGATATAAATATTGAACTGGCAGAGTTGCATATAGAAATGGAACCAGGCAAAGCAACTGAAGTAATACTAAATATAAGAGGGGTGGCGGTTACTTATAATGTAGCAAATAAAGAATTAGTAGTTGATGGTGTAAAAGCACCTGTACCGCTGATAAACGGGAAGTTGAATTTAATAATATATGCTGATCGTACAGGACTGGAAATATTTGCCAACAATGGATTAATTTTTATGCCAATTAATATTAACCTTGCTGATAGCAATCGTTCATTGTCTTTGTCTGCAAAAGGTGGTACAGTAAAAGTTGCCAATCTCGATGTGTACCAATTAAAAAGTATTTGGGAATAAGGCGTAAACATCGATTCAGGCGAAACAGGAAAAATGCCTTTATGTTTTTTTTTAAATGTAATAACAGTAATTCGCATAGTAATTTATTTGTAAAAAAGATTACTATGCGAATTCACTTTCAATGTCAATTTAGTTCATGTAAAATACCTTACAATAGAGACTAAAATAATAAGAAAATTACAAGGGAAAGTTGGCATTTATAAAAAGCAACGTTATTATTCTGTTTTATAATAAATTACTATGAATAAGCTTTTATGTTTTATTGTTATTTTATTTTTTCAGAAGGCGGGGTTTAGTCAAACCATTATTTCATTAAATACTTTACTTGCAGATATTAAAGATGTTTCGTCAGTAGCTTGCTGGCCTCAACCAGTGTATACTCTTAAACAATCCAGCAGTTACGATCGTAAATCAATTTCTCCTGACAAACCCGGCTGGTTTGCAAATGGAGATTTTAACCAATTCATCAGAAAGGAAGAGAAAAAAAATCGCACTGAATATGTAATGATGGATGCAGCAGGACCAGGTGCAGTGGTACGTTTTTGGTTAACTACTCAAGTTAAACCGGGTAAATTGCGTTTTTATTTTGATAATGAAAGAGTGGCTTCTATTGAGATACCTGCCTACGATTTATTAAAAGGTGGTTTTAATTTAGGCACTGCATTATTAAATCCACATTCAAGTTATGAACCCGATGGTAAAGGTGGAAATACATTGTACCTGCCGCTACCCTATCAAAAGCATTGTAAAATAACTTTTGAATTTACTGATTCAACCACCATCAATACTTCTCATTATTATCAAATTAACTACCGAACTTATGCAGCAGGCACCAAAGTAAAAACATTTAAGAAAGTTGATTTAATTACTTACAAACCGGCTATTGATAAAGCTGAAAAAACTTTATGGAACCCACCGACTTATTACAAGGGAAAAGAAATTAACAAACATCAGTTAATTGCAGGAAGTAATCAAATGACCTTTAATTTACCCAATGGAAATGCTGCGGTAAGGTTGCTTACGATTAATATAACTACTACCAATAAAGAAGATATTGCAAAAGCGCTAAGGTCTGTTATTCTTAAAATTGATTTTGATGGAAACCAGACTGTTTACTGCCCTGTAGGTGATTTTTCAGGAAGCGGCTATGGCGGTAAAATAATAAAAAGCTGGTACAGAGATTTGAATGAAAATGGAAAAATTATTAGCAGATGGGTAATGCCTTATCAAAAAAATGCTGCAATTACCATTATTAATAAAGCTGCTTTTGCTGTTGATGCAGAAGTTTCTGCCACAGTTGATAAATGGAAATGGGATAATAATTCCATGTACTTTCATACCACTTATAAATATGAAGAAAATATAAAAGATGCCAAGTGGGACTATGATATTAATAAAAATGCCGGGAAAGATTCTGCTGCACCAATTGAATGGAATTTTGTAAAAATAAAAGGACGTGGAATTTATCTTGGTAATACACTTGCTGTAAATAACCACATGGATACCTGGTATGGAGAAGGCGATGCTAAAGTATGGGTGGATGATGATAAATCCCCTTCTGAATTTGGTACTGGTTTGGAAGATTATTATAATACCTCATGGGCACCAGTAGTATTGTATCAAACACCATTTGCCAATGCACCAAGAGCAGATAATCAAAGTTCTTTTGGTCACAATACATTTACCAGAACCCGTAACCTTGATGGAGTTCCCTTTAATAAATCATTTAGGTATGATCTTGAAATGTTGAGTTGGGATGGCGGTACAATTGACGCAGCTGCTACTGTGTATTGGTATGGTGCAGCAGCGGCAGTGGATAATTAATTATTATAGATAGGGCACTATTTGTAGATATAAAAGTTGTTTTTTTAAAATAAAAAATTTCACAAAATAACATTCATTCAGCATTTCTATTTTATTTTTTAGCTAACTTTTTTAATGTTTATTGGTCTGCTAATATAATAGGTGGTTATAAAATTTAGTCAATAGAATTCAGTTTTGCACCAACGGAAAAATGATTGAGGTTGTTAATAAAACTTTGTATAAAAAAGTTATCAGGAATAAAAAACGGCAAAATAAATTTATGAAAGCATTTTTTTAGGCGTGTTGTTACTGGCAAATTATACTGAGGTTTGTCGGCGATTAATAATACTAACGTAAAATAAATTATAGTCTTTACAATTAGCAGCCGGTTGTTTTTTATAAGGGTAATAACAACCAAAAAGGGGAGTGTTTCTACTCTTCCCTTTTCTTTTTTTTAATAATTTTTTATAAATTACTCATCTTTTTTTATTAAATTTATTGTCGTAATGGTTAGATATAAATTGTTTCTGTTGATGTTGTTTTCATTGTCCGCAGGCAAAATAGTAAGCCAGTTACCGGCACAAAATCTACCTGATTTTGAATTTTTCAGGCTTAACAAAACCCCGTTCACCAACAATGATTTGCCAAAAGAAAAAATGTTATTCTTTGTGTTTTTCGATTCAGATTGTGATCATTGCCAACATGCCGTTAAAAATATAGATCAACAATATGTTTCATTTAAAAAAGCTGCGGTTTATTTGATCTCAACAGATGACAAGGATAAAATAAATCGGTTTATAAATACCTCCGGTCAACACTTGAAAAATCAAACAAATGTGGTACTGCTGCAGGATAACCTTAATCAATTTGTAGCAAAATTTAAACCGCTAAAATATCCCTCCATGTTCCTTTATTCTGCCAAAAAAAAATTGATACAATATGAAGATAATGAAGAATCGGTGTTTAGGTTTTTTAAACCAATATTGGGCAAATAAGGAAATTTATAATATGGAACTTCAATTTTTTAATAATTAAATTTA
>JANXSK010000071.1 GCA_025352695.1 Ferruginibacter sp. | reverse complement strand
GGTCACGCCGATTTTGGCGGTGAAGTAGAGAGGGTACTTAAAATGGCAGATGGTGTAGTATTATTGGTGGATGCTTTTGAAGGGCCTATGCCACAAACAAGGTTTGTATTACAGAAAGCGTTGCAATTAGGATTGCGTCCGATTGTGGTAATCAACAAAGTTGATAAACCTAACTGTCGTCCGGATGAAGTACATGATGCTGTATTTGAATTATTTTTTAATTTGGATGCAACAGAAGAACAACTAGATTTTGCCACTGTTTACGGCAGTAGCAAACAAGGTTGGATGAATACCACCCTAACTCCTACAGATAATATTTTCCCACTTTTGGATACTATTTTAGAAAAAGTACCAGAGCCACATGTTACTGAGGGCAACTTACAATTACAGATTACCTCACTAGATTATTCTTCTTTTTTAGGTAGAATTGCAGTAGGCAGAATTGCACGGGGTGTTATCAAAGAAAATCAGCCTATTTGTTTGATGAAAACGGATGGCAGTATTGTAAAAAGCAGGGTAAAAGAATTGTATGTTTTTGAAGGCCTTGGTAAAAAGAAAGTTACAGAAGTTAGTGCAGGAGATATTTGTGCTGTAGTAGGTATTGAAGGATTTAACATTGGTGAGACAATTGCCGATTTTGAAAATCCAGAAGCCTTACCAATTACCAGTATTGATGAACCAACTATGAACATGCAGTTCAGCATCAATAACTCTCCCTTCTTTGGCCGTGATGGCAAATTTGTTACAAGTCGTCATTTAAGAGATCGATTAGAAAAAGAGCTTGAAAAAAACCTGGCGTTAAGGGTAACACCAACGGATAGTGCAGATAGCTTTATGGTATATGGTCGTGGTATTTTGCATTTAAGTGTATTGATTGAAACTATGCGCAGGGAAGGATATGAGCTAACTGTAGGACAACCACAGGTACTTACAAAAGAAATTGATGGTAAAAGGCATGAACCATATGAGGTTTTAGTAGTAGATGTACCAGCAGAATACAGCGGTAAAGTAATCGATCTTGTTACACAACGCAAAGGTGAAATGCTAATAATGGAAAGTAAGGGGGAAATGCAACACCTAGAGTTTGATATTCCTTCGAGAGGTTTATTAGGACTGCGTTCACAAATGCTGACTAATACTGCAGGCGAAGCTGTAATGGCACATCGCTTTAACGAATACAAGCCGTGGAAAGGTCCAATTCCGGGAAGGAATAATGGTGTAATGCTTGCTAAAAATGCAGGTTTTCCAACGGGGTATTCAATTGATAAATTACAAGATAGAGGTTCTTTCTTTATTGACACCACTGATGAAATTTATATTGGTCAGGTAATTGGCGAAAGCACCAAACCAGGCGATCTTGTTGTAAATGTTGTAGAAAAGAAGCAGTTAACAAATATGCGTGCAAGTGGTACAGATGATTCAGTTCGTGTAATACCTAAGCGCCAGTTTACATTAGAAGAATGTATGGAATATATTCAGCAAGATGAGTGTATTGAAGTAACACCAAAAAACATCCGCATGCGTAAAGTTATCTTGGATGAAGATGAAAGAAAAAGAGTGTCTAAATCAATGAAGACAGAAGCTGCATAAGCTAATTCTTATAAAATTTTAAAAATCCTGCAATATTTATATTGTTGGATTTTTTTTTGGAACATTCTCCTTACGCAACCTTACATTAATAAGCTATTTAGCATTGCATACCAGGTAGGCTTCAACTTTACAGTTTTTGCAAATGGGATTAAAAAATAACTTTAATAATATCAAAGATTGACCAAAAAAGTTCACTAGTTATAGTTTAAACAAACAACTGCTAAAAACAAGTAGGGTATATTCATTTTTCAATCTTTATTGCCTTACTTTTATTAACAAAAAGTAATTAATTGCTCTAGAACTTTTTAAACATTCATCCTACCTTTTATGTATAAGTAAACTAAAACATAAAAAAATGAATATAACTTTAGAGCAAGCGGAAACTGTGTCTAAAGCAGGAAAAGCAAAGGAAATTGGCGTACCAATGAATATAGCCATTGTAGATGAAGGTGCTAACCTCAAAGCTTTCCACAGAATGGACAATGCATGGTTAGGATCGGTTGATATTTCAATTAAAAAAGCAAAGACATCCCGCTTTTTTGACATGAATTCTGGTGTAATTGGTTCCCTATCACAACTGGGAGAACCACTATATCAAATTGAACATTCCAATGGCGGTTTGATCAGTTTTCCAGGGGGCATTTTATTGAAAGACAAAGCGGGCAATACTGTAGGTGCAATTGGTGTTTCAGGTGGTTCTGTTGAACAGGATCACGAAGTAGCATCAGCTGGTGTAGCAGCTTTGTAATTAATAGCAAGATTTTGATGTAAATCTGTAGATTTACTATTTTTTTAAAATATTTATATATGGAATATCAAATGCATTTTAAAATATAAAATTAATCCGCACTGTAGTGGCTTTCTGTTTTTAACATCTATTTCTTTACCATTTAAACTAAATACTATGTGTCAAAATCATGGCGTAGCATATATCTCACCGGGTGAGGTTGAAGTACGTGAAATTGCTTACCCTACCTTATCTATCGGTGATAGAAAATGTAATCACGGGGTAATTTTAAAAATTGTGGCTACCAATATCTGTGGTAGCGACCAGCACATGGTTCGTGGGCGTACAACAGCCCAGGCTGGATTGGTACTTGGCCACGAAATTACAGGTGTTGTAATTGAAGCTGGAACAGATGTAGAATTTATTAAAGTTGGCGATTTAGTCTCTGTACCATTTAATATTGCTTGCGGCAGGTGCCGTAATTGTAAAGCTGGCCAAACAGGCATTTGTAGCAATGTAAACCCTGGCAGAGCAGGGGCAGCTTACGGATATGTTGACATGGGGGGATGGGTTGGTGGCCAGGCAGAATATGTTATGGTGCCCTATGCAGATTTTAACCTACTTAAATTTCCAGACAAAGACAGGGCAATGGAAAAAATTAAAGACCTGACCTTATTATCTGATATCTTTCCTACAGGCTTTCACGGTGCTGTTACTGCTGGTGTGGGTCCCGGTTCAATTGTATATATCGCTGGTGCAGGTCCGGTAGGCTTAGCTTGTGCAGTATCTTGCCAGTTATTAGGAGCAGCTATTGTTATTGTTGGAGATATGAATAAAGAGCGCATTGCGCAAGCCAAAAGTTTTGGTTGCGAAGTGATAGACCTTTCTTTAGATACGCCTTTGGCTACTCAAATAGCAGACATTGTTGGTGTTCCGGAGGTGGATAGTTTTGTAGATTGTGTTGGTTTTGAAGCTAAAGGGCACGGTGCAAGTGCACATACAGAAAAAGCGGCGAGTGTTTTAAATTCCGCCATGGAAATTACTCGTGCAGGTGGCGCCATTGGCATTCCTGGTTTATATGTTACTGGTGACCCTGGTGCCGCTGATAAAGCAGCACAGCAAGGAAATTTGTCTATTCGTATTGGCTTAGGTTGGGCCAAATCACATTCTTTTTATACCGGCCAATGTCCGGTTATGAAATACCATCGCCAGCTGATGAATGCTATTTTATACGATAAAGTGCAAATTGCTAAAGCGGTTAATGTACAAGTGATTAAATTACAGGATGCGCCCACTGGATATAAAAATTTCGACAAAGGCGTAGCTACAAAATTCGTTATCGATCCACATGGAATGATTATGAATTAATATTACTACTGTACAATTATGAATCGAACAAAATCAACTGTTTAAATGGGTCTTTTATTTTATCTGATTTTCAAGTCCTTAAATGCAACATGCGTTAAAACAATCCTTTTTATTTCTTAGTATTTTATTAAAAGAAGGGCAGCATTATACGGAGGTTGAAACAAATGTATTGATAGCAATTTATTTAATGAATTGCAACTTAGAGCGTTGTTCCTTCAATACGCTATCTGCAAACTTGTTAAAGGTTCACCGGACACCCCGCAAAAAAATTCATTGCAATATTACGAAAATTTTAACAGGAGGGAGTTACAAGGGTAACAGGCTAAGGGCCGAGCACTAAAATACATTTAACGATGGATGGTAATTTGTATTTATATACATTGGAAGGAAAAGTAAGAAGAATCAGTTTATAAATATGCCTTAAAATAGAAAAAAGAAAATGAGCACCTGTTCACTGATGAAAAAAATTGAGAAAAGTAAGATATAGGTTGAAACATTCAACTACTGCCAATCTTTAAAAGAGTAAACCCATTAACACAGCCACACATTAATTATTTGAATATCTCCCTATTCATTATGCACAGGCCCGATCATATCAAATAATCTATTAACACATGTATAAAAAGGGATTATTTTTCTAAAACCATCCCCCCAATACTATCCCCCAATGGGGCATAAAAAAACCTGAAACATAATACCTTACTATGTTTCAGGTTGAAGTAATGCTGTAGGGGGAGGAATATAACCCCCTTTTTCGTTACCCCCTTATATTGCCTGAAAACTATACCTGTATTGATTATGCATATTTTGTGAGAGTTAAGGAAAATAAAGGAAAAACAAGGGCAATTAAAAAAATCTGCCACCAAATCTGCCACCAGTTTTTTTTAGTGTATATTCGTTGTGTTCAATTTTACTACTACCATGAAAGTTAACTTCAATCTTAAGGCTTCCCAGGCCTCCGACAAAACACCTTTATTTGTTACTGTAGTTTACAACACTCAACGAATAAGGGTACACACAAACAAAAGTATTGATCCCAAAAATTGGAACCCTGATACCCAAAAGGCAAGACAAAGTTTAACCGGGTATTCGAGTTTTAATAAATGGCTCAAAGATGTGGATGCCTTTATTAGTCAAATAGAAACTGACTGGTTAAACCAACAAAGTAAAAAATCAGCTATCCCATTATTGCCATCCGAACTTTTAAAGGATAAACTAAGAAAATACCTTTCAAAAGAGAATAAAGAGGAAAGGGAGCAAAATTTAAAAACTTCCTTTTGGGGCAGTTATGATAATTTTTTGTACCGGATGGAAAACGGCACAAGGGTCCATTTAGAAAAGGGTACACCCATTGCGCCCAAAACCATCTTTCAATTTCACAACCTCAAAAGGCATCTGCTGAATTTTGAGAAAAACACCCAGTTTAAAATAGAGTTTGAAACGATAGACATGAACTTTTATAAAAAGTTTGTGGATTACCT
>JANXSK010000108.1 GCA_025352695.1 Ferruginibacter sp. | reverse complement strand
AGTTATGTGAACAACCCTGCCTCCATTGGTCATAAATTTTGTTGCCAACCTTGTCATTAAAAGACTACCCGTTAGCATACAGTCAAATATCACACGCCACTTATCAACCGCCATTTCTATTGGATCTGTTTTTTCAAACATACCTGCACAATTAATTAAGGTATCTACAGAACCCCATTGTTGTTGTATTAATTTTTCTCCTTCCAATACTGTTGTGTCATCTGCATAACTTCCATGCAACAGCAAATGGTTTCCTTCAGGAAGTTCATTTAATAAAATGATCAATTTATCCAATTGAGTATCATTGGCACATACATCATAACCTTCATTTGCAAATCTTATTGCAGTAGCCCTTCCTATACCAGAAGCAGCACCCGTTATTATTACTTTTCTTCTATTCATTATCAGATTTATAAATTATTTTCTCCGGCATAAATACTCACTACCGTATTAATTTCTTCGTTGGGTTTTAAAACGGTACACTGCCCCAAATTTTTTGCCTCATTCACGCTCATTGGCATACCCGAACTTGGTTCTAAAATTACTGTGTAATGATTTGAAAAACCACCATAGGAAGCAAAATACCATTGATAGGGAAACACTTTTTTATCATAATTATAGCTAAATAAATGTTTGCCATTATCACTTAAAAATTTCATCTCAGCTTGTTGAACATCATACAAATAAAAAAAGTCGGTACTGTTATTTTTAGCTGGGGCTATTGAAGCATCAACACCTTCTATCATGGGCCACTTAAATTCATTTAAGTTATTGAACCTTGTATAAGCAGGGTCAACCACTTTTGCTTTTTGTGCAGTAGTAATTAATTTACCCCCTTCTTCGATGGCTACTGCTGCATGCAATTTCCATAAAAAATTTCGTTGGCAAGCAGACTCGTTTTTTATATTATAGGCAAGATGAATTATTGGCTTTTGTGCATCCAATGTTATCGTTTTTTTATAATACAGGCCACTCAATTTCAATATTCCGAATACGGTAATACTGTCTTTGTGTATTTCGTATTTTAAAGAGGTAGTCCACAATTCTCCATGATCCGGATATTCAGTACCATCAATATTTTCAGGGATATCATTGGGGATCAATTCATCAATACCACCATAAAAATTTGCATCATAATCTGCGCCGGCTTGGTGCGTTTGAAGTTGTAGGTTTTCATTTCTCCATAAAAATTCTTTACCCAATTCTTTATTAAATATGCTTAGTATTTTTCCACCTAAATCTGGTACAATTTTAAATTTGATAAAATCATTTTCACCAATTAAAATTTTAACGTCATTGATATTTTCCTGAGAAATTAACATAGTTTATTAATTGGCATTACTGTTTTTGAAGCCGGATAAAAAAACCGCCACCTGGCGCAAGATGGAATTTAATTGTATCATTCTTTTTTACTGTTGACTCCATCAAAATATAATCTGCAGGATATTTTTCAGCATTTACCCCGTCTTTACAAATGACAGCTTTATAATTTCCTTCGCCAATAAAATCAAATTTAATTTCACTGTCTCTTGCAGACCAATCAGTCATAGCACCAATAAACCAGTCGTCTCCTTTTTGTCTTGCAGTCACTATGTATTCGCCTACTTTGCCATCAATAATATTTGTTTCATCCCACGTTGTTGGCAAGCTGCCTAATAATGTTGTAAACTCAGGTTCTTGCGCTGCCTGCGAAGGGTTGCCAGCAAATATTTGCATGGGATTATCATACACTATAAACATGGCTAACTGCTGGCTTCTTGTTCCTTGCGTCATTACCATTCCATCAATTGCCCTGAAACCTTTTTTTGTAGCATTGTTAAATACCACCGGTTCATAATCAAAAGGGCCGGCAAGCATGCGTGTGTAAGGCAAAGTAACATTATGTGGAGGAGATGCTTTATCGCTTCCCATGTTGTATTCTGAACCCAGTACCGATTCTCTCGTAATATTGTTGGGATAAGTACGGTTAAACCCTTTTTGCGGATAAGTACCATGATACATAATCATAATTTTATGATCTGCACAGGCCTTTGCAATGCGGTAATAAAAGTTAATTGTTTTTTGATCATCCCTATCTATAAAGTCTGTCATAATAAAATCAACCCCCCATTTATTAAATCTTTCTAACGCACTGTCTAATTGCCTGTTTAAGGTATGCGCCAATGTCCACATACTAATTTTTATTCCTTTCTCTTTGGCATACTGAACAATGGTATCCATATTAATATCCGGGTTAATTTTAAAAAGGTCCAGGTTATCGCTCCATCCTGCATCCATCATTATTCGGCTAAAGCCAAATTGCTTGGCAAAATCAATATAGTATTTATAAGAAGCCGTATTGATGCCAGATTTAAAAGGTACGTTATAGAGGTTCACATTGATGATCCATTCATCCGTTGCCTTACCGGGTTGTATCCAGGATGCATCAGCAATTCTTGATGGAGAACCAAGCCGGTAAACAATGTCATTTGATGGCAACTGCTTGTCTTCATCAGCAATTATTAATACCCGCCATGGAAAACTTCGTGTGCCTTTTGTTTTGGCAATATAATCGGCTCTTTTAGTAACCAATGCTTGCGGATAATCGCCAACAGATATTTTTTCTTCCAATGGATATTTTGCAAATACGCCTTTCAATGCGGAAGAACCTGTACCATTTAAAAACATACCCGGATAATCTTCCAGATCTGATTCTGTTATAGCAATTTTAGGATTTGATTTTGGAACAACCAGCACAGGTGTATAGGCCATTTCATTTACTGTTATTGAATCTAATTTTCGCAAAGAATACAATTCTTCATAGCTGGTATGAAAAATATCTGCATCATCCCTTTTGTGTATGCCCGGAAAATAAGCAGCAGGGGTTTCGGGAAAATTAAATTCAGCAATTTCGTTTTGTACTAAAATCGAATCTTTAAAAGATGTAAGAAACCTGTATGCCACGCCATCATCATAAACACGAAATTCAATTTTATATGGTTGTTTAAATAGGATAGACATCAAATTATAATGGTCTTTGATGTTTTTTCTTTTTTCAGGAATTGGAGAAATTATAACTTCCGCCACCTTTTTAACAGCATGCGATTTGATTATGTTATTGAATGAAAAGCTTGGATTTTTTGATAGCACCATATCTATTTGAGATGGTTCTAGTATTGAGTTTCCATACTCATAAATACGGTATTTCAGATTTTGTTCCATCCATATTTTCACGCAAATTTTTCCCGAAGGAGAACAGATGGATAAGGTATCAATACAAAAAGAGCTAAAATAAAAGCTTACAAAAATAGCAAACAGGAAATATTTTTTCATATCGTTTAGCGGTTATACTTATCAGAATAATTATAAGAAATTTATTTTAAAAATAAGATTTAATAATCAGGATTTTGTTTCAACTGCGGAGCCCGGTTTATTTCATCTATAGGAATAGGAACCCAATATATTTTTTTTGCTACTGGCCCTCTTTGCTGTACAAGAATTTGTTGCCATGTAGTAGTTACTGTATTATTATCTTTATTAGTAGTCTGGATAATATCAACACCCATAGCATCAACAAGAGCCTTGTCAAGAATTTTCCATCTTCTCATATCATACCATCTTACATCTTCATGAACAAATTCAATCCTTCTTTCATATTGCAAGGCTTTGGTTATGTCCCCGGTAAAATTCGGTAAGCCCGCCCTGTTCCTTATCATATTGATATATGTGGTAGCTTCTGTAGTTTGCTGCAACCCCAGGCATGCTTCCGCATAGTTCATAATAATCTCCGCATACCTAAACTCAATCCATACGTTATCGTTATTATTCGTTTCTGTACCATACACTTTATCGTCCATGTATTTTTTAAATGTATACCCTGTAAAAGTACCGTCATCAGGATCAATAGGTCCTTGCTTTGTATCTATGCCATAGATCCTACTTTCCTCTGCACCGTTCCTTATTGTGATACGGGTTCTCCTGTCATAAATTCCAAGAGGGTCTCTTTGCGCAAGGTCTGCGAACCGCTTTTGCCAAATAGCACTGTCATATAAAATGGTTGCATAAAACCGAGGCTCACGATTGTAGTACATATTTTGGGAAATATACTTACTAGAAATATTTCTATAAAATCGGGCATTGTCTACCTGATAGTGATTTGTAAAATCTGAACCGTCTTCCATTTCAAATGCATCAGCAAGGTTTCCGGTGGGAGCATTACAACCATACATTACAAATCCATTAGTTCCATTTATCAGATTCATTTGATTCCTGCTTCCTACATCTTTCAGGAATAATTTTCCCCAAATAATTTCATTGCTTGAAAGCGTTTTTGCCTTAAAGAAAGTAAAAAACTTATCGGCCACCGCAGCTTTATCCGGCGCACCAAAATCTTCCAACTGGTAAGTCGCTAAATCCATCACAGCTTTAGCCGCATTTTTGGCAGCGGTCCAAAGCCCTGTCCTTTCCGCATTACTGTATCCAACTATTTCATTTTCTGCGGTGCCATCTGCTGTAAGGTCGCTTGCTGCAAATAATAGTATCCTGGATTTTAATGCGAGGGCTGCGCCTTTTGTTGCTCTTCCCATTTCCATATCTGCTTTGTCACCAAGCAAGGCAGCAGCAGCATCGCACTCAGTTGCTATAAAATCAATTGTTTCTTTAAATGTTGATCTTTTAATAGTTAGATAATCTTTCCCTATTTCAAAAGGTGTGGTTATAATTATCAACCCGCCATAGTTACGGGCTAATTGTTGATAGCAGAATGCCCTTAAAAATATAGCCTCACCTCTCATTTTACCTGTTCGTACTTTTATGTCAGGTTGCTGCGCTGCAGGATAAGCATCGGGAACTTTATCAATGTTGACCAGGAAGATATTTAATTTTTGAATATTCTTGTACATAGTGCCCCAGGTAGTATAATCAAAAGCCCATATTCCAAACGGTGTGGGATTGCTTGATGTAATATTTCCCTGCAGATAATTATCAGTGCCAAAGCCATGAGTATCGTGCGCTTCATCTGTAACCGATGCGTATGAAAGATAACCAAACCCTCCGGTTATACTTTTATTATAAGCATCCTGCAGGTACCTGTCAGCCAAGTTTATATCCGACCAAAGAAGTGCATCTGAAAATTTATCTAATGGAGTTTTATCTAAAATTTTACTACATCCTGATATTATTAAAAACAGGGTAGCAAAAATTCCAAGATATGTTTTATTTATTTTCATGATTCTTGTTTTAATAATTGTTTATTTTTTATTGTACTAAAGTGTAATCCTTGCGCCAATACTATACACTTTCATTATTGGATAATTTATCGATCCTGCCGATGAATAAATATTTTGATCTGCATTGATACCTGCATTTTGAGTTACAATGCCGCCAAGTTCCGGATCAATGATTTTATTTCCTGAATAAAGGAGGAATAAATTTTGGCCTGAAACATAAATCTGCGCATCTTTTAACCTTATCTTATCCTGCATTTTTTTAGGAATAGTATACACAATCTGTAAGTTTTTTAATCTTGCATAAGCCGAGTTTTGATAAGAATAATCGGTCCGGTAATCAGCTCTCCAATAAGCATCATTTCTATCAACTGCCCTTGGCTTAGATGCATTAATATTGCTTGGAGTCCATCTACCTTCCGCATCGTAAGCAAAATAATTTCCTGCCAGTCCTTGTAATTGTGCATATACTAATCGCATTGAATTTCCGGAACCCTGAATGAGACCAGATACGCCCCAATTTTTGTATCTTAAATTGAAGTTAAAGCCAAATGTAATTTCTGGATTGACTGTTTTGGGAAATAATATTTTGTCATCATTGTTGATTTTACCATCGCCATTATAATCCTGGATAATTATATCTCCGGGAATTGCTCCATCCACGTGTGGCGTTTTGCTAATCTGCGCATCATCTTTAAAAATACCTATTGCTTTATATAATAATTGAGAGCCCTGCGGATGACCGGTAAGAACCTGCCATGCAACTTGTCTCGCCGGCTCATCAAATTCAATGACTTTGTTACGGGCAAATGCTACGTTACCATTAAATGAATAAGAGAATTTTTTGTGCCGGTTGGCATATCCCAACACAATTTCAAATCCTTTATTATCAACAATGCCGAAGTTTTCATCGGGCAATTGTATTCCTGTAAAATCAGGTACCGATGCATTTCTTTTTACAAGAATATTATTACGCCTTTGATAGAAGAAGTCTGCATTTAAAGTAATTTTATTAAAAAGCAATGATTCGAAACCGGCGTTATAAACATTGGCAACTTCCCAAGTAATATTAGGATTGGTAGCACCAAGTTGGGTAAGCCCTGCAGCATAAACTCTGCCGGAGCCAAATACAGAGCCAGTACTTAATGAATAGGCTGATAAATATTGGAATGGATTAACGAGGTCATTTCCAAGTTGGCCCCAGGAGGCTTTAAGTTTAAAGAAATTAATAGCCTTTATATTTTTCTGCCAAAATTTTTCTTTGGAAATATTCCAGCCTGCTAGTAAGCTAGGGAAATTTCCCCAACGACCGCTTTCTTTAGAAAATCTTAATGAGCCATCGCGGCGTAAAGAAAATTGAAATAAATAGGTCTCCTTATAATTGTAGTTAAGTCTTCCAAAATAATTAATTCGTGAATCAAGAACAACGAATTCAGCATTGTCCTTTTCGGCATCGCCTCCAGCAAATAAATAAGGCAATTGATTGCTGATAAAATACCTGCGAAATGCTTCAATTCCCTTACCGGCAAACTCTGAATTTTCATAAGCAACAAAAGCACTAATATTATGCTTGCCTATTGTTTTGGTATAATCAATTTTAATGTTGAAAGTTTTGGTATTAGCATCATCATAAAAATTTCTTAAATAAGGGTCATTTGTTCCTTTAGGTGTTCCAATGAGAAAGGCTGAACCATCTTCCGATCCGGTATTTCCTGCTGCAAGATATGCAGGCTCATCAAGCTGGTAAAGTATCCATGGCTTTTGAAATAATTTCCGCTGACCAAGGTTAATATCATAGGCAAAATAACTGGACACAGACAATCCTTTAATACCAGGAATTTTTAGCGCAGCACTAAAAATACTGTTGATTCTGTAGCGTTTTCCACTATTAAATCCAGTTTGTGATGTTGAAGATACTACAGGATTCTGCCCATAAGCAATATCAGGCCCAGGTAAGCCGTTGGGATAATAAGCGGGTGATGTTGGAAGGCTTTTTACGGCGCCTTCAAAATTAAATCCTGCATCGGTAGATGGATAATTTCTATTCTCCTGCGAACCATTTAAGTCTACGCCGAGCGTGAGGTATTCATTAACTTTTGCGTCTATAGTTGCTTTTATATTGTAACGATTAAATGCAGTTGCAGAATTTTTAAATATCCCGTTATCATGTTGTGTGCCGAAAGAAAAATAATAATTAACCACTTTGCTACTACCACTTAGCGAAACATTCTGGTTTTGAGTCAGGCTATTTTTTGCCAATGCTGCATCAAACCAATTGGTATTTGGATGCGTCCATTTAAACTGGCCCGATTTATATTTTTCAATATCATCTAATGAAAATTTCATGTTAGGCTCTGCAACGCCGGCGGATGTTTGCATTTCACGAATCATTTGCGCATAAGTTGCAGCATCAGCCATTTTAGGCAGGGAAGTTGGCGAAAGCCACCCCTGATAGAATGAGTAATTTACTGTAAGAGGAACGCCCTCTTTACCATGTTTTGTGGTAACAAGAATAACACCATTTGCTGACCGTGCCCCATAAATTGCTGCCGATGCATCTTTAAGAACGCTAATACTTTCCACATCATTCGCATTAATTGAGTTAAGGTCTCTGCCCAGAATTCCATCAACAACAATCAAAGGTTCGTTGTTACCAAGCGTAGCAAGACCCCTTATTAAAATAGATGCTCCATCCTTACCTGGTTCGCCATTTGACTGTTGAATAATTGCTCCAGGCAAGCGGCCCGCCAATGCATTAGAAATATTAGAAACAGGAGAAGCGTTTAATTCTTTATTGGTTATAGTTACGACAGAACCAATTACGTTTACCTTCTTTTGAGTACCGTATCCTACCACCACCACATCTTCTAAATTAATGCTTTCTATATCCAGCATAACATCAATCACTGATTGACCATTTACCAGCATTTCAACAACATTGTATCCTACTGATTTAAAAACCAGCGTACTTTTTTCAGGAACATTTATACTGTAATTTCCAGCAGCATCCGAAGTGGTACCAATAGCAGGGTTACTTTTTACTGTAACCGAAACAGCTGGTAAAAAACCAGCAGCTGATTTTACCTTTCCTTTTACTTCAATTAAATTTTGAGCATATACATTGTTGGGAGCAATAAATGCTAGCATGATAAATAGCATAAGCATGATCATCCATAGATGGAATTTCTTTCTCATAGCAAATCGTTTTTAATTTTGATAAATAATACAAACTAAAAATAATGTAGAAGTACTTTTAAAGTATTCTATAATCTTATTTATATGTGCACTTTTTTAACATAAATATTGTGATAGATCTAATTCACTGGTAAATTATAATCTATCAATGCCGTTAAGTTAAAAATTTATAGGTTTATTTATCTCACCCTAACCCTCCCCAAAGTCGAGGAGAGGACTGTGGCAACTGCAATAAAGCGATTACAAGTCGTTAATAAATAATGAACTTGCCGCTTATTAAATACAAATGAATTAATAAAAGAAAGGAAGTCCGTAAAAATATTTAAGTATTTAGATAAGAAATTATTATTTGAAACTACCGCATTAATGAATTGGATAAAAATCTACTTTTATATTCTTTGGGGATAACGCCTACTTGTTTTTTAAAATGTCTGTAATAATTCGTCAAGCTATCAAACCCGCTTAAATAACAGATTTCAGAAATGTTATAATTATCCTCCATTAATAATCGACATGCATGAGCTATGCGTATTTCAGTTACGTAATTAGAAAATGTTTTTCTTGTATGATGTTTGAAATATCTTGAAAAAGAAGCTCCCGTCATATTTAATTTGGTAGCTATTTCTTCAATATAAATTTCAGTAGTATAATTCTCCAGGATGAAATGCAGTGCAATATTAATCCTATCGGTATCGTAGCTTTTTTTTGCTGTAAATCCACTTGAGAGGATAAAATTTAAATCTTTCCGTTTTGAAAGAAATACTAAAATATCCAATAAAATCAATAAGCGCTCAGTTGGTGGCTCTCCTTGCATTTTAACCAATTTTTGTCTTACATATTGATTGGCTTTCCCCAAAATCTCAAACCCTAAAGAAGATCTGTCCAGCAACCTTCGGACTAATTTCATTTCCGGCAAATCAAAAAATGATTTACCAAGAAAGTCATCCGTAAAATGTGTAAAAATAGATTTTGCTATCAGTCCATTATTGTTATAATACGGCTCACTGTTTCTGTACAGATGAGGTATATTAGGACCAATCAAAACCAGGTCGCCATCTTTAAAATTACTTACATGATCACCAATAAATCTTGTCCCCTCATTTTTGTCTATTAATACAAGTTCGTATTCTTTGTGAAAATGCCAGGGCTTATCAAAATGCGTACACTCCCAGCACATAAACAAAAAAGAAGAATTGGCAGATAAGGGAAGTTTATGAAATTGAGGAAGCATTATTATAAATTTAATTTTTTCTGCAATAACTACAATTGAAAATGTAATATATCTAATTTATACGTATTGATATTTTATTTGCAATCCTCCGATCTATTATAAATACCTCGATAAAAAAATGGTAACCGTTTTAATTAATTTGCACCTAATTGCTACCATTAGAACTGAATAGTCAAA
>JANXSK010000105.1 GCA_025352695.1 Ferruginibacter sp. | reverse complement strand
TGGTTGTGCCGTTTATTGATGAAAACAAACACATCTCCCAATAAAATATTTTTATGCAATTCATTTTGCACAATGCCACACAGACCGTAGCAGCCTTTGCGCATGTCTACAACCTCATTATAAAAATAATACCGCTCATGGCTATTGGATATATTCGTTATAATCCTTCTTATAGTTATTATAATAGAAGTACTACTTATCTTGATAATGTTATTAAATAAGGGCCTGTTATTATCAGGAAATGTGAAGTAAATTATTTCATTATTCGTCTGAAAATAGTTTGGAAGTAGCTGCTGGATTTATTAAGATAAATTTAGCCTAAAAGTAATTTACCGAAAAAAATCTTTTTCTGCCAATCTTCGGAAATTACTATTTTTTGTATTGTACAATTATCCTATTTTATAATTTATAAAAATATTTAAGTCATTTTTTAATAGTAACTTATGAAGTTTTCATAAATCTATATATGAACATAATTACAATTACAGGTTTTGCCGCTGCTATTTTAACTACAGCATCCTTTCTGCCACAAGCTATTAAAACCATTCGTACAAAAGATACCAGCGGCATTTCTTTATTTATGTATTCACTTTTCGCATCAGGCACCTTATTATGGTTTCTCTTTGGTTTATTCAGTAGTAATATGCCTGTAATGATTGCAAATGCCGTAACGCTGGTATTTGCTGTAATCATTCTTATCTATAAAATAAAATTCCAATAATACCATCTAAAATAAATTTAATGGCAGACAAAAAATTAGCAGGGCAAATAGCAATTGTAACCGGTGCCAATTCCGGTATTGGCGAAGGTGTTGCTATTTCGTTGGGAGAAGCGGGTGCAAACGTAGTAGTAAACTATGTGGTAAATCCTGATGCCGCCAATGTAATCGTTGATAAAATAAAATCATTTGGCAGTAATGCAATAGCGATAAAGGCAGATGTGAGTAAAGAAGACCAAGTGATGAATATGTTTGCACAAACCATTCAGCAGTTTGGTACAGTTGATATTTTAGTAAACAATGCCGGTCTGCAACGGGATGCTAAATTACACGAAATGACTTTGGCGCAATGGCAACTGGTGATTGATATAAATTTAACAGGGCAGTTTCTTTGTGCAAGGGAAGCTATTAAAGAATTTTTACGAAGGGGAATTGCACCGGAAAGAAGTGTTGCCTGCGGAAAAATAATTTGTATGAGCAGTGTGCATGAAATGATTCCCTGGGCTGGCCATGCCAATTATGCCACCAGTAAGGGCGGTATTAAAATGCTGATGCAAACAATGGCGCAAGAATATGGCCGACAGAAAATAAGGGTGAACAGTATTTGTCCCGGTGCAATTAAAACACCTATTAATACTACTGCATGGAGTACACCGGAAGCATACAATAGCTTAATGAATCTAATTCCTTACAACCGTATTGGTGTACCTGAAGATATTGGTAAGCTGGCTGTTTTTTTGGCAAGTGATGACAGTGATTATATTACTGGTGCCAGTATCTTTATTGATGGTGGCATGACGGTGTTTGAAGGATTTGCAACGGGAGGCTAAATTTTAAATTGAATGCGCTGAATAAGGAACAAGAAATAAAAGTTTAAAACCAAAATTTTTTGCGAAATGCTTTTAACATCTTAAATTCAGTAATAATAAATTGAACGTTGCTGCTTATTAAATTGCTTTTTCTACAAATGAAACTCCAATAGATAAATGTATATAGCAAAGTATTTAAGGCCATTGATGACGTATTTAAATATTGTAAAGACAGTATCTTTTTATCAAATTGCGTTACTTTAGGATTCAAGGAGATGATATAACTTATGTTGTTTTTATGTAGGGATAATTTTAATGTACATATTTTAAGCGCTGGCTCAAAAATTGTAGAAATGGATTTTTTTTTGGTAGATGGTATTGAATAAGTATAAAATAATATGAAAGACAATCTTAAAAGAGTGAAAGTCAGGGAGCTGTTTTACTGGGAATACGGAATGCGGAAAATTCAAGTATTAATCTCGTAAACGAAAACACTTATGTTTATTGGCCAGCAAACTGGCTAACTTTTTTTTAAAACCCTATGTGTATAAACAGCCTAAATGCTCAAGGCTGTGAAAGCTTGTAACAACAAAGTAAAATGTCAGAAAAAAATATTTCAGCTGAACAACAACGCTTAAACATTAATGCACAAAAAGATGTGCCGCTGGAACTGTGGGGACCATATTTAAGCGAGCGGCAATGGGGAACTGTAAGGGAAGATTATAGTGCGGAAGGCGATGCCTGGAATTATTTTACGCATGAACAATCCAGAAGCAGGGTGTACCGCTGGGGTGAAGATGGCATTGCTGGTATTAGCGACATGCACCAAAATTTATGTTTTGCCATTGCATTATGGAACGGTAAAGATAAAATTTTAAAAGAACGTTTATTTGGTTTAACAAATGCCGAAGGCAATCATGGTGAGGATGTAAAGGAACTGTATTACTATTTGGATAATACGCCTACACATTCTTATATGGAGTATTTATACAAATATCCGCAGGCAGCATTTCCATACCAGCAGTTAATTGAAACAAATCACAACCGTTCTAAAACAGAACCTGAATTTGAATTATTAGATACGGGTGTTTTTTACGATAATAGCTATTTTGATGTAAACGTTAAATACGCAAAAAATAACCAAGAAGATATTTGCGTAGAAATAAAAATTACCAACAGGGGGAATGAATCTTCCGAAATTGTTTTATTGCCTACACTCTGGTTCCGTAACAGATGGATGTTTAGTGATAACGTTCAAAAGCCTTCATTACAAATGTTAACAGCATTACAAGATACAGGAGCAGTAAAGGCAAGTAGCGACAGGATCGGCGAATATTATTTTTATTATTCTGCAACCAATGAAACATTAATGACGGAAAATGAAACCAATATCGAGAAAGTTTTTGGTTACGCAAACGAATCTATTTTTGTAAAAGATGTTTTCCATGATGCCATTATTAATCACCAGACAGATTTACTTAGTCAACTAAAAAATAAAACGATCGGCACCAAATTTTCATCTGTATATCGTTTATCAATTACACCGAAAGCTTCACAAAAAATATTTCTGCGTTTATCTAAAAATGAAATAGAAATCCCATTTGATAAAACATTCGATTTGATATTTACTGATAGAAAAAAGGAAGCCGATGAATTTTATAACAATTTATTGCCGTCCACTATAGGAACTAATATCACTAACATTCAACGACAGGCTTTTGCAGGATTGTTGTGGAGTAAGCAATTTTATCAATACGATATTGAAAGATGGCTGGAAGGTGATAGCCACAATATCATCCCATCACAGGTAAGAAAGTATGGAAGAAATGCAGGCTGGAAGCATTTAAAAATTGCAGATGTTTTATCTATGCCAGATAAATGGGAATATCCGTGGTTTGCGGCATGGGATTTATGTTTTCATTGCATACCAATGGCAATGATTGACCCGGTATTTGCAAAAAATCAATTGATATTATTGTGCAGGGAATGGTATATGAGTCCTGCCGGGCAAATACCAGCTTATGAATGGAATCTTAGTGATGTAAATCCACCCATACAAGCCTGGGCGGCATTACAAGTTTATAAAATAGAAAAGGAAATACATGGTAATGCAGATATTCATTTTCTAAAACGCATTTTCCAAAAACTCATGCTCAATTTTACCTGGTGGGCTAACAGGGAAGATGAAAATGAAAGCAATATTTTTACTGGTGGGTTTTTAGGGTTAGATAATATTGGTGTAATTGATCGTAATAGTTTACCAGTAGGTGCTACATTGGAACAGGTGGATGCAACCGCCTGGATGGGTATGTATGCACTTAATTTGATGGAGATCGCTATAGAAATAGCGCAAACAGACAACAGTTATGAAGATGCCGTTACAAAATTTTACGAACATTTTATTTTAATCGCCGCTTCGCTTAATGAAACTTTGTGGGATGAAGAAGATAATTTCTTTTATGATCGGTTACATACAGATGATGGCAAAAGCATTGCATTAAAAGTGCGTTCCATTGTTGGATTAAGTGTATTGTTCAATGCAGCTATTATAAAGAATGAGCAATTGCAAAAATTACCTGATTTTAAAAAACGGATGCAGTATGTAAAAAACTATAGTATTACAAATAATAAATATCTTCCCTGTGAACAGGTAAGCGAAAATGGCGACATCCTTATTTCATTAATTCATAAAGAGCGGCTAATAAAATTGCTAGAGGTAATGCTGGACGAAAAGGAATTTTTATCAGCAGGCGGTATCCGGGCGTTATCAAAATTTCACCAGCAACATCCTTTTACGGTACAAATTAATCATACTGCATATTCCATTAATTATTTACCAGCAGAAAGTGATAACAATATGTTTGGCGGCAATAGTAACTGGCGAGGTCCTGTTTGGATACCGCTTAATTATTTATTAATTCAAACCCTGCATCAGTTATATGCTTTCTATGGAGATAATATCCAATTAGCGTGTCCAACCGGCTCCACCAACATTTGTAACCTTAGCCAAATTGCAAAAATATTGTCTGAAAAAATTATTTCTATTTTCCAGCCGGACGTAAAGGGAGAAAGACCAGTGCATGAAAACGAAAACTGTTTTTATAATCAACCAGAAAATAAAGAATTGGTATTATTCTACGAATATTATAATGGCGATACAGCAAAAGGCATTGGGGCATCACATCAAACAGGATGGAGTAGTTTAGTGGCTGCTCTAATTACTGAGTCTTTAATTGGCTTGTAAAAAGGCGTTTGTTAAATTTTCTGCAGCAACTCCGTTCATTACAAGCCGCTTCATTCGTTTCCATCCCAAGCGTATCATGGTGTATTTCAAATATGCTAATTGGCATTATAAATATTTTTTAATCTGCCTTGCAAATATTTTTTAAATAGATTTAGAAGCTGTTTGAGTTAATTATTTAAAAGTACGTATGTGGATAAGTTGAAAACTAAAGTTGTGTAAAAAAGAGAGTTGCCCGATAATAGTGAAATGACAAAACCGCACTACTTTTCAAGCAACTTTCAATGGCAAATTATTGAAAGTTTATTGACTTTCAAACGAAAGTCGAAACATAACTTAAGACAAATATGGGAAGCGATCTGCTATCTAACAAAAACAGGTTGTCAATGGCGACATTTACCTATCAATTATGCCCTTGGGGAACTGTTTATTGGTATTTTAGGAAATGGACTTTAGAAGGAATAATAGAAGTTGCACACCAGCAATTACGTAAAGCGTTAAGAAAAAAGAGTGGTAAAAAAGAATCGGCAAGTTTAGGTATCATCGATAGCCATAGTGTAAGAATG
>JANXSK010000058.1 GCA_025352695.1 Ferruginibacter sp. | reverse complement strand
CCAGCACATTGGTGAAACGAGGAAAGTACTTTTTGAATACCCGGATAAAAACGGGATGGTAGAAGGCTACACTGATAACTATATAAAAATAACTACTCCCTGTAAAAAGGAGTGGATAAATAATATTATTGAATGGAAAATGTAGACAATAAAAACTTAATCAAATACCAGGTTACAATTTTATTCAACATGGACGAATTATTTATGCCGCAGGTACCGGCGCATAGAACTTATATTAACGGCTTAATTGATAAAGGTGTAATTGAATATTATTCTGTAAGTATGGAAACGCTCAGGTGCTGGATGATCCTGAATGCTACCGACAGAAAACAGGTACGACAATTTTTAAGAAAATCATCCTTATATAAATATTGGACAGTAGAAATTGATGAATTATTCGTGTTTGATTCCTACTCTTACCGATTGCCTGCTTTGCAGTTGAATTAAAGATTTTATAATTTTAGAAATACTTTTTCCCGCCAAATAAAAAATCAAGGTAAGACAGTGTAAAATTTATATTGAAATAATTTTCAGTTAATTGGGTAGTGCTTCTTGTACCACGTTTACCAGCCTCTAAAGAAATGATATAACCTAATGGACTGTTTCTTGAATTTCTGGAAAACCCTATGCTGCCCCCATAATCCATCATCTGGTTATTATTCATTTTTATGTACGAATTACCTGCATATAAACCCAATTGAAAAAATCCTTTTTCATATTCTGTATTATAAACATTTTTAGCTTTTTGCGAATTTTGAAAACCCAACGATAATTTATTGCTGTTTACCAATTGATAATTACTGCCTGAGTATTTGACTGCATTCCAATTTTGAGCCTGAGCATTTACTGTAAAAGTATATTTGTTGTTATTAATAAATGCAATTCCTGCATTGTAGGATTCCGGCAGGGTAAAATAATTGTTATTAGTAATGGCATTTTTTATTTCGGTAGTTGTGTTACTGGTAACATCAATGGAAGTTTGAGCTTGTAATGCAGTTTTTGGAGAATAGGTTATCCCATAGGTAGATTCCCAGGTTTTACTAAGTTTCTTTTTAGTTTGTAAAGCAAAATTAAAATAATAATTACGCAAAAAAATACTGTTTTTAGTTGTTAGATTGGTTGACAGATCACTGCTTAAAATATTTTCTGTTTGGTTGATAGAACCGAATAAAAAGGAAGAAGTAACACCGATGGATGTATTTTTGGAAAGCTTGTAACCATTAGACCAATAAAATTGATTTACACCTCCGTCCCCCTCATAATTTGCCGCTACATTTAACAAAGTACCCTGAATATTTTTGTTGGTATTAAAACTAAAAGACGCGGTACTAAAAGGCATTAACCCAATACTACTACCCCAATTTTTTGTAACTTTTGCCGCCAGGTTTACCCTGCGGATGGCAAAATCAGTTGTCTTGTTTGCAGTTGCCAAAACATTAGCACCGGAGTAAACCACCTGCTTAAAGCGGGAAGATATTTCAAATGCATAAAAGTGTTCTCTGAGTTTTGTAAGTGAAGCTGCATTACTGTTATTAATATACCTTTCATCAAAAAGTGCCACACCTGCATTTGCCATACCTGTGTACCGGTTAAAATAACTGGTTTCAATATCGCCGATTCCAAGTACAGAGTATGGTGAACTATTATTTTGTGCAACTAATAATACCGGTAAGCCCAATAATATACAGGCCGTAACAATTAATTTTATTTTAATCAGCATAGAAGAATATATTTTATTTAACAGCAGCATAATAAATTTTTACCTGTGTTTTGTTAGAAGAATTTGTACCGTCTGCAATGAGTAACCGATTAAAAATTGCGGTATTATTAGGAGGTGATATCAATAAACCATTTTGATTATTAAGTGCAATTGCAATCTGCGTTTGAAGATAATTGGTAACATCATACGTGTAGGCGGTTTGGGTGCCGTACAAGTTATCCTGATATAAATTACCATATTGCACACTTGTGGCGGTGGCGGATGTGGCAATAGCTAAATTAGCTCCTAAAAGATTGGCTTGGTCTGTAAACGAAAGACGTAAATAAGGAGGCAGATTATAATATCCTAATGAACTGTTTTGAACAGGTTTTATTATTAACTCTGCCTTAATGATTTTTACAAAATTAGGTAACAGGTAAAGGTCTCTTAAATAAGGGAAACGAATTTTAACCATTGCACCGGTTATGTATTGAGCAAAACCCGCATTATTAGTTTTGGCCGATGGTAAACTCCTACTGGAATTTAAGGAGGCAATGGGCATACCGCTTCTATTGGATATAATATTATTAAACTGATAATTGGCTTCTTTTATGCCAAATAGAATTACTGCATTTTGTACAAAAACACCAGGCTTATGATAATGCATTCGCATAGTAAGGCTATCAGAAAAACCCAATATTAAATTATTATTTGGTCCGCCTACAATGGCGAGCCCTTTAAAATAATTAATGAACTGATCGTTGGTTTGCACTGCAGGATCTTTGGTTTGCAGTTTATTAAAAAGATCCATACCCATCGATGCAGATAATTTAATGGCCACTGTATCCCGGGATGAAGGCTGTATCACCCACTGGGTGCTACCTAATGCATCTGTATTATATGCCCTGCTATTTGTATTATAAAAACTATTTTGATAGGGTGCGTAGGTAATCGGATCATTTAATTGATGAATGGTGACTGTATATGGTGACAATGTATCACCATAAAAAGTTTTGTTTAATTTTAATACTACTTCTAATGAATCAAATACCGACCCATCCGGGATATCGTAGGTAGCAGAAGGAATTCCAAGTTGAAGAAAAGATTGTGCTTTTATTTTACCAAACTGTTCATCATTATAATTGCCGCTTAAAATAGTATAGGTATTTGAGCTGATGGCAGAGTCTACCTGTATGGTAGAAATATCCACCGTAGCGGTATCTACCATTACTAAATTGGTAATCGTATTATCTATAAAACCAGTACCAAAATCAATACTCTGTTTTTCACATGAAATAATAGAAAAGAAAAGAAGTGATAATAAAGAGGAAAGAATTAAAAATTTTAAATATCGATATTTTTTGATCATAATGCCTGTTACTTTTTTATTTCGTGGGTAATATTATTTCGTACTCCCCGTGCAACATTGTTAATATGTATTAACAGGCTTTACTTATATACCAATCAGTTTAATAAAACAGTTGTACGGGAAATTTATAAGTTAGTACGGTTAACAGAGGTTTCCGGTAAGTAAAATCATTTCGTAGATAAATAATCAGGTTCGGTAGTTGCACAATACCTATAAATCCTTTTTAACGATTTAATGTTTAGTTGTATGATATTTTCGGCAAAAATTAGACAGTATGTATAAATTAAAAAACCTGACATTATTAAGTATTTTAAGTATTCCATTAATTATTTCTTCCTGCACAAAATCAACAACAACCACAACAACGGTACTTGGCAACTGGATTAGCCGTTCAGAATTTGAAGGTGTGGCACGCAGTGAAGGTGTATCATTTGTAATTAATGCAAAAGCATATATCGGTACCGGTTATGATGGCACCAATAGATTATCTGATATCTGGCAATATGATCCGGTTCAAAATTTCTGGATACAAAAAGCTGATATGCCGGGAGTAGCCAGAAGTTCAGCAGTTGCATTTGAGGCAAGTGGTAAAGGTTATATTGGCACCGGTTATGATGGAGCCAACAGATTAAATGATTTTTACCAATATAATGATTCAGCCAATACCTGGATGCAAAAAAATAATTTTGCAGGTAATCCACGTTATGATGCAGTAGGTTTTAGCGTATTAGGCAACGGTTACATTGCAACAGGATTTGATGGTAATTATTTAAAAGATTTTTGGCAATATACTCCCGCTACAGATACATGGGCACAGCAAGTAAGCATGGGTGGAACCAAACGTTCCGGAGCGGTTGCTTTTGTACACAATAATAAAGCCTACATCTGTACAGGTAATAATAATGGGAGTACTACAGATGTAAACGACCTTTGGGTTTTTGACCCCACTACTACCCCAATATGGACAGAAGAAAGAAAAATAAGTAATGTAAGCACAGATACTTATGATGATGCTTATGCCATCGTTAGAACAAATGCTGCAGCTTTTGTAATGAATGATAAAGCATATGTTACTTGTGGAGAGAACGGATCAGTTTTAGGAGATACCTGGGAATATGATTTTGTAAATGACCTATGGGCTAAAAAAACTTCTTATGAAGGAGTAGCAAGAACAGGTGCAATTGGATTTAGTGTAACTAACAGAGGTTTTACACTTACCGGAAGAAGCAGCAGCACTCCTTTTGATGATATTCGTGAATTTTTTCCTTTGCAGACTTACAATGCAAATGATTAGCCTTGTAAAAAATAATAAAAAGAATGTCCCCTTTAAAAGTAAAATATAACTGATGAAACTGTTTTCTAGTACTTCCCTTTTCTTTATTACGCTCTTTATTTTTTGTAGTTGCCGGAGTAATACTGCTGCTGTAACTCCTCCGGAAGTAATGCACAATAAAGATTCAATGAGCATTGGTGCATATGCTTTTAAAACTTCGGATGGTTGGGGATATAGTATTACTGTGGATGATAAGCTTTTTATAAAGCAATCCACAATGCCCGTAGTGGAAGGTAACCGCAGTTTTGTTTCAGAAGCAGACGCACTTAAAGTAGCCAATGAGGTAATGGGTAAAATAAAATTGCATCAAAAACCTACGCTACAGAAAGCTGACCTGCAGAGATTAGGAGTGATAATATAATTTTAAAATAAAAAGGAGTGAATTATCACTCCTTTTTATTTTAAGATATTTTTTGAATTAGTTGAAATAAAGAACTTCGGTAGCTTTCGCCAATAGGAATGTATTTGTTACCAATTACAATTTCATTTTTACTTACTACATCCACGCTTCTCAAAGAAATTACATAAGAACGATGTACCCTTATAAAATTATTTACAGGCAATTTACCAACAAAGGTTTTTAAATTTTGCAAGGTGATGATGGGCTTAGGTTTATCCGTCAAATATACCCGAGTATAATCTTTCATCCCTTCACAAAACAGGATATCATCAAATTTGACCTTATAAAATTTATATTCAGATTTAATAAACACAAAATCCATTATTACGGAAGACTCCTTTTTATTTACAGGTTGTAAAAATTCTTTTGCACGACAGACGGTATAAAAGAACTGATCAAATGAAACAGGGCCTGGTAAAAAACTAAATACATTACTACTGATGGCAGCAGTTGCCAATGCCATTTTTGAATCAATGATTATGATGAGGGTATCGGGTGCAAATTCCTGTAAAAACTGATCCATTTCCCGGGTACATAATGTTGCTACATCGCAAAAAAGAATATCTACATTAAATTCCTGAAGGTAATGCCTTGCTTCTCTAACATTTATTGGATTACAAATAAAAGAAAGCCAGCTCAATTTTTCGACATGCTTAAAAATCATATTATCAGATGCTGAATTGCTGTTTATAAGTAAACATTGTAGTTTGGTCATCGTCATTAGATACTTTTAAAAAAAACGAAACTAAGTTGTTAGGTTGCATAGAAATGTGAAAAGCCGGTTAAGCTCATTCCTTAACCTGAACATTGATACGATTAACCGTTTTAGAATAGCTTTACATTTTTCTAAGCTTATTTTTAGGCTGATTAGGAAGTAAACCAATTAGGATTGAGCGCATTTTAAAAGAAATTATTCGAAATGTATAAAAAGAAATTAACAATTTTAATGCATCTTTCCGGATGGATCGCATTCTTTCTGGTTCCCATTTTATTATTTAATCTATCCCATTTAAATGAACCGGTAAAGTTTTCTCTATTTCATGAGCAACACTCCCGCTATCACCAGAATGAACTTTTATTTATTTTATCGAAGAACTTGTTTTTGATCACTTTTTTTTATCTGAATCTTTTCCTTTTTTTACCATCACTATATTATAAAAATAACAGGTTGTTTTATTTTTTGGTGATCACATTATTTATGGCCCTGGCTTTTTCATTACCCTCCTTTATAAACAAAAAAGCTTTAGAAAATAACCATATTATTCTGACAGGAAACAAACCCCTTAACAGACCAAATTTGAACAAAATATTTGGACTTTTATACTTTGTTATTATTTGGTTTTTGAGCAGTATCATCTGCCTTGCGCACAGGTACAGGCAAATGGAGCAAAGAAATAAGGAGATGAAAGTGCAGCAATTAAATGCAGAACTTTCCTATTTAAAAGCTCAAATAAATCCGCACTTTTTATTTAATACTTTAAATAATATATATTCATTGGCCATCTGCGAAAATGAGCAAACCCCGGAAGCCATTTTAAAATTATCAGCGATTATGCGATATGTTACTGACGATGCAACTGCAGACACAGTTCCCCTTCAAAAGGAGATTGATTATCTTCAAAATTATATTGCGTTGCAACAATTACGAAGTAATAATAAATTAGAAATAAAATTTACAATTTCCGGAGATCTTCAACATAATAAAATAGCCCCGTTACTATTAATAAATTTTATTGAAAATGCTTTTAAATATGGCGTAAGTAACCACCTTCCCTGCTATGTAGATATTGAAATTTTTATTTTAAACAATAACATCACGCTTAAAGTAAACAATAAAATTATTTCTGGCATTGTAACAGAAAGCACCGCTACCGGCGCTAATAATACTTTAAGAAGATTGGAGTTACAATATCCAAATAAACACAGTCTTCAAATTAATGACCAGGACCATTTATACAAAATTATTTTACAAATAAATTTAGCATGATCAATTGTATTGCAATAGATGATGAACCTTTGGCATTGGAGGTTCTTAAAAAATACATTTCAAAAGTGCCCGAACTTAATTTGCTGCAAGTTTTTTCTGATGCCATTGAGGCAATTAATTATTTGAAAAAAAATACAGTGGAACTACTATTTTTAGATATTCAAATGCCGGATATAAATGGCTTTGATCTGTATCGAAATTTAGCTGTAAAGCCCATGGTAATTTTCACAACGGCGCATAAAGAATATGCTGTGGAAGGGTTTGAAGTTAAAGCCATTGATTACCTGCTGAAACCATTTAATTTTATTAGGTTTGAACATGCAGTTGCAAAAGCAATACATTGGGCAAAAATAAATGACAAAGAGCCTGCACCAATACAATACTTATATGTACATGCAGATTATAAAATGGTAAAAATTGCCTTTGCTGATATTATTTATTTAGAGGCTTTTGATGACTATGTTAAGATCAACACTGTTACACAATCTTACCTTACCCTGTTATCGATGAAAAAGATCTTAGAAAAATTACCGGAAAAACAATTCATCCGCATTCATAGAAGTTACATCGTTGCCCTGAAAAACATTTCTTTTTTGCAGTATCGAAAAATAGGACTCAGTAATAATATAGCGTTACCAATTGGCGACACTTACAGAACAACACTCTCTTTACTAAAAATCAAAAATGAGACAGAAGGAAAATAAGAATAGGTTCAACTGAGATATCTTCTTTAAAAAAATTTTAAAATACTTTCAATAAAATTAGAAGGGGTAAATTATAATCCTATCTTTGCTCTCCGGAAAAAGAGACAAGGGGAAAAGAAAAAAAGGGAGTTTAGCTCAGTTGGTTTAGAGCATCTGCCTTACAAGCAGAGGGTCGGCGGTTCGA
>JANXSK010000029.1 GCA_025352695.1 Ferruginibacter sp. | reverse complement strand
ATGTTTGAAAAAACAGATCCAATAGAAATGGCGGTTGATAAGTGGCGTGTGATATTTGACTGTATGCTAACGGGTAGTCTTTTAATGACAAGGTTGGCAACAAAATTTATGACCAATGGAGGCAGGGTTGTTCACATAACTTCTATTCACGGTACAAGGGCTGAAAGGTATGCCAGCAGCTACTCAATGGCAAAGGCCGCTATCAATCAATTTTGCAGGTCAATGGCATTGGAGCTTGCAGATAAAAATATTTTAGTAAATGCAATAGCTCCTGGATTTGTAGATACCGCCATGTCAATTGTTGATGGAAAAAATGAACTGGATTCACAATGGTTTAAGGATAATTATGTAAACAACCAACATTTACCATTAAGGCGTGCAGCTAACCCGGAGGAGATTGCAGGGGTAGCATTTTTTTTAGCAGGCAAAGATGCTTCCTACATAACAGGGCAGGTGATTGTTGTTGATGGAGGGCTTACAATAACATTTTAAAAAAAATAAAAATCACAGCCTAAAATATTCTGGGCTGGTGGTATAAATAATTGAGCGTAATAAATATTTTTTACATGAAGATTGAATCAGTTGATTTTTTTTATTTGTCTATGCCGGAAGTATTAGACATTGGTGACGGTAGTCAGGATGCCTTGTTGGTGCGGATAAGAGCCGGAGGTATAGAAGGATGGGGTGAGTGTGAAACTTCTCCTCTCACAAGTATAGCAAGCTATGTATGCCCCATGAGCCACAGTGCTTGTAAGCCCCTGAAATATTCAATGGAAGGAAGGAATATTAATAGTGTGGAGGACATCAAAAGTATTTCAAGTGCTGTTCATGAAAATTCATTTGATCTGTTACAAGCGGATCATACGCTTTCAGGAATTGATATTGCATTATGGGATTTGTTAGGGAAAAAATTGAATGAACCCATTTATAAACTATTGGGGTATAATAAAGCCTATCCTAAATTACCCTATGCATCACAGCTATTTGGCGATTCGCCCGAAGCTACTTTTGAGAAAGCAAAAAAAGCAACTGCATCCGGTTTTAAAGCAGTTAAATTTGGATGGGGCCCATTTGGCAAATATGGTTTGGAGAAAGATATAGCTCACTTATCGGCTGCACGGGAAGGAGTAGGGCCAGCTACTTATTTAATGATAGATGCAGGTACAGCCTGGAATAATAATGTTGCAGGAGCTAAAGAACGATTAACTGCGTTAAAAAAAATGAATACTTATTGGCTGGAAGAACCATTTAGTAATATGGAACTTGATGCGTATAAAACATTGTCTGGCTCTACACCAGAAGTAGCGTTGGCTGGGGGAGAAGGTTGTAATAATTTTATTCAGGCTAAAGTAATGATTGAATATGCAGGACTTAAATTTATTCAAATTGATGCTGGGCGAATAGGAGGTATTTCTGTCGCAAAGCAAGTGGTAGATTTGGCACAGCAATCCAATATTACTTATGTAAATCACACATTCACTTCTCATCTTGCATTGAGTGCTTCTTTACAACCTTTTGCCGGTATTGAAAAGGATAATATCAGTGAATACCCTATTGAATTAAAACAGTTGGCTCAGGATATTTCAAAGGCAAAAATCCTCCCTGATGAAAATGGTTATATACATGTGCCCGAACAACCGGGCCTCGGAATTTCTGTAGATACTGAAATTTTAAAAAAATATTTAGTAGATGTTGAAATAAAAATAAATGGTAAGCAGATTTATTATACACCTGATTTATAAATGTCAAAAGTAGTAAGGGATACATTTTAATTTGTGCATTTCAAATTGTTGTTAGCGCCTGGTGCCCTCAAATTACTTAGTATTGTTAAGGAAAAAATCTATCAGTAAATTTAAAATTGAGTGCTGTGGTTAAATTACAAATTGAATAATTAAGAACACAAAAGAGATTATTTATTTATTAGTAAAATAGTAGCGGGGAATTAATATATGTATTGCTATTATTTTTTTAAATTAAAAAATATGGAAAAAAAATTCAAGAATAAAGTAGCTATTATAACAGGTGCTGCAACAGGTATAGGAAAAGCCGTGGCGCATAGGTTGGGCAGAGAAGGGGCAATATTGGCCCTATTTGATTTTAATAAAGTGCTGTTAAAAAAAACCGTTGATGAATTTATAAAAAGTGGAATTAGGGCTAAAGGTTTTATAGTAGATATTAGTAACGAAGCACAGGTATCAAAATCAATTTCATTGGTAGATAAGGAATGGGGTAAAATAGATATCCTTGTAAACTCTGCTGGTATAGTGGGGCCAACAAGTACAAAAATTACTGATTTTTCTACCGCAGAATTTGATAAAATTTATGAAGTTAATTTGAAAGGAACATTTCTTATAACCAAACACACTCTAAAAAAAATGGAGAAGGTGGGTACTGGCCGATTATTACTTATTGCGTCCATGGCAGGCAAAGAGGGTAATCCAGGAATGGTTGGCTATTCAGCCACTAAAGCTGGGGTAATTGGATTGGTTAAAGGGGTTGCAAAAGAATTTGCTGATACCAATATTACCGTAAATGGATTAGCACCCGCTGTAATAAAAACTAGTATGAATGACAATACATCTGCCGAACAATTAACGTATATGATTGCTAAAATACCTATGAAACGGTTGGGTACAGTAGAAGAAGTTGCTGCCCTCTGTGCTTTTATTGTATCTGATGAAAATAGTTTTTCTACCGGGTTTATTTATGATATTTCTGGCGGTCGAGCAACCTATTAATAACATAACAAAATACCTCACTTATATTTAAAGATAGAATTATACTAAGTTTTATTGATAACAATACATTGCAAAAAAAATAAAAACAGGTAGATGAAGCATCAAAGAAAACCGTTATTATTAGTGGCTTATGTGTTCTTGTTTGTGGGAGCTATTATTTGTATGAATGATATTTTACTTCCATCACTAAAAATTTTTTTTCATTTATCCTACACACAATCCACCAGAATACAGCAATCTTTTTATTTAGTGTATCTGGTTTTCCCAATTCCTATTGCCTATTTAATTTCTAAAGTTGG
>JANXSK010000239.1 GCA_025352695.1 Ferruginibacter sp. | reverse complement strand
GGAAAAAAAATTAAAGGATTGGTAAATTATCCCAATTTTCTGAAGCTTCAAATATCTGTAAAAAAACCCAATTTGTTAAATAAGTAAAAAGGAAGGAATAATAACATCCCTTCCTTTTTATTCAACAGCAGCTTGTTTACTTACAACTTTATTATCTTAAATATCCTATTGTTTTTTCCGGTAGTTACCCTCACATAATAAACCCCTTTAACAAATTTAGACATATCCAATTGCAAACTACCACTCGTATTTTTCTGCAAAGATTTTATTTGATACGTTTTACCCATCACGTCCGAAATACTTATTTCACCATGCTCAGCAACAGGTTGAGGTAGCAGTACAATCAGCTTTTCTCTTACAGGATTGGGATATACAACAATTTCATTTCCTGTAGCAATTATACCTGATGCTGCAACTTGTACTGTTTCCAATATTACATTGCTATTAACGGCTCTGCTATTAGCAGCATGGTAAGTGTAAGTACATGTTTTTCTGGAGCTAGAACTTGCTGTAGCAGATTCTGCAACTAAAGTATACTCTTCAAAAGTTTTTAATTGCCATTTCAATAAGGTGCCGTCGAAAGGAACATTAAATCTTGTGGTTCCGGTTCCCGGCAAAAAGGCAGCAGGTTGTTGGGATGCATCAAATGAACCTGATGAAGAAAGTTGGTTATCTGTGCCAACAGGAATATACACAGCTGTACTATTAAGATTTTTAGCATAAAAATGTGCCACGTACCTTCGATTGATTGGTTGATATGCTATACCCCTGTCTTCAATACAATCGAGGTAAGTATCTACATCATCTACCCCATTTCCTTTTGGATTTACATATAATTTACCTGTCATAGTAGTTGGATTACTAATGGTGTAATTTGTACTAGTAAGAAATGGCGTGATTACATATACACCAGCAGAAGAAGAAGCTATGATATAATTTGTTGAATACCCAATAGGGTTTTCGCCATTTTTTGTTCCGGTAACAATTCCGGTAAACACCGGTAATTGTGAACAACCTTTATAAGTCACTTTATCATCCGCTTTTACAGTAAGTGGAGCAGCAGTAATACTAAGTTTTCCTGCTACATAATTGAGAGTATAATTATCTGCAGCACCCCCAGATAAAGAAATAACATAATTATTGCCTACAGGAGAAGTGGCAATTGCTGCAGTAGCAGCCACAGAAAGCGTTGCAATAGAATTAATATTATCGGTATAGGCAAAACCTGAATAGGCTATCCTAAATAATGGATTTGCATCACCATAAATACGACTGGTATCAACTGCTTGAGCAGTAAGTGCTGCCTGTAAAATAGTAAGATTACCAAGCTCGTAAGTAATGTCAAAATTTTCTGAGAGATATGCACCAGGTACTATAAAATGTTGGCCGGATGTAAAACCTGTTACCAGGTTTATTGAATTAAATGTACTCACCTCTCCTGCAACTACATCAGCTGTATCAATAATTACTGCAATATTATCTCCGTTTTGATCTCCTGCATTTGCACTATTTATTATAGGGGCAGAACTTACCAATTGCTTACCACTTACCAATGCTTTACCGCTCACCAATGCTTTGCCACTTACTAACGCCTTACCACTTACTAAAGTCGTTGTTGATTTATCCAACTGAAAATTTGTAATAGATGCTCTTGATACTTCTACAACATTTGTTGTTTCATAAACAATTGTACCACTTACCAGTTGCTTACCACTTACCAATTGCTTGCCACTTACTAAAGCTTTACCACTAGCGATAAAGCTAAGGTTTGCAATATCCGAACTTACCAATTGCTTACCACTTACCAATTGCTTACCATTTACATAGGCCAACGTATTGGGTACAATTTCCGACTGGTGCTGAGACTGAATGTTATTTATGAAGGTGGAATTATCTGCAATTTTAGAATTATCATACACATAATCAAACTGAACAGGTGGAATGGTTTGCCCATATATTACCGTAATTGGTTTTGGAGTGATAGTGATGGGCATTTTTGCAATTGTAAGAACACCCGTTACAGGTGCATTGTAATTGTACAATTCCTTTAAGCCAACATCTGTCTGGTTGTTAGGATCAAAGACTCTTATTGTGGGCGTAATTATGTACTTATTTACATTGCTTGTACTTGTTGCTGATGTACTGAAAGTTATACCACCGCCATCAAGACCAATATCAGCAAGTGTTAAACCACTCTCGGTTAAAGGCTTTCCATCAACTATAATGTTTGCAGTAAATGTGCCTATACCTGTAGATAAAGGTATATTCTCGCCATATTTGATTGTAGTATCCCTAGCTGATATATTAATCTGCTTTTTTATTGGTGTAAAAAAGTAAAGCAAGTTGGATGAACCGCCATCTGCTCCACTAGGAGTTATAGAGGCAGTAATTGCTTGTATAGAGGGGTTACCCGTAAAAGCAGGTATTTGTGCAGTGCCGGTGCTATCTGATAAAATAGTAGTTGTAATAGGAGATCCTCTAAATAGCACTTTGGTAATGTTGCTTAAATAATTTCCCGTAATACCAACTGTAAAAGGTGCTGCGCCTGGAGTCACTCCAACAGGAATTACCAACTGTATCAATGCAGGTAATGCAGATGCAAAAGATTTTAATGCAACATCAGCTCTTATAAAGCCATTGCCATTTACAAAATCATAGGTAGAAGATGGTGCATTTGTATTTAAAGCGGAAGCTTTTAATATATTTCGTGTGCCTGCAAGATCTAATTTTTGACTATAATATTTTTGCTTTGCCTGAATGATTAATGCAGCAGCAGCAGCAGCATGCGGTGCAGCAGCAGAAGTACCAAAGAAATTTGGAATTCTATCCCCTTCAACATCAAGAACTCCGGTGCCAAAACTTACTGAAGTATTTACCCCGTCAGGTGCTGTAAAATCAGGCTTATTTCTAATTGTACCATTTGTAAGTGTTCCTCCTACAGAAGAAAATACCTCTACAGCAGGAATACTCACTCCGTAGGCTGGAGTTTTATTATATCTGACAGCACCTATAGTAATGGCACCATCGGCATTAGCTTGCCCTACAATGGTGGAATTACCTTGGTTGTGTGTAACAATGGTACCATCCCCACGAAAAATGATATATTTAAAATTAGGGTTGGCACTACCTATACTTCCCGCAGCCCTTATAATCATAATATCAGTTTCGCCATCTGCTGCAACATTAAATGGCAATGTTTCAATTGGATCTCCCCCCAAATTATTTCTGTTGTACCCAAATAATGTAACTCCCTTATTGGTGGTAAGATAAATATCCAAATCGTTTTTAGTTGCGTTTGTTGTTTGTCCTAATGAGTATATATCATCCTGCCATTGCAACACGATGGTATAGGAACCTTTTTTAAGTTGTATATGCTGGAAGATATCACCACCGCCAAAATCATGTGGGGTACCAGGCAAGTTTAAACCTGCTGGTGCAATGCCTGCAGTAAAACTATTTTGATAAGATTTGTTAGCGTAGTTACCAGCAGCGCAAAAATAGATGGTTCCCTGACTACTCACTTCATTTACAGCCTGCGCAATTACCCCATCCTGAAAAAATGGTTCCGTGATATAAGTAATGTCATCAACTATTATATCGCAGTTACTTTGTTTTAATTCTCGTATACCAGCTGCCATGTCACCAGCAGTAATAAAGCCTGTTCTAAAAGCTAATTTTGATCTCGGCGCTATATCGTGAACAATTTGTAGCATTGCTCTTCCTTCATCAACACCTATTCCATAAGCATACTCCTTTACCAATTGTACACTATCTCCTGGTGGTAAGTCCCCATTTCCAACATCCACACCTGCTGGGTTACCACTGATGGTATTATAACTATCTGACAATACTCCAATCTTTAGTCCTTCACCAAATAATCCATATCCATTTCTAATAAAATTAGTGTGCATTGCTACATCTCCTCCTGTAGTTGTCAGCCCAACTCCGGTATTGGGGGAATACAATGGTGTTACAATTTGTATAAGGTCAGATGCGGGTGAAAAATTGAGTTTATTTAAATTAATAATTGGAAAAAGACCAGTTATTTTGAATGTGCTGCCACCATTACTTCTTATTTCTGTTAACCCATATGCCGAACCAGTTAAAAGGTTTAAAACTGCCTGATAATTGCCTGTCCCTTCTTTTGCAGTAATATCAATTAATATATGGTCATTGACATCAATTGTAAAGAAGTCAGATTTGGTATTAGGAACATAATTTTGATAGAGCGATAACAATTCAGAGCCTATTATATTACTAACTTTACTTGTAACAATAACTTCATCACTGGCAAAACATCCACCTGTAGAAGAAGTTGCAGTGAGCACATACCTGCCTGCAGCCGAAACAGCAATTTCTGCTGTATTTGAAGGTGGCACAATTACGCCTCCATCAAAAGACTGCCAGCTATAAGTATCTGAAGCAGCAGCGGAAATACCAGTAAGTTTTGTATTTATACCAAAGCTTAAGGGTTTGTCGGGGCCTGCATTTACGTTAGCTGGCAAAACATTTACTGTTATTGTTACTGCTGTGGTACAACCATTACCATTTTTATAAGTTATTAAACTTGTGCCTTTTGTAACACCGGTAACTATACCTGAATTATTTATTGTAGCTACAGTTGTATTTCCTGATGTCCATGGCGTGGTGGCATCTGCTGTAGCAGAGCCTGTTAGTGCTATTGTTGACCCTGCACAAACATTTATACTTCCTGAAATTATTGGTAAGGCATTTACAATTACAGTTGCTGTTGATATACATCCATTACTATTTTTATAGGTTATTAAACTAGTACCTTCCGAAACACCGGTCACAACTCCCACACTACTTATTGTTGCAACTGCTGTATTTGCTGAAGTCCAAGGTTTAGTAACATCTGCTGTTGCTGTGCCCGTTAATGTTGATATTGATCCTATGCAAACACTTAAAGTGCCGCCAATAATTGGTAAAGGATTGACTATAATATTTACATCGTCTGATGCAACACAAGTGCCATTCGTAAGAGTCCATCTTAATACATAAGTTCCAGATATTCCAACCTGCGGAGTAAAGGTTGTATTATATCTAGTGTTATCGGCAAATGTTGTTGTACCAGGGCCACTTACTACCGTCCACTTACCAGTTGTTCCTGTAGGTGGGTTAGTACCTGCAAGTGTTGCGAAAGTTGAAACACAAATACCTTGATCCAACCCTGCATTTACAATAGGAGTAGTGCAAAAAATAAAGGGCGCATAAAAAATTGTAACGCCCGATTGAATATTCACTTGTGTAGCACTCCATAAAGCACCTGTTACTGACATCGAAGGACCTGTCGGAGATCCAGCTTTAATACCTCCATAAGGTGCCCATACCGAACCAAACCAACCTGAAATATTGCCGGCACCATTAGAGCCGTTTGACATATCAAAGGCCACAGAATTATCATAACTATTTGTTGAACCAGTACCATGTGTTTCTGTGTAAATACGTGTAGCAGATCCTTCATTAATTATGCTAAAACTTGTCTTCCTAATGATAACATCACCAATAATATAAATTAGGAAATTACCCTTTGTTAAAGTTTTAAAATCATAAATAACATTGCTATTAGGACCATATGTAGTAAATGTTTTAAACACATAGGTGCCTGGTCCGGATAAGGTAAGTGTACTATTTCCACCGAGCTTTACATTACCATATGTCCCAGGAATTATTTTTGTTGTTGAAGTAATATTTGTATCTCTTGCAGCAGGGAAAGTTGTAATAACAGGCAAGGTTGGTAGCCCCGGAAAAGAGGGTGTACCCTTTGTATTTGCTATTGTAACCCCTCCTAACTGATAAGTACTACCAAGTGGGTTTGTAACTTTTCCCGATACTGTTCCTCCTCCAATTACAATGTTTCCATTTACATCAATATTACCCCCAAGATTTGCAAATGAGCCCACAGAAAGAATTGTTCCTGGTACAACAAGAGAATTAGCAGCCGATATTCTTCCACTAACAATATTACTATTAGCTAAAACTACAGAACCACCACTATATATATTTGTTTTAAGTGTACTAGAACCACAAGTTAAATTTCCATTTGATTTAACAAGTTTAAAACTGCCAATTGCACCTCCCTGAATATTTGCAGAAGATCCTAATTGAACACTTCCTGTGCCGCCAAAAAGTACATAATCTGAAATATTGGTTTGTTGCGAAAAAGCTGTAGAAAAAAAAAGCCATTGAAGAATAAAAAATATAAATCTCTTTGTACTGATAAGAGTAAATGTAAATGGCATAAAGTTAGTTGTTAATGATTTGGCAAAAAATAATTTTTAAAAAAATACCATAGAATATGCTTCATCAATGCAGATGTAAATACAAACAACTTATTGGCTACAAATGCATTTTTGAATTAAAAAACTAAGATGAGGTTACTAGGTATTTACTACAGGAATGGGCTTTTTGAGAGAATGCTAGTATAAATACTATACACCAAATATAATAACAATATTATCATTAATGAAAAATATTAAAATTTATTATTAAACTGCTTAATGCCGAAATAAGTAACAATACATTTTAGCATTGCTAAACCTATTTGAAAGGGAAAATTAGTATTTGAAAGAATAAATTAATTTACTGATTTCATTATTTTAATAGTCGCATCCGTTTTGAAGTATTACTATTTTGAGTATGTTTGTAATCCATATGTCAATAAACAAATTGTTTGATACGATAAGCAGTAACATTTTACCGCACCTTAGTAAACATTTGCCTAAAGAACTATACTATCATTGTGTAGAACATACAATTGATGTAGAAAAAGAAGCTGTAAGAATAGCGTTAAATGAAAATATCAATCATCCTGATGACTTGTTTCTTTTAAAAGTTGCCTGTCTTTATCATGATAGTGGATTTCTTGTTACGTATCGTGACCATGAAATTGCCGGATGTGCTATGGCAAAAACAGAGTTACCCTTTTATGGACTTAGCCAACAACAAATAGATACTATATGCGGCCTAATTATGGCTACCAGAATTCCGCAAACTCCACTTACTAAATTAGAAGAAGTTATTTGCGATGCAGACCTAGATTATTTAGGCAGAGAAGATTTTTTTAGGATTAGCCACAACCTTTTTTTAGAATTAAAAGCACTAAACTTTATAACCACAGAAAAGGAATGGAACCAGATACAAATTAATTTTTTTAAACAGCATAATTTTTTTACTATAACCAACAAAAAATTAAGGGAACAAAAAAAATTATATCATCTTCATCTAATTGAAGCTATGCTTTAATGGCTACACATATTCTGCAGCTGTCTTAAACCTCCTTCGTTTACTTACCTCTTTTTTACAAATAATATTCTTTTTTTTCTGATAACAATTTAATCTCTTCTCCAAATAAAATAATTTGTCTCATCATTTTATAAATTAATTTCTTTGCCTTACTTTTTTTATTACATAACAATTGTTAATTTAGTTTTTCAACCTAACTAATGAAAAATATTCTATTTACATTTATTTGCTGCCTGATTTTTTCCTGCCAGGTACCTGTTCAAAAATCTACAGAAAGTAATCAATCCACCGATTTGTACACAGATGTGCAAACTGGCGGAATAAAAATAATACCTATTGAAACAACCAAAGGAAAATTCAACATTTGGACTAAACGAATTGGTGACAATCCTACAATAAAAGTGTTGTTATTAAATGGAGGCCCCGGTGAAACACATGAATATTTTGAATGCTTTGAAAGTTTTTTCCCGGAACAAAATATTGAATTTATTTATTACGATCAACTAGGTTGTGGCCTTTCCGATAATCCTAAAGATACTACTATGTGGCATTTAAGCAGGTTTGTAGAGGAAGTAGAACAGGTACGAAAAGGGCTCCATCTAAATAGAGATAATTTTTATTTACTTGGCCATTCCTGGGGTGGAATATTAGCTATGCAGTATGCCTTAAAATACCAGAACAATTTAAAAGGGTTAATCATCAGCAACATGATGAGTAGTTGTCCGGATTATGGAAAATATGCACAGGAGGTATTAGCTCCACAATTTGATCAAAAAGTTTTGGATACTATTCGACAGATTGAAAAGAAAGGTGATTTTGAAAATCCAAAATATATGGAACTGCTTTTGACAAACTTTTATGCTAAACATGTTTGCCGAATTCCAGTAGCGCAATGGCCAGAACCAATGAACAGATCTTTTAGTAAATTAAATCGTTCGCTTTACGTTACCATGCAGGGCCCCAGTGAATTTGGTGTTGCCGGAAACTTAACAGAATGGAATATAAAAAAACAATTGCCTCAAATAAAAGTGCCTACACTTACTATTGGTGGCACTTACGATACTATGGACCCTAAACATATGAAATGGATGAGTACTCAGGTACAAAATGGAAGATTTCTGCTTTGCCCAAATGGAAGCCACATGAGTATGTATGATGACCAGAAGAACTATTTTCCGGGTTTAATACAATTTATAAAAGACGTAGATTCTGGTAACTTTATTACCAAAAAATAATATAGATAACCATTTATTTTTTCCCACCTAATTAATTTAAAACGCAACAATTATTGATGGTACATTACCACTGTTTCTAATTAATTATATATCCTTATCTACAGCACCATAAAATAAAACCGCAGCAAAGTGAAATTGGACCTTTATCAAATTGATGCATTTACAGATAAAATATTTGGGGGGAATCCTGCCTGTGTTGTACCTCTTTCAGAATGGTTATCAACAGAAATGCTGCTGCTAATTGCAAAAGGAAATGCGGTGGCAGAGACAGCATTTTTTATTAACAAAGGCGACAAAATTCATTTACGTTGGTTTACACCAGAAATTGAAATGGATTTATGTGGCCATGCTACTTTGGCCACGGCGCATGTATTAAAAACCATCTTAAATTACCCAAAAAACAAGATAATTTTTAACACACTTAGTTACGAACTTGCAGTTTCAATCCACAACGAATTATACACACTTGATTTTCCTTCCAGAAGACCGGTGCCAGCTTCTTTACCAGAAATTATAGAAAATGCACTCAGCATTCAACCGAAAGAAATATTAAAAGCAAGAGATTACGTGCTTGTGTATGATACAGAAGCAGCTATTAGAAATATACAAATCAATAAACAAATTTTTGATCAAATTAATCTTGATCCCGGGGGTGTTATTGTTACTGCAAGGGGTAATAATTGCGATTTTGTTTCAAGATTTTTTACACCACAATCTTCTATAATGGAAGATCCTGTTACTGGCTCCGCACATTGTTCATTGATACCTTATTGGAGTGAGCTGTTAGGTAAAAAAGAAATGACTGCTTTGCAATTATCCGAACGCCAGGGTAAATTATTTTGTGTTGATAAAGGTAAGAGAGTATTAATCAGCGGAACCGCAAAAACCTATTCAATTGGGTCTTTTTATATTGATTAAAATTAACTACAATCAATTATTTAAGCATTCAATAGTTGGGATATTTGTATAAAAGTTAGGGCATTCTATTGCCTTTAATCAAATATATCAGATGATAAATACCTGTCTCCCCTATCACAAATGATGGCTACAATTACACCGGCACTTAATTCCTTTGATAACCCAATAGCTGTATGTACCGCACCACCACTACTTAATCCACTAAAAACTGCTTCTTCTCTTGCCAAACGTTTAGTCATAATACGAGCATCTTTTTCATCCACTTCAATGGTGCGATCCACTCTTTTTCTTTCAAATATTTTTGGTAAATAAGCTTCGGGCCATTTGCGAATACCCGGAATCTGCGAACCATCTGTGGGTTGGCAGCCCACAATTTGAATTCCGGCATTCTGTTCTTTTAAATATTTTGATACACCCATAATAGTTCCGGTAGTACCCATCGATGAAACAAAATGTGTAATTGTACCGGCAGTATCTTTCCATATCTCTGGCCCGGTAGTTTTATAATGCATGCCGGGATTATCTGGATTCGCAAATTGATTTAACATATAATAACCTCCTTTAGCAACCTGCTCATTTGCATAATCAATGGATCCTTCAATAGATCTTTCTTTTGGTGTAAGTATTACTTTAGCACCAAATGCCTGCATGGTAAGCACTCTTTCCCTGGTAGAATTTTCGGGCATTACCAATTCTATTGGCACTTTAAATAAACTTGCAATCATTGCCAATGCAATACCGGTATTCCCACTGGTAGCTTCAATTAATGTAACGCCCTCTTTTATTTCACCTCTGTCCATTGCTCCTTTTATCATCCCATAAGCAGCTCTGTCTTTAACACTTCCACCTGGGTTATTTCCTTCAAGTTTTGCATAAATAGTTACATTCCTATTAACACTAATATTTTCCAATTTTACCATTGGAGTATTGCCTACCAAATCTAAGATTCCTGACATAAAATATTTTATAGTTTATAATCTAAGTTACAACGCATTCATTATTGAATGATTTAATTACAAAAAATCAACCTGTCGAAAAGGGGAAATATTTTGAACAACAATTACAAATTATGCCTCAAATCAATATTTTGATAATAGGATAAACGGATTGCGTTAACATTTTTAAATTGATTGCCGGCGGAAAGTTGCTGAAAAACATTGAGGTAACCAACCTGTATATTGGATGTGGAACTGGATTGAAATTTAAGACCAGCATAAAAGCGGTTTTGATCGAAATAATTGTATACAATTTGTTTACCGGCATTCACATTTATCTCATCATTAATAATTAAAGTAATTGCACCGGGTTTACTACCTTTTTTATCCAATGGCAATTCGTACCGCAAATTATAACGTATTCTGTAATTAAAATTATATCCCTTCTTAAGGGTGCTGTCATTTAAAATTTTGTGCCGGAATCTTTCTTCGAGTCGTATCCAGTGCACCATTCTTTTTTTCCCGTATTTTGTATCCCATTGAATTTGATGCCATGGCCGGTGCTCAGTTTGTGAAATATTTTTATGATTATCTCCGGGAAAATAATTGGCCCATGCATAGCCTGTAGTAAATTTTATATTATCCGCTACGTAATAGATTAATCCAACCCTAACAATACTAAGAGAAAGGTTATCTACAAAATCTTCCTTCGTACGTAAACTTGCATCTGTCCAAATCCCCCACTTATTACTAACCCTTGTTTGATTAAAATAACTAAACCATAACTGGTTAAGATGTTCTGAATTTTTTGTGGTTTGTGCAGTTGCATTAAAACCAATTAACAACATAAAAAAAAAGGAAACAATAATTATTTTCATCTATTCATTTTGCTTATAAGAAGGCGCAAATATAAGGCTCTTCTTTTTAGGCAAAATCAATAGTCAAAACGTATATGAAGGTTGCTGTACAACATTATGTCGTATCGCCGAAAGCCCCCCAAGTAAAAAAGTTCAAAATAATAGTATTGTTGCAGTTACTACCTGTTACTTTTGTTACACCCTTAATAAAAGATGTAACAGCTATTATAAAAGTTGTTAATGCCCGCTATCAATTGGCTTTGCGTAAATCAATATTTTGAAAATAGAATAATCTTACTGCGTTTATATTTTTATATTTATTACCTCCCGCCAATTGTTGAAAAACATTGAGATATCCCAATTGAAGATTAGACGTTTTACCAGTCTGGAATTTTAGCCCGGCAAAAAAACGGTTTTGATCAAAGTAATTGTAAACAATTTGCTTACCCAAATTTATGTGTACTTCATCATTCAGAATAAACGAAACAGCTCCAGGCACATCGCTTTTTTTAGTGAGTGGAATTTCGTACCAAATATTATAACGAACCTTAAAATTAAAGTTGTATCCATCAGCTAGTGCATCATCATTTAAAATTTTATGCCGGAATCTTTCCTCTAGTCTTATCCATTGCATCATTCTTTTCTTACCATATTTGGTATGCCATTGAACCTGCTGCCATGGCCGATGTTCTGGCTGAGAAATATTTTTGTGATTATCTCCCGGAAAAAAATTTACCCAGGCATAACCAGCAGTAAGCTTAACATCGGTAGTTAAGTAATAAGTTAATCCCAAACGAACAATACTTACTGACAGGTTGTCTGCAAAGTTATCTTTAGTACGCAAATTTAAATCTGTCCAAAGCCCCCACTTATTACTAAACCTGGTTTGGTTAAAATAACCTAACCACACCTGATTTAATTGCTCTGTATTTTTAGTTGTTTGAGCAGTTGCATCAAAAGCAACAACTAATACAAATACAAAGCATAGAATATATTTTTTCATAAGATGAATTATTTGCCAAAGTAGATTGTCGCAAATATATGCAACAAGTTTTTTTATAAGTACAAATTATGAACAGATATATTTATGGCTTTTTAAAAAATGTAACCTTTAAAAAATTCCTCTTATTTTTTTAATAAACCATCTATAGTTATTGCTACATAATACAAGGCTCCAATTGTTGGACCACCAGCATACTCAAGATGTCTGTTATTTAGTACGTTGGTTCCTCCTAGTTTTATAGTTGCTTTTGCTGAAGGAATTCTATAAGTAACCTGAGCATCGAGATTATTAAAAGCTTCCATTCTTCCTGTTACCAAAGGACTTTCCCATAAAAATCCATTTTGCCATTTCCAAACAACATTAAATCCAACATTTCTTGAGATTGCCCTGTTGCCAAAAGAAAGGTTTGTTGTCCAATTAGGCGTGTTAAATCCTGTAACAAATAAATCTGTGTTGGTAATACTTTTAATTTTATTATAATTTATGTTACCAGAAACTGTAAAGGTTTTATAAAAATTGTAGGTGAGTCCTAAAGATGAACCATAAGTAGTGTATTTATTTTTTGCATTGGTGTAAACGCGGTAACGATCCTGCCCTTTGCTAGCCGCATTGCCATTGTTTGCTATTGTAGCATCCCTGTTTCTATCCACCATTGCAATAACAGCGGCATCAGTACCAATGGTTTCTCCCTTAGAAACATATACCTGAACCTGTCCAAGAAAACCATCATAAATATTTGTGTAGGCATCTATATCAATAAATAACTTATTATCGAACACTACACTTTTATAACCTACTTCAAAAGAATTAATTCCTTCGGGACGACCATCGGGTAATGCTGCTGGTAATAATAAACCTTTATTAGCCAAAGCCGCTGCATCTGTATTGCCGGCTAATTTTACGGCGGCATTAAATGCCGCTACAGAAGTTTGCGTATAACTATTTTCCCGGTAGCCCAATCCATCATTGATTACAGGTAAAATACCTACTCTTTTTACCCTGCCATTATTAACATAAGATAAGGCTTCAAACAAGGCAGGAAAACGGTACCCTTGCTGAAAAGTAACTCTAAAATTATGCTTTTCCTTTACTGTATAAACTGCTGCCAAACGCGGTGTAAATTTTGCTTTAAATTGAGGGTTATCATCTAAACGCAATGAACCCCATAATTTTAAATGCTCTTTAAATAGCGTTTTAGTTAGCTGAGCAAAACCTCCGAATTTTTTATAGTAAATTTTACTACCAAAACTACCATCCGGTAAAGGCATATTTCTATCTGCAATAGGGCGTTTAAAATCAACAAAGTTATTCCCATCAGGAATTAAAGCATATACTCTTGCATCACCACCAACCAGCAAGTTAAAATACTTTACTTTTTTGGTAAGATCCCACTGAGCTTCCACATGGTATAAATTACTTTTTTGTATAAGTGCGGCTCCACCGGTTGCAGGAGCATTCGGAATAGAAGCTGATTTAATATCCCAGTTATTTATTTTTATGATGGAATCTTTTACCCTGTTAAAATAAGCACTACCCGGAACAGCACGACTTGCATCAGCTTGTTCACGTGCAAATTGTGTTGCGGCAGCGAGGTTGGCAGAAGTTAATTCTCCACCATGTGTTGTAGCAAAAGAAGTTAATGCATTTTTATACTTAGTTCCCCAACTTGCCGCAGTTTTAAAGTCAGAAGCTCCACCCGTGTAAAGATCTAAATTATCTGCCAATGGTTTTACATTGTAGGAATCACCAGAATTTTCAATAGAAGTGTAAGCCTTAATGGTAAAGTTAGCACCCTTCAATTCAAACTGGTGATTTTGGACAACTACATTATCCAGTTTAATTTTATTACCTCTTTGAAAAATACCATCCATTTTACCAACCCGATAACTGTAAATTAATGTTGTGTTGGGTGTTATTTTGTAATGCAGAGCGGCATCTATTTTTAAATTATTTACTTTAGGATTAACAAGATCCCTTTCCCAATATCCTGTTCTCGCAACCGTTAAGGTTTTATTGGAAACACCATCAATTTTTAACCCGGTAACAGAAACAGTATTACTTCCTGCAAGTGCATCATCACCGTATTTATTCCATCCATCAAATACAATATTATTTGCTCCATTCAATGCAGGATAAGATGGATTGGCTGTGTTTTTATTATTAGGATTTTGATCTAACCTGGTATCAGATATCCAATCTATGCCTTTTAAATAACTGGCGTTAATTTTAAATGCAAATTTATCATTGAAAGCTTTAGCATAACGAATAGCCGTTTCAGTTAGCAAGCCGGGGGTATGATCAATACCATCTACATGATTTAAACCGGTACGTTGAAAAACACTCAACCCCTGCGTAGTAAAAGGATTTTTTGTTATAAGGTTTGCCATTCCATTAATCGCATTCATGCCATACAAAGCTGAAGCTGCTCCTGGCGTTATTTCAATACTTTGTATATCCAATTCTGTTGGCCCAATGGCATTACCAAGCGGCACACCCAATGTAGCCGCCTGCATATCTATGCCATCTACCAATTGCATAAAACGAAAATTATTAGGAATATTAAAACCTCTTGTATTGGGTACTTTAAAAGTGATGGAAGAAGTAGTTAATTGCACACCCTTCACATTTCCGAGTGCATCATAAAATGATGCTGCCGGTGTTTCTTTTAAAGCCCTGATATCAAGTTTTTCAATACTTACAGGAGATTTTAATATTTTTTCGGATGTACGACTTGCGGTAACCACCACCTCGTTAGCCAAAAAAGTTTGGCTGGTTAATTGAATCGCCAATTTAGAATTGGCATTCCTGATTTCAATTTCCTGAGGAGAAAATCCTACAGAAGTAATAACAACTACAAAAGGAAATTTTTGATTAATTACCAAAGAAAATTTACCTGTGGAATCGGTAATCGTTCCTTTACTAATGCCCTTTACCGAAATAGTTGCTCCTGCCAATCCCTCATGGCTTTCTCCCACTACTTTACCACTTAAAATAACAGTACCATTTAATTGTGCAACTGCAAAAAAAGGGAATAAAAAAAATAACATTAATAACTTTCTCATTTGAATAATTGTTGGGTTTTGTTTTAAACAATTTTAATTATAGTAATGGTTAATCACTTTTAAAATCAACCACCATTTCGTATATTTTGTATGTGATATTTCGTATTGATTGTTTCCTGCATCAATACCTGCATCAGTAGTAATTAATATTTGTCTATTGTTTTGGTAGACTATATAAATAAAAAAACACCTAAACATTAAAATAGCAAAAAGGTACAACATCGTAGTTTTAAAAAGAAGAAAACCCGTATGTAAGACTTGTGATTCATTTTTAGTCTGTTTTTACAAAGATAAG
>JANXSK010000227.1 GCA_025352695.1 Ferruginibacter sp. | reverse complement strand
ATAGATGAATACATTTATCGGTTTAATAAACGCAATATGAAAGAATGGTTATTTGATAATATTTTAAAACGAGGAATGAATCAAAAACCACATACATATACAGATTTAAAGGCTCTTTGTGCTTATTCTACTTAATCCTATAATTTAATTATACAGACAATAGTTTAAAGACTGACTGATATGGCTATTGCTAACCATTTGTATTTTGAAAGGATTTTACCAATTAAAATTAGTAGCCAACTTTATATAAAATTGCAACATTCGTAAAAAAGCAGATTTTTTTGTAAAATAAAATTGAAAATTATAGAAGTATATTCAGGTAATTATAGAAGTATATTCAGTGATTTATAGAATTTTTGCTAATTACAATAAATTACTAAAAAATTATTGTAAATTATTACCTACTTATTTTATCAAAAGTATGTAGCACTATTAGAACTTTATTTATGCAAACAGGTGAACAGAAAGATAAGCCGTTTTATACTTTTTTATTTTTAAATAAATCACGAAATGATGTTTTGGAAACGGCATTGTTTACTAGAGGCTTTGCCCAAATACCCATACTAAATAAATAAGCCAATGTTATATACAACAAAAACATGGCACCTTTTAATCCGATAAAATCTGAAAGCCCCCCAATGAAAAGTGGTACTACAGCACCTCCCACAATACCTGTGCAAAGCAAGCCAGCAAAACTACCATGGTGATTTGGAACAGAATTTAGACCAAGTGATATTACAATAGACCACATTACAGAAGCAAAGAAACCACACAATGGAAAAGCAATTATTGCTACCTGGGCAGAACCAAACAGTGCCACTGTTAAACTAATAATAGCGCCTGCAACAAATAGCTGTAGCACTTTTCGGCTATCAGCTATTTTTAATAATATAAGTCCTAACAAACAGCCTGCGGTCATCAATCCCCAAAACCAGGCAACGGCTTTGGCTCCGTCAGTTTCTGGATTCAGCCCATGATATAGTTGTAGAAATTTGGACATCCAGTTAGCAATGCCCTGCTCGGTACCTACATACATAAATGTGCCAAAAAAAAACAGGATCGTAAATTTATTTTTCAGCAACTCTTTAAAATTAGCCGTTGTACCTATCTTTTCATCAGCTTGCAACTCAATGGGCGGAAATTTAATAATTCCGATCACCATCATCATCAATAAGGCCGTTACGGCAAATACCCAATATACAGATACCCATTCGAGCTGCTCCGGTACAAGCTTGTTTAAAATACCAATGATACCGCCAGCATTATTTTCAGCATGTACATGTTGTACCAGATAACTATACATCCACGGACTTACAAAAGAAGCAAGACCAAAAAACACCTGTGCCAATACAGAATTAAATGCAAAATGTTGTTCGCCGCCAGCTGCACGCAACAATGGATTTATAACTACCTGCAACATTGCCATGCCTAACCCAATAATAAATAAAGATGCTAGGGCTATGGAGAAGCTGGTAAAAAAAGCAAATAATAACGCACCTGCAAATGCAAGTAAAAAGCCGGTTAATAACACAACTTTCTCGCTGTACATTTCAATTAAAATACCAGCTGGCACAGACATTACACCGTAAGCTACAAAAAATGAAAACGGAAGAAAGCCTGCCAACCCGAGGCTTAGGTGAAAACTATCAATAATATTTGGCACCAGCGGACCAAGAATATTTGTGAGAAAAGAGATAACAAAAAAGATGAGCATTACCAACCCAATAAGCATAAGCTGCTTTCTATTTTTCATATAATGGCTTTCAATTTAAAAAAGATAAAGCTATAAAAAATAGTTTCAGTAGCCGATAGTTTTTTTAGAATTATTTTAATGCCGTTTTGTTCAGCATATTTTTGTTTTCTGAGTTCACGACATCGGCTCCAAAAAAGATGAAAACTATAACTAAACGGCATTAAAATATAAATTATCACTCCTGTTTATAAAATTTGCTGCGACATTCCTTAATGATTATTTATCTTATTTAATTCCAACGACAGACACATCGATATTTTAATAACCTGAATTTAAAAACTAACTGCAGTTGAATAAAACAATATAAGTACATTTGACAAGAAGCAGATTAATCGTATGTTCGAACTAAATCCTGATCTATTTAAAATATCATTTTTACATTATTCACTTTTATTAAAAATAAAACATGAAAAATTGCAAGTTTTTTATGCTGGTTATTAGTGGTATTGTTGCCCTACCCTGCTTTGCGCAAGACACTGCCTATTTACATCCAAATATAAAAGAAAAAGGATGGGAAAATCTTTTTACAAAAGGACTTACCAATGGTATTTTTCATGAAGGTGTGTGGAAAGATTCTGGTGGAATATTTACTGCATCAAAAGATGAAGCATTATGGAGCAAAAATCGATATGATGATTTTGTACTTGACCTTGACTTTAAAAATGCTGAGGGAACCAACAGCGGAATTATAGTGCATGCATCCGATAACGTTAACTGGATACCGCATTCAGTAGAAATACAAATTGCTGACGACTATTCAAAACAGTGGAGCAACGTTTCGCCTACCTGGCAATGTGGTGCTATATTTGGACACAAAGCCGCTAGCAATAAATCGTTAAAACCATATGGCGAATGGAACCATTACACCATTACTTGCAGAGGTAAAATGATCTGGATTGTTTTAAACGGCACACTGATAAATGAATGTAACATGGATCTTTACACCTCTGCAAAAAATAATCCTGATGGTTCTGAAGTGCCAACGTGGTTAAGTACACCAATGGCAACTCTCCCTTTGCATGGCCAAATCGGCTTTCAGGGAAAGCATGCTGGTGCTCCTATTTATTTCAAAAATATTAAGATAAAAAAATTGAGTTAAATATTATTCCTCTTACTTCAATTATCATAATTAAAAATAATGGGGCTATTTCTAAATATATCGGTATAAAAGATGCTGCTTATTAAAATAATTTAAACCCAATAGCTATGCTAATAGTACCAAAATTCTGCTTTGTAGTTTTATCCCGATTAAAAACATTAAGGTAAGAAATTTTTGCTGTACAACGCTGCCTCGTTGAAAAGTAATACCCCAATGACGATTGAATACCTAATAAAGTTTGTGATCCAATAATAGCAGGCCCAGCAACCAATGCTACATAAATCTTTTTTGTTGGTTGAAATAAACTACCAATAAATAGAGTTCCAACTCCACGGACATCATTTATCAATGTACCATCTGCATTTGCTCTGTACACTTTATCATCTTCAAGATAGATAGTTCCAGACAATACAATCATGGGCTTTAATTTAGTTGCAGTATTAAAATAAGTTTCTGATTCAAGACCTACTCCCCATGGGTTATTACCCAATGTTCTATCAAAAACTGTTTGGTTATATTGCGCTAATAAATAGGAAGATACTTTTTTTTGTGCTTGCCCAAAAAAAGGTATTAACATAAAAAAGAATAAATACATCTTACTTGTTGGTTGCATAGCGTAGTTTTTATAATGAAGTAAAAAATTATTCTTATAGGTTAAATTATTTTTTAGTTATCCCAGTATTTTTTAAAAGCAAACACTATTTTCAATATTTTTATATTGCCCATTGTTGCGTATTATTTTATACCCATTAAGGTATATAATGTTAAAGCTTTCGGCTTCTTTTTTTCTGTTTCCAATACGAGCTTATAATAGTTTAATATACTATCCAAATATTCTAATTCTTTTAAAATAGTTGAAGCAATTCCTTGTCCTAATTTATTTAATACAAAATATATTCGTTTAACTTTAATTATCCCCGAATCATATGACCTGATAGCCCCGCAACCTAAAACCACTTCAGCTGCGTAAGAAACAAGTACATGTAGTATTTTATCAATTTTATTCAGTTGATTTTAAAATAAATGCTCTTCCCACTCCTCAATTTCAAATCTGCATCAAGCAATTTGACAAGTTTTTAAAAGTCTTCATTTTCTGAATTTGTTCTGATAAAGTTAATCATTGTGTTGTTGTGCGGCAGTCAAAAAACATTGTAAAAAAGTGTAAAATTTCAGTTTGTCACTCTTGTATATTTTTCAATAATTATATGGTCAATACCAAGTTTCTCTACTTTTTCAATGCCTTGCTGAATTAAAGTATCATTTACAATTTTAACCACAAAATCAAATTTTTTATTTTCCCATTGCCTGTCGCTAAAATAATCTAAATGCTCGGTATAAATACTATCAGTCAAAGTGTATGTTCCGCCACCAGCTGTAAACCAAGCAATTTCTGAATCTTTGCCATTATGTAAATCATGACTTAAAAAAGCAAAGTGTGTTTGATTAATAATTTTAATCATTTTTTGCTTTGAGTTAAATGTAGAGGTCGTGCTGTCCTTTTCTGTACTTGTAGCAACTACTAATTGCCAGGTTCCAACAATAGTACTTTGCTGTACTTTTTTATTATTGTTACAAGATGCCCCAATTATTATCATTAATATAAGCGCAGGTATTAATTTCATATTTGTTATGTTTTTACAGATGCTAAAATACCCAACTAGTGATAAAAAATTTTTATATGCTATGTTATTCAGGTGTGTTGATTTGTATATTTTAAAGAGAAAAACAATTTATTTTTTGTATGATAAATTGTTTTTCATAAAATTACTGTTTGCTGCTAAATAATAAAATATTAAACCTCAAATATACATTAAGGTAATTTTTAATGATGAGCAATGAAAGTTTTTAATGAAAGACTTAATGATGTGCCCTAAAACTATAAAATAGAAAGTTTTGAAAAGATTTAAAAAGAGTTATATGACAAAAGTTGCGGAATCCTTACTGTTAAACTGCCTTCTTATTAATCTCCGCTTCCTTCGATTTAGTATTGTTGCGAAATTGTTGTTATAGTTTAATGTTAATATCAAAAATCAAAATTACAAATAGAGCGTTTAAATTAATAATAACTGTATAGAGCTGATAGGCATATCTATTTTTGTGTGGCCATTATACAATCTAATATTTAAGTTAGACCTCCAAATTACTCAGTAAATCAAGATGGTATAATTTGCCTGATAACATATTTCCGAATTGTTTTTGCCAATACCTGCAAAAGGCATTTGGTAAAACAACCAACATCCAACCGCCAAAACAGATAGTATTTTTATTTTTTTTCGGAAAACAAGTAAAAAAGGACAATAATATACTCAGGTATTATTAGCAGCATAAATAGAAGAGGTATTTATTCTACACATTTTATTTGTACTACTGCAACTTAATGCTAAAAAAGATGGCAGTATGTTTGATTTTAATAATTAAGATTCAATGTAGTTTAGTTATATAGTTGTTTAGCGCCATTCCCTCAGATTGAGGTATAATATGTGCAAAACTCATTCTATTTATCAATAACTATAAATAATTATCTTATTGAAATAAATTAAAAAATTATATTCCAACAAAACGATTGTTTATTTGTACCAATGTGCAGGTAATTTATCAAATTACTATTTTATGGATACAATTTTAGAAACGCCTAGCGTTTCCTTTGAATATGCTTATACAAATTATGCTTCTCAGCTGTATGGTATGATTTTTCATTCTACACAATCAGCCAACGTTTCGTACAAAATACTGGAAGAAATTTTTACACAGATTGACTATAGTACTCTTGAAAAAACGACCGCCTTTTTTAAACTTGTTTGTAAAACAAGACAACTTATAACAGCGTACATAAAAAATAACCCTGCACAATTTTTAACTAATCACCATTATATTACAAACAATACAGAAATTTCCGGCGAGCAACTTTTGGAACTTGTTTATATGGGCAGATATACCATTTTAGATATAAAAGAAATGACTGGCATTGATGAAAATATTATTAAGCAAAGATTGGTTGTAGCTATAAAAAATAAAGTAAAAATAAATCAGGTCAAAGTGTTTTAAACCCTTACCAACAAGTAGTTTTTATTGTTATTTATAGGAGTAATATTGTATATCCAATACCTTTAGGTCATACAGAATTCCAGCAACATTTTTTGATTTCATTGACATATTGTAAAAAATGGATTAACCGAAAAACTTAAAGATTGGCAGTAACATTAAATTTACTTGCAATTTTTATCTCTACATCTTTAGTTAAAAACTGTCTGGTTACTACTTCCGTTCTTAATTTATAACTTGATGCTTTTATAAAGTCATCAAGTTTTGCTTGTGTAGACGTTAATGAAATTGTAGTGGCCGTAGCCACAATATTATCTGAAGAGGCAAATTCTATTTCATTGGAAGATGTAGTAGAAATAAAAATATGAATAGATTGCAGGAACCCAAATGATTGGTCTGATGGATTGGTTATAATAAGTTGTAAATTTTTAAGCCTAATATCTTTTATGAGGTTTATACTACTATTGTTATTTTGAAATTGCTGTGATGAATTAGTAGTAACATTTGGTGACTCAATGGTAAATGGTAAATTAACAGGACTAGAACTTTTAATAGTAATGCTGGATTCGTTGGCAATAGTAAATGTTAATAGTTGGTCTAATTTTTTACACGATACCAAAGAGCCAATGAGGATGAAGAAAAGTAAAAAGAGTACTAATTTATTTTTTAGCAGCAGGTTTTTCATATATTTTATTTAGTACTTGTTTGCTAACGTTTTATAAATAAATTTATTTTACAGCTATCCATACTTATAATTTATTAATCAGATGGTATTAAGATTCTATATCAAGTGCCAGTTTAACATTACCAAAAACATGTTGTACTTTGTACGGATTTATTAGTATTATAACCAATGCCGTTAAGTTAAGCCATTTTGTTACATTTTTTTGTAATTCATAGATTTAGGTTTTTTCTGTTTATGATTTCTTGGAAAGCTTCTATTTGGCCTGATTGCCTCGATTGTCTTAGTTAACATTTCATCTAAAAC
>JANXSK010000222.1 GCA_025352695.1 Ferruginibacter sp. | reverse complement strand
GATGAGTGGTTTGCCATTTGATTTTAATACTTGAAGCACCTGTTCGTGCAGCGATGCTTCCTGGTAATCATGATAGGTGATAATATCCGAATTCATTAATTGAAAAGCATTGAACTTTTCCAAATCCCAGTTCCACAAACCTGCAGATACCGGCTGGTCTGGATTTACGATTCGTGCCCATTGAAATATTTTAGTTAGCAGCGGCAATGAAGAATCTCCTTTTTTGTTGTTACCGGGTTCGTTGTACAGATCCCATAACAGTATTCTTTTATCATGTGCAAAACTAGTCAGCACATCTTTTACATATTTTTCCAAACCGGGATAAGCTGTTGTATCATAAGTATCCGGCTGCCCGGGATCCTGTACCCAACCTGAATTGTGAATGCCTGTTTTTAGTACCGGTTGTTTACCTGCCTTTGGCTCTTTATTCCAGCAGTCATCAAAAAAAACAAACAACGGCTGAATGTGATGCTTATCTGCAATGGTTAAAAACTGGTCTACTCTTTTTTTAAATCCTTCCGGGTCTTGCTTCCAGGCAATTGAATGCAAGAATACCCTCATAGTATTAAAGCCGATGCCTTCGGCCCAGCCCAATTCTTTGTCAATGGTGGCAGGATCAAAAGTATCTGCCTGCCACATTTCTAACTGGTTGATGGCAGTGGCCGGAATATAGTTGGCACCGGTGATCCATTTGTGCTGACTGTACCAGGCATATGCCTTTTCGGCAGACCATACCGTGCCAGTTACAGGAACAGCAGTAGTTGCTTTTTTAGTTTTTTGAGCCTGCAAACCGTTTGCAAACACCAACAAAAAAAGCAGGAATGAAAATTTATTTTTATTGAGCATAAGTGATAACTTAAATTGAGAGAACGTTGTTATTATCTGATTAAAAAATTAATTATTTATTTTTTAATTTCATTTCAAGCACTTTCATAAAATAGCCGCCAACAACGCTTCTTGCCTGAAAGCCTACCATCTTCCCATCCGTTGTTTCGTGCCAATCGCTAATGGGCACACGGGAAGTTGTTTGCGTAGCATACTTATACATTGGGTTAACCAATGCATGAAAATCCTTTTCGTTACTTGCTAAAACAGAAGTCCATATTACCCAGTCTGATTTGGTATAGGTCTTTCTGCTGTCGAGCGGCAAACCAAAATTATTTTGTTTGGTGAGATAATATTTCACTTCTTTTTCATACACTTCTTTTGGAAAGTAATTCAGTTTTAAAACCTTATCCCAAACCAGGTTGTACTTCTGGCTCCAGGTTCCTTTATCATTAAAAGTTAAAGAATAATGATCGCCGTCGGCAGCCATTGCCATCCATTTTGTTACCATCGTTTTTGTAATGCTGCGGTACTTTGCTGCAGTCTGTTGCTCACCTGCTTTTTCAGCCATCTGCACATACCCACCCAATGCAACAATTGCTTTCATTGAAAGATTGGCGTTGCGTGCAAGGTGGCCTGCAAAATCATCGGTGCACAATTGCAGCGCCGGGTCAAGCCCTTCTTTGCTTAAATAGTCTGCCCAGATAGCTAGTGTTTTCCAGTGCTTTTTTGCAAAGTTTACGTTGCCTTCTGCCTTGCAAATGGCTGCAGTAAGCGCCATCATATTACCGCATTCTTCTACCGGCATATCTTCTCCATAGGTTTGTCCGTTGGCTATAGGGTAAGTACCCAAATCATGCGACGGAAAGGGTTTTGTCCATTTTCCACTTTCGCTATAATAAAAAATGCCGTTCAGCATACCTTCAAATAATTGAGGATTATATGCCAGGTAAAGTGGCGCTGATGGATAAGTAACATCTACCGTATTGATAGATCCGTTACTGAAATTTTCTTTTGATAAAAACAACAATTCGCCCTTCGGACTTTTTACCAATTTGTGTGCGGCTATACTTTGACGGTAGGCCAGCTCACACAATTTTGCATAATCTTCACCACCAGCTTTCACCGCATCATCATGAATCATTTTATTCACGGCTTCACATTTTTGAATGGTCATTTTGTAATCAGCAGCAGCTTGCAACAATTGTTGTTCAAACTTACCTTTTCCATCCTGGTTCCAGTAAGGGCGTAAATTCGTTTTAAAATATTGAATGGAATACAGGTCATCATAGCCCATTAAAATCAGTTGTTCTTTTACAGCAGTACCTATTTTTCCAAGGCTTACCACTGTGCTCAATAACAAATGTTTTCCGCCGGTAAGTTTACTGGTGGCGGTCATAAATAATTTTGACACATCGCCATCTTCTGTAACAGACTGCTTTACTCCTGTACCTGAAGGTACCGCTACATACATATAGCCCCAGTCAATGCGCAAGTCATCTCCCTTCTTTTGCAACACAGGCTGCTCAACAGTACCGGCCTTTAATATAGACAACCCTCCGGCAGTATATTGCTGCGTTGTTATGGCCTGTGTAGGTATGTTGGCCGCTATATCTGTAGAAGCACCGAAGTACAATTGCACGTCGTGCAAAGCACCATCAGTTGATTTTATTTTAGCACTGATGTATGATACCGGCCTTGCAAGAAGTGCCAGGTTGTTTATCAACAGTGGCGAAGTAAAAGTGAGGGAGAGGTTAACTTTACCACAGGTAAAATCATAGATGGTTTGTGTAGCATTTAATTTCAAACTGTTTTGTACAGCCGTTTGTACAGTGTTGCCGGTAAGGGCTTTGGGCTCTTCCGAAATACCTGCATCCAACATAGCGCCACCAACATTGTTGATAACATGTATGGATAATACATTACCATCCTTTGTTAGCTTACTTTTTACAGCATCTGTAATCGGCAGGTAAATATATTTGTTAGTCCACCCTTCTCTTTTATAAACCAATTGCCCGTTGAGGTAAGCTTCTACATCATCATCATGACTTAATTTTAAAAAGAGGTTATTCAGATTAAGATCACTTACCGCAAACTTTCTTCTCATCCAAATATTTTTGCTGAGCCATTTTGTTTTTACAATGCTTTCATTGTCACCAAAAGGAGCGATTCCTTTTTTCCACTGTCCATCATCAAAACCTGCGTTCATCCAGCCTTCTGCAGGCTGGTCTTCTGTGTAAGCGGCTTCATAATTTACCTCATCGCCTGCGGGTAAAATTGTTTTGTATACCTGGCCTACATTGCCCATAAAGCGGTAAGTTTCCCCATCTACTTTTATCATGCCTATTAAAGAATGATCTGCTCCCGTCCAATGTTTGGTAGGCGAAGCTGTCAGCTCATCTGTAGTTGACCAGATACTGAAATTAGGATCGTGTGTTATCAATGGATAAGCAGGTGCCTTGGCGCTTTGTGCAAAACCAACTGCAGTTATACAGATCGTTAGAATTACTAAACCGGTTCTTTTCATTTTATAGTTTATTAAAAATTGATTGTCTTTTATTTATAAATATCTATTTTATTTTTCAACCCTTAAGAAAAAAACGGGACCAACCAGGTACCGGTTTTATTCGTTTACCAAAACTACTACACTATATATTATTGATTGTAAACCTGGCTTATAAAACAGAGTAATTCCAAAGGGTAACTTTTTTTTATAAATGATTTGTTTAATTATTTTACAGCCACTTTTACCATTGGATTATTGTACAATTTTAAATGAACCGCTTTTAATTTTTCAACCGGCATTTTTATTTTTTTGCGGTCGTAGGTCATCAGACCATTAATCTCCACTTCAACATCGGTGGTTTGTGTGTAGACTGCTGCCGACAACCCTTTTTCTATCAGGTGCGGTATCCTGTCGATCAACTCTGCATACTTTTTAAATAACTCATCGTTGTTTTTAAAAGATACATATCCCCAGTTATCTTTTTGCTGCCAGGTATGATCTTGTATGGGCAAACCAAGTCCGCCAAATTCTCCCAGTACCAACACCCTTGTTTTACCGAAAAGATCAGCATCCGGCATTAAAGGTTCCGGATAATTGTGCAGGTCAATGATGTGTCCTACATTTTCAAAGTTGCCGCCACTAGCAGTATTCACCAGCCGGGAAGGGTCTTTCTGCATCGTCCATTCTACAATTTCTTTTGTTTTAAATTGTCCCCAGGCTTCATTAAACGGCACCCAAACAACAATAGATGGAAAGTTGTACAAATCCTGCATGATCTCATTCCATTCGGTGCGATATATCTTTTCAGATGCTGCAGAACGATCTTTATCAGATGCCCGTCCATAAATACCGGGGGAGTTTTCCCATTGGTTTCCAAGATCGCCGCTTGGCATATCCTGCCATACCAGCATACCTAGTTTATCGCAGTAATTGTACCAGCGGGCAGGTTCTACCTTAACATGTTTGCGGATCATGTTAAAGCCCATTTCCTTCGTTTTTTCAATATCAAATTTCAACGCTTCATCGGTTGGGGCGGTGTACAATCCATCAGGCCACCAACCCTGGTCGAGCGGGCCAAACTGAAATACAAACTGGTTGTTCAACAGCATTCTTTCAATGCCACTGGCATCCGGTTGCATGGATATTTTACGCATGGCAAAATAGCTTTTTACTTCATCTGCTATTTTTCCTTTGCGCTGTACGCTTACTTTTAAATCGTATAAAAACGGGTTTGACGGAGACCACAATTGAGGGTCAGCGATGGCTAACACTGCATCGCCGTTAGCGGTACTGGTTTGTTCTGCAATTTTATCCGCTCCTTTCCAGGCAGAAAAAACCACCTGATCTCCGGGTAACAAATTTTCTACTTTGGCAGAAACCGTGAGTGTTTTTTTATCTATATCCGGTGTTTGTTTTGTGGCACTGATGTAGGTGTTGGGTAC
>JANXSK010000217.1 GCA_025352695.1 Ferruginibacter sp. | reverse complement strand
GACGAAAAGAACAAACACAAAATTTTAGCTCAAAAAAAACAGTACACCCCCATTTGCAAAAACAATTTGACTTTTGAATGGTAGTAAGCTATTCCTTAGATTTATATAGCAAAGTTTAAATTATCTCGGACAACAATGGTTAATAATAGTTGAAAATTTAACTTTTAAGCTAAACAATACTTTCCATTTGCGCTTTTACAAATTCCATTAAAACTTTTATCTGCTCAGGCGAAAAATCAAATTTTAAGCCTGCTGTTTTATATAGGTCAGGTAAAGTTTGAGTAGCTCCCAAACTCAACGCAATACAATAATTATCCAATGCTTTTTGTTTATCGTTTTTAAATTGCATCCACATGCCAATAGCACCTAATTGTGCAATACCATATTCAATATAATAAAAAGGAACTTCAAATAAATGCAGTTGGCGTTGCCACATATTACTGCGATAATTTTCAAGGCCACTGTAATCAATCACGCTATCCTGAAATTCCTTTAAAATTGCATTCCAGTTAGTAATTCTTTCCGCTGTAGAATGTTGTGGATTTTCGTATACCCAATGTTGAAATTTATCAATAACAGCAATCCATGGAAAAATTGTGATTACCCTTTCCAGCTGGTGCTCTTTTGCTCTCGTCAGTTCTTCTTTATTGTTGAAAAATACCTCCCAATGATCCATGCTAAAAAGTTCCATCGCCATACTGGCAACTTCAGCAATTTCCATAGGGTATTCTTTAAAACCTGATAATTCTAATGGATGTGCTAAAAAAGAATGAACTGCGTGGCCACCTTCATGCACCATAGTTGTTACATCATTCATTTGACCTGAAGCGTTCATAAAAATAAAAGGAGCGCCACTTTCCGCAAGCGGACAGTTGTAGCCGCCCGGTGCTTTTCCTATCCTGCTTTCCAGGTCAAGGTGTTTTAGATTCTGCATTTTTTTTAGGCAATCGCCAAAAAATGGTCGCAGCATAGTAAAACATTCTATTGATTTATTGATTAATTCTTCGCTTGTTTTAAATGGCCTTAGCGGACCAATACCTGCAGGTTCAGCATCCAAATCCCAGGGACGCAAAACAGCTAGACCTAATTTTTCTTTTTTCTTTTGATAAATGATATTTATCAGCGGTAATACGTGTTGTTTTACAGCTTCATGAAAAGCGAAACAATCTTCTTTAGTGTAATCAAATCTTCCCAATTCTTTAAAACGAAAATCCCGGTAATTAGCAAAGCCTGCATTGATGGCTTGTTGGTTTCGTTTTTGTATTAATTGGTTATATAATTCATTTAAGGGTGTTTTATCCTGCAACCTTCTTTCCTGAATTTTTCTGTAGGCTTCTTCTCTTAAATTTCTGTCATGACTTTCCAAAAATTTGGTAGCCTGTTGTAATGTATATTCCTGTTCGTTAATTGTAACCGTCATCTTTCCTGTAATTACACCATATTGCTGTTGTATTACTGATAGTTGAGCTTGTAAGGGAATATTTTCTGCCCTAAACAATTCGATGCTTTTTCGGAGTGCCCTCAGGTAGGTAAAATATTTTTTATAATCTAAATTTATTGCCAAAGGGTTATTAAGCAGTTTTTTGTTGAGGGCATCACTATATGGCTCAATATTTGGCTGAATTTCCATACAAAAAAAATTAAAGGCATCTTCCAATGCTTTATTTTCCGTGTCGCAAGTCATTTTTATTTGTCGCCAGCAAGCGTCCTCACTAACTACAGCTTCTAACTCACTTTGGTCTTTCAGCCACTGTTCCAATGTTTCCTGCGTATCGATATTTCTATCTATCAATTCTTTAAAAAAAGGTTCCAGGTTTTGCCAGTTGGTAACCACAAAGTTATCAGGAACAAAATGCCTGGGAGTTTTTTGTATTGTTGCAGTGTACATGAAAAATATTTGCCCTAAATCCTTAAAGAATTTTTGGAGTTTATACTAAAATAAGGAGCTTTCTATAACAAAAGCTCCTTATTTTTTAATTATTATTGTTTTCCCTTTTAACTTTACAATTCTTTAGTTAATGGGTTATTAATTGTAACAGCATTATGCCATTTTTCTTGGAGAATTTATCTTTTTTGGCGGAGCTGCTTTTACACTTGCCTGTTTGGTTTCGGTTGTTTTTACTTTGGGTGTTACAGCTTCGTGTGCTGCTCCATCCTGCTCATGATTTTCGGAAAGTTTTATTTCCACATTATTGGTTTTCAATAAATCAAACCACCTTACCATCTTTTTCATGTCGCTATTATACACTCTTTCAAAATCCATATCAGGATACACTTTTTCAAAATATGCTTTGATTGATTTTGTATCTGTTTTGGCATCTGGTAAATTTTCAGTGCTTGTTTGCATGGCTGTAAATATCTCCACTAAATTCACGTTATCTTTTACAGTAAATATTTCAATGCTTTCCAGGTGCGAAAAATTATGTAAACGGGTACTTACAAACTTGGTGGTTTTATCTTCTAATGATTTCACTACGCCGCCATCTGCTTTTGAAGACATTAATTCGTATAAACCGCCTAAGCCGGTAACTGAAACGAGTCTGTTATAATCCATAACTGTATTTTTTTTAGGCATCAAAGATAAACTACTGTGTTCATTACCGCACTTGTTAATTTTAAAAATATACAAAAGTGTATTTCAATTTAATTATTAGGTTATTGGTTCTAATGAGGATACATCAAGAATTCTCTTTTTATATTGAGATTAAAGGCATGCCAGCAGGATTTATAATTTTCTATAAATAAAAAAAAGTTAAAATTTTCGACTGATTTTTTCTTTTACGTCGTCTCATATAAAAAATAACTATCCATGCTAAAATTTTCAGGGTTTTTCCTGCTTCTTAATATTTTTGGAATAATAACTTTTGCGCAAAAAACAGGTATTAATGGTACTGTTGCGGATAGTAATGATAAAGCGCCTGTAAAAGGTGCAACTGTAGCTGTTTATTTACAAAATGACACTACTAAAAAAAACTTGCAAACTACATTAACCAATGCATCAGGCAGTTTTATATTAGTAGGGATTGCCAATGGAAATTATTTTTTTGAGATAAGTTCTGTAGGATATCAAAATTTAAAAACACCTGTAATTGTTAATGAGGGCATGAAGGATATGGGGATATTTAATTTGAAAAGGCAGGGAAAAGATTTGGCAGATGTAACTGTTATTTCTACTACTTCGGCAGTAGTGCAAAAAGCAGATACAACACAATTTAGTGCCAGCCAATATAAGGTTAACCCAGATGCAACTACAGAAGACCTCGTTAAAAAAATGCCCGGAATTACGGTGGCAAGCGATGGAACAGTAACAGCACAAGGCGAACAAGTAAAAAAAATAACTATCGACGGAAAAGATTTTTTTGGTGATGATGCATCCGCAGCATTAAAAAATCTACCATCTGAAGTAGTAGATAAAATACAGGTTTTTGATAGGTTAAGCGACCAGGCACAACTTACTGGTTTTGATGATGGAAACTCCGTTAAAGCAATCAATATCATTACAAAATCAGGAATAAAAAATAGCCAGTTTGGAAGGGCTTATGCAGGTTATGGAACAGATGACCGCTATACAGCTGGTGGAAATATTGGTTTTTTTAATGGCAACAGGCGTATTTCTATAGTGGCAAATTTAAATAACATCAATCAGCAAAATTTTGGATCGCAAGATTTGTTGGGCATTACTACTAGTAATGGTCGTGGTGGTGGCCGGGGCGGCGGCAGTACTGATAATTTTTCTGTTGGCCAGGCAAGTGGCATCAGTAAAACAAATGCTTTTGGTATAAACTATAGCAACCAGTTAGGTAAAAAGGTAACTATAACTGGCAGTTACTTTTTTAACAATAGTAATAATACAAACGAGTCCATAATAAATACAGAAACCTTTTCGCCTCCTAAAAACCTCTTTACAACCCAAAAAAGTAATACGCTTACAGAAAATACAAACCATAGAATTAATCTTAGATTGGAGTATAAAATTGATTCCTTCAATTCTATTTTTATCATTCCGAGTATTAATTTTCAAAATAATAATTCTACTTCACTTGCTGCTTTACAAAACTTTTATGGCGCCAGTGATTCTGTAAATACTTCGTTAAACAGAAATACTTCTGACAGGCAAGGTTATAATATTAGAAACAATATTATGTACCGGCATTCCTTTGCAAAAAGAGGCCGTACTATTTCATTGGGTTTCAATACCAGTATTGCAAAAAATAATGGAACCAGTATCACTGATGCCGAATACCGCTTTTTTAAGAATGGTTTTGTGACAGATTCAGTGCAGCAACAATTGTATGATAATATTACAAATGGTGAAACCATTGGCGGCAGTATTGCCTATACTGAGCCCGTTGGTAAAAAAGCACAAATACAAATAGATTACAATCCTTCGGTACAAAAAAATAAGGCCAATCAGGAAGCTTTTGCTTACGATGGGCAAAAATATTCTATGTTTAATCCTACGCTTTCCAACAAATTTGATAATACTATTACCAACAATAATGCGGGTATCAATTACCGCTATTCAAAAAATAAAGATGAGCAATTATCATTTGGTGCAAATATCCAAAATGCAAAACTAGAGAGCCAGCGGCTTTTCCCAATTGTTTCATCAGTCAATCAATCTTTTTTTAGCATATTACCCAATGCCCAATGGCGCAAAAAGTTTTCAACTTCCAGCAATATTCGTTTGTTTTACAGAGCATCTACCAATTTCCCTTCAATTAATCAATTGCAGGATGTTGTAAATTTATCTAATCCACTAAGAGTTAGCAGTGGTAATCCCGATCTTAAACAGTCTTATACAAACCTTGTTTCTGCACGTTATTCCTACACCAATTCAAAAACAAGTAAAAGCTTTTTTGCCAATATATTTTTGCAAACTGCTAAAGATTATATTTCAAATGCCATTTACATAGCACAGAACGATTCAACCATTCAGCAAGGTATAATATTAAAAAAGGGTTCACAACTTACCAAGCCGGTAAACTTAAATGGATACAAAAGCCTTCGTACCTTTTTTACTTTTAGTATGCCTGTTAAAGCGTTAAAAACAATAATTAATTTAAATGCAGGATTTACTTATGCAAAACTTCCGGGGTTAGTAAATTTTACTACAACCAATACAAATAATTATACTTACAGTACAGGTGTGGTTTTGGCAAGTAATATTAGTGAGTATGTTGATTTCAACCTGTCGTATAATGCTAATTTTAACAATGCCAGTACTACTTCTATCACCAGTGTAAACAATAAATATGTTAATCAAGTTGCTGGCTTTCAAATAAATTTATTAGATAAAAAAGGATGGTTTATAAAAAATGATGTCACGGGCCAGTCGTATAGTGGTTTGTCTGCGGGATTAAATCAACGCTTTTGGTTATGGAATGCAGCTATTGGAAAAAAATTCCTTAAAAGGCAGGCGGGAGAATTAAAACTATCTGTATTTGATTTGTTGAAACAGAACCAAAGTATTGTAAGAACTGTAACCGGCGCTTATATCGAAGATGTACAAAGCCAGGTGTTACAACAATATTTTATGCTCACATTTACTTACAACCTAAAAAACTTTGGAGTTGCTGCAAACTCTGCCGACAATAATTTTAGAGGCAGAGAAGGTATGAATGGTCCGAATGGTAGAAATCCATCCTTTTAAGTATTTTTAGATTGGATTTTTAAAAATGGAATGTATTGAACCAATCTGAATCAGAATTAATAAAGCTATTAAAGCAGGGGGCGCAGGAAGCTTTTAAAAGAGTTGTGGATTTATACCAGGACATGGTGTACAATACAATACTAAGCATTGTACAAAATGAAGCAGATGCAGAAGATATAACACAAGATGTTTTTGTGCGGGTACACGAATCGGCTGGTTCTTTTAAAGGAGATTCAAAATTTTCTACCTGGTTGTATCGCATAGCGATTACAAAAGCACTGGATCATGAGAAAAAAAGGAAGCGAAAAAAACGGTTTGCATTTATACAAAGTCTTTTTAGTGAAAAAGGTGAAGCGGAATATCATCCGGGAGAATTTAATCATCCTGGTGTGCTACTGGAGAACAAGGAAAAAGCAAGTGAATTGTTTAAAGCATTGCACCAAATACCCGATAACCAGCGGATTGCTTTTACGCTAAATAAAATAGAAGGACTCAATAACCAAGAAGTTGCCGCAATCATGAATATTTCTTTTTATGCAGTTGAATCTTTATTGGCAAGGGCAAAAAATAGTTTAAAGAAAAAGTTAACAAATTATTATTTACTACATTCAGCTAAATAAAAAAGTTATGACAAATAATGAAAAAATAGACCGGCAAATTGAAGAGGCGTTCAATAGTATTGATAAAATAAAAAAAGCAACTGCAACACCTTATCTGCTTACACGCATTAATGCCCGACTCAGCAACCACCCAAAAAATTTTTGGGAAATTACGGCTGTATTTATCAGCAGGCCAGCTGTATTGGTTGTAGGATTGTGTTTAATACTTGTAGTTAATATTTCGGTTTTATTGCTTAACAAATCTTACTCAGTTAATACGGCTACAGAACGTTTAATAAATTCTGTTGATGATGAAGATGAATATTCCACCACTTTTGCTACCAATGATAATTTTGAAAATCCTGAACCATGATAACCACACAGCCTAAAAATAAAATATTACTTATAATTATTGGCATTTTGTTACTTTCCAATCTGGTATTGATCTCATTTTTTTTACTGGATAAACCAGGAGCTAAAGGGGCGATGCGTGGGGACAGGAAAGAAATGATTACAGCTTTTTTGCAAAAGGAAATTGGGTTTAATCAACAGCAATTACAGCAATATGATTCTTTGAATGAGCAACACCGCAGTAAATTAAAAGCAATGTTTGATGTAGCCAGAAATGATAGGGAAAATGAATTTAAAAAGTTAACCATCGATAATTTTAGCGATTCATTCATTTTTAATACGGCCACTAAACTTGCGGGCAAGCAAAAGGAAATTGAAATTGTGATGTTTAAACATTTTAGAGATATCAGAATTCTTTGTAATGCACAGCAACAACCCAAATTTGATTCGCTTTTTTATAAAATGCTGAACAGGCGAAATGAGGGCAGAAAAAAATAATTTAGTTTACGACTGTTTATTTTAAAAATGGCGTCTAATTTAACAGATAAATCAAAAAATATAATTATGAAAAAACAAGTTGCGTTATCAATTTTAGTCCTCTTTGTAACTATAACATCTTTAATGGCACAAGGCCAGAGTGGCCCACGCATGACAGTAGCAGAAAGAGTAAAAACAGTAAATGAAAAATTAGCTGATTTTAAATTGGATGCCGTTAAACTTGCAAAAACAGATAATATTTTTACAGCTTATTACACTACGCTGCAAGAAGATAGAGAAGCTATGAGGAATGCAGGCGGAGCACCTGATAAAGAAGTTATGAGGAGCAAAATGCTAAAACTTAACATTGGCAGAGATGAACAACTAAAGCTGATTTTTACAGATGAACAGTTTAAAAAATGGAAGGACGATATTGAACCAGTTATGCGGCCACAAAGGCCAAACAGGCAGTAGTAAAACAATGGTTTTTTTGATTTTTGATTGAGCGCATAAGGCACTGTTTCTTTTTGAAACAGTGCCTTATGCATTTAAGGTTTTGGCGCAATCTCCTTTAATACATTTTGTATTCTCAAATGGATAGTTTCATGATCGCTAAATCCTTTGGTGATTAAATAAAACTTTGTATCATTTTGTTGTATCAATACCTGTGGAAAATCAGTTACTTGCAAATGTTTACACAATGCAAATTCATAGTGAGCTTTGTCCATATATTCTTTACTTTTTAGTTTGGTGTAAAACTCAGGTGCTGGTATTTTATATTTTTCCAGCAAATGGCGGTAAGCTTCGTCATCATCCAAATCTCTTCCTTCATAATTAAGTGCATATTGCATATCGGCAGCAAAAAAAACTGCCTCATCAGGAAGATAATCTTTAAACACACACAAGGCAATTGCAGGTTTTTCGGAGTTCATCACCCAATCACTTTTATCCGGATTGTTGATATGCCATAAAAAATCTTCTCCAAATTTTATACCTGTTAATTCTTCTACGCTCTTATAAGCACCTTGTATGTAAGGGCTAATCGTTTCAATGGGCATTACGTCGTCGCCAATCATCATTCCGCCACTCAATACTTCAATATCCAATTCGTTTTTGTATTGCGTTGCAATTTGTTTTATTATTGGGCTAAAGCCATAGCACCAGCCGCAGTAAGCATCGTAGCAATATATAAGGGTAGGGTTGTTCATTTATTTTTCTTTTCAATTTTTTTGATTTCGGATAGTCCTATTTTGAAGTAATACCCAAAATAAACGCTTATTAATGTGCTACCAACCAGTTAACGCCTACACCAATTTCTGCATCGGTCGGTACGTCGTTAGGGAGTTTTAAGGCTGTTTGCATACAATTTAAAATAATTGGTTTAATTATTTCAACTTCGTCTTTATGGGCATCAAATACCAATTCATCATGTACCTGTAGTAACATTTTTGATTTAAAATTATGACTTATAAATACTGCATGAATTTTTATCATCGCCAGTTTTATCATATCTGCAGCACTGCCTTGTATAGGAGAATTGATGGCATTGCGTTCTGCAAAACCTCTTACGGTAAAGTTGGCACTGTTGATGTCTTTCAGCCATCTTTTACGGCCCATTAAAGTTTCAACATAACCATTTTCTTTAGCGAAGTTGATGGTATCATCCATATATTTTTGAATGTTTGGAAACTGCTTTTTATAATTGTCAATGATTTCTTTTGCTTCGCTTCTCGAAATTTTTAAATTTTCTGCCAGCCCAAATGCACCCTGCCCATAAATGATTCCAAAGTTTACGCTCTTAGCTTTGTAACGCATTTCTTTTGTTACGGCTGACTCTTCTACATTAAAAACTTTGGCAGCCGTGGCAGTATGAATGTCTTTACCAGTTTTAAAAGCAGCGCACATATTTACATCACCGCTGATAGCAGCAACAATACGCAGTTCAATCTGTGAGTAATCTGCTGAAATCAACAGATGATTTTCATCTCTCGGAATAAATGCCTTCCTTATTTCTTTCCCTCTATCTGTACGTACCGGAATATTTTGCAGGTTAGGGTTGGTGCTGCTCAGCCTGCCTGTTACTGCTACAGCTTGCGCATAAGAAGTATGTACCCGGCCAGTTTTTTTATTGATTAGTTCTGGCAACGCATCAATGTAGGTATTCTTTAATTTTGTTAATTCCCTAAAAGTTAAAATGTCATCACATATTTTATGTTGGCTTGCAAGCTTTGTCAGTACATCTTCGCCTGTGGCGTATTGGCCTGTTTTTGTTTTTTTTGCCTTAGGATCCAGTTTCATTTTATCAAATAAAACTTCGCCCAATTGCTTGGGAGAGGCAAGATTAAAACGAACGCCTGCCTGTTCATACACACTATCTTCACTTATTTTAGCTTCTATTTCCAACACCTTACTATATTCTTTTAAAAAACCTTCATCAATGCGGATGCCTTCAAATTCCATATCGGTCAACACTTTTACCAGGGGATTTTCTACTTCGTAAAAAATCTTTTCAACATTCTTTGCTTTTAATTCGGTAAGAAAAATTGTTCTTAATTGTAAAGTGATATCCGCATCTTCTGCAGCGTATTCTTTTATTTTTTCAGGATCAACATCTCTCATGTTACCTTGTCCTTTTCCTTTCTTGCCGATGAGTTCTTCAATGTGTACCGGCTCGTATCCTAAATATTTTGCACTTAATGCATCCATACTGCTTTTGCCATCAGGTTCTGTTACATAATGTGCCAGCATGGTATCAAAAATATTTCCTTTTATTTCAATACCGTACCATTTAATTACCAGTAAATCGTATTTAATATTTTGTCCTATCCAGGTTTTTGTAGGGTCATTAAAAAGTGCAAGAAAAGGTTGTAATAATAACAGGCATTCTTTTCTGTCGGCTGGACAAGGAATATAAAATGCCTCGCCGGTTTGCCAGGCAAAACTGATGCCTACTAGTTCAGCATCGTTGGCATTTATGGAAGTAGTTTCTGTATCAAAACATATTTCAGTTTTATCTTTTAGCGTATCAATTAATTTACTTATTTGTTCTTCAGTATTTACAAGTGTATAATTGTGTGGGGTGTTATAAATATTTTTATCTACAACTAAATAGGTGGGTTCTTCTTCCGTTGCTGTTGATGATTTCGTTGTTTCAGTTAAAGATGCAGGTTCTGTTGAATTATCAAAAAGATTCATTTGGCCGATACTCTTTTGCTTATTTTTTATACCAGATTCCTGAATTTGAACACCAGGTTCTACCTGCATTTCTTCACCTAAAACTCTTTTAATAAAGCCCCTAAATTCCAGTGCTGTAAATACTTCTTTTAAGGATTCTTTATTAATTTCTTTGAGCCGAAAATCTTCTTCATGAAATATCGCAGTAGGAATATCTATTATAATGGTGGCTAATTTTTTACTCAACACAGCGGCTTCTTTACCTTTTCGAATTTTTTCACCCAATGCTCCTTTAATGTTATCGGCATTGGCTAATATGTTTTCTAGTGTGTGGTATTCTTTTAATAATTTGGCTGCTGTTTTTTCGCCCACTCCAGCTATACCTGGAATATTATCTACCGCATCTCCCATTAACCCAAGAATATCAATTACCTGATCTACATTTTGAATATCCCATTTTTTACAAATTTCTTCGGGTCCCATTATTTCTATGTTGCCACCCTGGTAGGGGGGTTTGTAAATTTTTATATTTTCACTAACCAACTGGCCATAATCTTTATCCGGGGTTACCATAAATACTTCATAGCCCACCTTTTCAGCTTGCTTCGCAAGTGCTCCAATTACATCATCAGCTTCGTATCCATCTATGGCAATAACGGGAATGTTGAATGCTTCGATAATTCTTTTTATATCTGGTATTGAAGCCCTGATATCTTCTGGCGTTTCCTGACGGTTGGCTTTGTAATCAGCAAAATCGGTATGTCTTTCTGTGGGGGCATGCGTATCAAAGCAAACAGCCATATGGGTTGGCTTTTGGTTATTTATCAAATCAATTAAAGTATTAGTAAAACCAAATTGAGCGTTGGTGTTTTTACCTTTACTGGTAACACGGGGGCTGCGAATGAGTGCATAATACGCCCTGAAAACCAATGCATAGGCATCAAGTAAAAATAATTTTTTTGACATGGCGTAAAAGTAAAACAATCTTACTCGCCAATCAAGACTGAAATTAGAATATTTCAATCAATCAAATCTTATAAAATAGAAAAACTGCAGTGCTTAAACAATAAATGGTCTTTAAAAAGCAAACCACTGAAAGACGATATAGTAAATAGGACGTGTATGTTTTTAGCTACAACTAAACAGATTCATTAAAAAACTAAAATTCAACTAGTTTTTTAGAAGTTGACCAATCTATAAAATACAATATTACAGAACTTAACAAGGAAAATGTAATGAGTAAGAAATTTTTCATAGCTAGGGGGTTTGGGTTTATTAATAACTAAAAAAGGAACATTTTATTGTTCCAATTGTATTTTTTTATAAAATACTAATTGCATAATACTGTTTATAATTATAGTTACCGGATGACCTTTTACCTACTTTGATAGAAAAATAGTAATATTTTAAAATCTTGTATCAATAAACAGGGGCAGCATTGCTCGCCAGGTTGGCCAGTCGTGTTTCCATTCGTTACCCCAAACACTTAATTCATAGTTTATTCCTTTGTTATATAAAACCCCTGCAAAAGCTTTTCCTGCCTCGGGATCCTCATATTCACCGGTGCCTGTTAATATATGAATGTGCTTACTTTTACGTATTTGTTCTAGTATGCTGTGCTCTGTAAGATTGGGCATATAAAGCATTGGTGAATTTAGGTATACCTGATCGTCAAAAAACCCTTTTGAATATTCCCTTAAATCATACACACCGCTCATGGCAATAACACCATCAATTAAATCGGGTCTTTTTAAAAATAAATTCATACTGTGCAAGGCACCAAAAGAAGCTCCTGAAACAATAACAGGTGTTTGCCAGGAAGTATTATTTTTTATAAAAGGAATTACCTCGTTAAAAATATATTCATTAAAACGGTTATTGTTAACGGCTTTATGTTCGCCCTGCATATCAGGATGCATCCAGCTTTCATTGTTGATGCTGTTAACGGAAAAAACTTTTATTTTTCCGGAGTTGATATGAGGAGCAAGATAATCGATTAGCTGAAAACGTTCATACTCCAGATAGTCTGCCGCCGCAGTGGGTATTAATAACAATGCAAATCCGTAGTCACCGTATCTTGCAATAGGCATTTCTTTGTCTAAGGCGGGGCTAAACCAGCTTGTAAGTTCTCTTTTCATTTAATTTTTTATTGGTGGTTTACAACAACAATTATTACTTACAAATTGGTTTAGGTAACCATTTTTTAAATTTAAAAGGGTACAGAATTATTCGACTACGCCTTCTTTAATTTCTGTCCATAATTCATGATAACACTTTGCAGCGTAACTGCTACGGGCATATTCTTCTATTGGCTTACGATGAATACCCATTTTTTCTACTTCAGATAAATAGGGGATATAATTTTGGAAGAATTTTTTGTCTTTGTACAACTGTTCCATTATTTCGTTGTGCATATTTTTGCGTAGATCAACCATGGTAAAAAAGCACATGAGCTTGGCACTATCCAATGCTTTTTCTTTAAAATAATCTTTTACCATATTGTAAGTACGAATAGATAAAGTGGTTGGTATTATGGGCATTAAAACAATGTCGGCGGCATTAAAAATATTTTCACTCAACACACTAAAACCGGGAGGGCAGTCAATAAATACAAAATCATACTCATTTTCTAATTGCTTTAAAATGCCTTTTAAACGATTCTTTTGCCCCTTCATTTCTTCCAGCATAATATCAAAACTTTTGGAAGAATTATCGGCAGCAATTATTTCGAGATTTTCATATTCTGTTGCCAGAATTGCGCTGTCAAGGTTGGCATCTTTGCTAATCAGTTTTTTAATGCCCTGCGCATCTTTGGGTTTTAACTTATAATAAAAAGTAGTGGAACCTTGGGGATCAATATCCCATAACAATGTTTTGTAACCACTTTTTGCAGCCAGGTAAGCAAAGTTTACACAAGAGGCTGTTTTGCCAACGCCGCCTTTAAGGTTGTAGAGTGCAACTGTGATCATACATTACAAGTTTATTGAGTAAATTAAGGAATTGTAAGATATGAATTTATTTTTGAGGTGAGCCATTTTGCGCCTCATTTTTTACCACCTCATTTTACAATTTCAGCCTTTTTTTATTGCACCCTTTTATTTATCCCGTTATTTAATTTTTTAAAAATTAAATAACGGGATAAATAGATTTACTTCATTTCCTCCAACTCCTTTTGCAATCTAAACATTTCGTCTCTTAACCTGGCGGCTTGCATAAAATCAAGATCTCTTGCAGCTTTTTCCATTTCTTTTTTAATTTTAGAAACAGCTTTTTCCATTTGTGGGATTGTTTTATACACTTCCTGATCTTCTGCAGCCATCGTAACCAATTCTTCTGAAGCGCCTATCGAATATGGGTTTGAAGGATCGTACCCTTTAACATCAAGCACAGAACCTTGCGCAAAAATTTGCTCTTTACTTTTTACAATAGTGGTAGGAGTAATGTTATGTTCAATATTATAAGCAATTTGTTTCTCTCTTCTCCGCCCGGTTTCATCAATGGTTTTT
>JANXSK010000210.1 GCA_025352695.1 Ferruginibacter sp. | reverse complement strand
CTCCGTACTAATTATTTTTTCTTCTGTATCCGACTTGTCTGTAATCATTGCAATATCAAAGCAATTGTCTTTTATTCTTTCCCTGCTCAATTTTCTAAATTGATTAATCAGCTTATTTCTGGTAACAGTAATCAGCCATGCTTCAATCGGTTTATCTGCTTTTATTTTTGTTCGTTCAAACCATAATTTCAAAAATACATCCTGAACAATTTCCTGGGCAAGAACCGGAGATTTTAGGTATCGTTGAGCGTGTTTATAAATACGGTTACTGTATTGGTTGTACAATACTTTAAACGCATATTCACTTCCCTTGGCGAGCAGTGTTATAAGTTGTGATTCAGCTAACTTTTCCTCACTATGCATGTTTCAAAAGTAATTAGTAGAAGATGCAACAATTAAGTATTGTTGTTATAAAACTATTATTTATTCAATACAATTGATTTATAAATTCGTATGAATATCAATTTATAAACACAAAAAATAGGTAAAACAATAATTTTAAATAAAACCCGAAGGATTCATAGATTTAGACAAGCATAAATAAAAGTAAAGAAAGTTTATTGATAAATTTGATAATTCAGCCAATTTAAAAAATGCAGGTGCAACTACTTATAATATGTATACAGTTAGAGTCAGAAATCTGAAATAATCAGCCATTAAGTTGTTTCGACTTATTTCGATAAAGGAGCAAAACTTCTTTTAGAAATGCCCAATGGTACTTCTGAAAATGTTCAGGTTTTTCTCAACGGTTTATCAACCATAAATTCGGGAGATTTTTAAATAATGGTGCTGAATAACAGAGCATTTCACAGAGCAAAATTATTTTCCATACCAGAAAATATCGGGTTTATATTTTTACCACCCTGTAATTTTGAACTAAATACCTCAGAAAATATCTGGGCAATCCTAAAAATAAAATTCACCGAGAAGCTTTATAATACCAAGGAGAAGGGTAGTAGATTTATTAGAGAAGCAACAAAATCATTATGTGCTGATAAGATAAAAAGTACTTATCGATTTGCATATATCTTACTAGGGTTAAATTGGAGTATTTAAAACTTATAAATGACATAAGTGTTGCAAAACTGAATGCTCTCAACAACATTAAAAAAATAATTTATTAAACGACTGCTCTTTTTACATGCAAACAACCTACAATAAATGCATCTTTATTTTGCAGGCAAAACAAGCCTTTTAATTTTTACTAATTTATGGTAAAGGCCGCACCATAATGTCTTTGAAAAAAATAATACTTTTAGGATCATGGCCCTGTAAAGCAAAAGTGCCTTTCGAAATAATCCTTCCGGCATGCCCTTTAGGAGGTACAAATCCATCCGGTTGTATCCAATCGCATATTATTTTGTCATTAATTTTTGTTATTACATGTTTACCTTCTACCCGGATGTATTCAGTAAACCACTCGTCATCTTTAACATATACTTCTTTCACGTCCTTGATATCGTACAAGCCGGCTGTTCTTTTCCAATCAGTATGAGAATTGTTTACTTGCACTTCAAAGCCTTTATCTGGAAAACCTACCGGTTGAAAAACTGTGTGAAAATAAATACCGGAGTTGGAACCAGGCTTGGTCATTACCGTAGCCTTCATTTCAAAATTAGAAAAGTTATGATCCATAACAGGTCCATCATAATACAGGTGAGAGCGAACACCCGCAACTTTAATAGCACCATCTTCTACAGAAAAAGTACCAGGCTCTTCACTTGCTTTCCAGTTATCGAGGGTTTTTCCATCAAACAGACTAATCCAGCCTTTGCCGCCTTGTATTTTATTGGAGTTATTACAAGCCATGATGCCGATTGCCAATACAAACATTAACATGATTTTTTTCATACAAGATTTTTAAATAATAATTTTTTTGCCGGTAAGGCGCTTAGATGTTTTGATATTTTTTTACTGACTTAATTTTGCCATGAGGCGTTAAAAGTTTTTTTTATTTACGGCATTCCTTTTTGCCGGTAAGGCGGTTAGACGTTTTGATTTGTATTTCTTTTTTACCGCCTTTCCGGCAAAAAACATGTTGATTAAATGCCTAAACTCCATCCCTGCCTGTATTCTCGTTTTACAAACTGGTTGGCCTCATCAAAATTGGTAATTTTCATATCTTTCGCATTCCATAATAGTTTCTTTCTTCCCGGATTAACAATCTTGCCTTTTTCATTTTTTGATTCGAGGTTCCAGCTGCGAATAGCAAGGTTGCCGATCAGGATACTTTCCGTAAACGGACCAGCATATTCAAACGGAGAACTTGTTTTTAATTTACCATAACCGGCAATACAAGCATTCACCCATTGCAGATAATGACCTTCCGGAACCCTTGCAATTGTTTGCGCAGGCATAGTAGTTTGTTTCATTAAGGAAGAAGGCAATAAACGAGGATTTTCGCCATAGCAATCTACCAGCATCTTACTTTTATCGCCGATAAACATCGCACCTCCGTCATTACCGCCAAACGATTCATCCGCAAGTAATTCTTCGGGCAAAGGCGGCATAATGCCTCCATCATACCAGGATACTTTTATTTCTCCTTTACCATCTTTTCTTGGATATTTTAAATGAATCACGGAGGCCGAAGGATACCCATCAGGATATTTTGCTTCTTTGCCATCTACCGTCCAGCTTTTAGGAATACTGCATTCTACTTCAGAAGGGAAATCAATGGGTAAAATACGAAAAACCGGATCCATCATGTGGCAAGCCATATCACCCAATGCTCCTGTGCCAAATGCATTAAATCCCCGCCAGTTCCATGGCATGTAAGCCGGGTTGTAATCAATATATTTTGCAGGGCCAAGCCAAAGATCCCAGTCCACTTCTTTCGGTGTAGGAAAACTTCCTGTGGGTGTTGGCAAACCTTGCGGCCATACCGGACGGTTGGTCCACACATAAACTGTATGCACATCACCCAGTAAATTGGCATCGTACATTTCTTTTGCCTGCCGAACGCCATCACTTGATCCACCCTGGTTACCCATTTGCGTAACCACTTTGTACCGACTTGCCGCATTGGCCAAAACACGGGCCTCGTAAATATCATGTGTCAATGGCTTTTGCGTGTACACGTGCTTACCCAATTGCATTGCAGCAATGGTTGCAACAGCGTGCAAATTATCGGGTGTTGAAATGTTGCAGGCGTCAATATTGTTTTTTTCGGCTTGCAACATTTCGCGGTAATCTTTATAATATTTTGCTTTGGGATATGTTTTTCTTGCTTCCGCTGACCTGCGTTCGTCAACATCACATAAAGCCACAATGTTTACATTAGGACTTTTAGAAAATTCTTTCAAATCGCCATAACCTTTTCCACCGGCACCTATTGCCGCTATATTTAATTTATCGCTTGGTGCTATAAATCCTTTACCACCCAATACGTGACGTGGTACAATCATAAAACCTGCAGAAACCAATGCTGCATTTTTTATGAAATGCCGTCTTGAATTATCTGTTTTTGTATCATTTATTTTACCCTTTTTCATACTGCAATTTTTTTGAATGAATAAAAAATAGTCTTCTTATAAATTATATTGTTGTAAAACATCTTTTGGAACACCTTCCCATTTATTGGGTGCATTGCCCATATAACCAATATCTTTTATTCCGATTTCACTGGTATAAAATCCAGTTGCGGTTAAGTCACGCATGCGGTTAAAGAATATTTCGCCCTGGTGCAACTCGGGTTTCGTTTTGCCCGGATAGGCAATCTGCTCCAATAGTTCGAGCTGTTGTTTATTTGTACTGCCCAAAAATGATTGTTCATATTGGTTAAGGCATTGCATATCGAGCCACTTTAACCCACCCCGCATCGGCACCTGGTGGTCGGGAATATCTTTTACAATAAATTCTATAAAATCAACCACTTTGGCATCTGATGCATTACCAGATACGGCATCTTTTGGAATAATAAGATCGGCAAGTACGATTAAAGTATTTCTTTCATGCGCATTAAAAAATGCTGGTTCTAGATATAGTTTTTTTAGTCTTTCGATTTCAAACTCCTGCATACCTGCTACATCACCAAGGTTGGAATGATCTACCGCATTGGTTGATTTTGGCGTATCTGTTTTGCAGGATTCAATTAGTAATCCGGCGGAAAAAGTAGATATGCTGAGGGCTTTTAATGATTGTCTTCTATTCATAAATTTTAAATATTTTGTTTCTTTCTTTGATCAAGAATATATTCGGCTGTACGCATCGATAAAGCAAGGATCGTCCAAGTAGCATTCTTATCTCCCTGCTGAACAAAAGGCGCCGCATCTACCACAAATAAATTTTTGCAATCATGTGCCTGACACCATTTATTAAGCGCCGAAGTTGTAGGATTGTTACCCATACGAATGGTTCCTACCTCATGTATGATTTTTCCGGGAGCTTCCAACCCATAATTAGTTTCAGAACCTTGGATTTTTGAGGTAATAATAGCACCCATTCCATGCATGATCGACTGAAAAGTTTCCTGCATGTGTTTGGCCTGATTGATTTCTTCCTTACTCCAGGTATAATTAAAACGCAGTACCGGAATCCCGAATTTATCTACCACATTCGGATCAATTTCACAATAGTTTTCTTTGCGGGCGATGGCAGTACCTCTACCGGCCATCCCCACCTGGGTTCCATAAAATCGGCGGTAATCATCTTTTAAAGATGCACCAAAGCCACCGGCGGCCTTTGTTTTACCATCCCTGTCCGGCACAAGTCCGTTTATTTTTGTAGTGCCTCCACCAAAATTATACGAAGGCATATGCATGCCCCCACCATATTCAATATGGTAGCCCCGCGGAAAATCAAGGTTCTTATTATCCAGCCACCAGGGCGAATAAATATGTACACTGCCCACGCCATCTTCGTTGTAGCGTTTGCGATCCATTAGCTGCGGAAGAAAGCCTCCCAAACTTGCGCCGGTTGAATCGTGCAGGTATTTTCCCACTACACCACTGCTATTGGCAAGGCCTCCCGGATGTTGCGCTGATACAGAATTTAATAATATACGTGCCGATTCGCAGGCGCTTGCTCCTAAAATAATGGTCTTGCCATTCAATTGGTATTCCTGTCCGTCTGTTTTATCAAGATAAGAAATACCGGTTGCCTTTCCGTCTTTACCGGTAATTACTTCTCTAACCATGGCATTGGTAATTACTTTTAAATTACCTGTTTTGATGGCAGGAATTACAAGGCAGGAAGAAGAAGAAAAATCACCATATATTTTGCAGCTTCTGCTGCACTGACCACAATTAAAACATACGCCTCTGTCTTTGTTTCCGGGCAAGGCTTCTGTTAATACGGAACCTCTTCCAGCAATTACATTTACCCCGGCTTTTGCTGCGCCATTCTTTATAAATATTTCATTTAGTCTTGGCTTTGGTGGTGTTAAAAAAATACCATCCGGATCATTTTTCAATCCTTCGTTGGTGCCATACACGCCAATCATCCTGTCTACTTTATCATAGTAAGGTTTTACTTCTTCGTAGGTAATTGGCCAGGCATCTGTCAATCCATCCGTTGGTTGAAAATCATCGGGGCCCATGCGCAGAGAAATTCTTCCCCAGTGGTTTGTTTTACCACCCAGCATACGAGACCTAAACCAGCTGAATTCTGTTTTATCCTTGGTTGTATAAGGTTCGCCTTCCAGTTGCCAGCCACCATAGGCTGCATCAAAATCGCCAAAGGCTCGTGTTGTGGAAGCCCCACGCCGGGGAGATTCATAAGGCCATTTTAGTTGTTGCGATTGTTTGGCAGGATCAAAAAAAGGACCTGCTTCCAACATCAATACCTTAATGCCTGCATTGGCCAATACAAAGCCTGCCATTCCGCCGCCTGCGCCAGAGCCTACGATAATGACATCATATATTTCGGCTGATTTTTTTATTTGCACATCTCCCATAAAGTGTTTTCTGTGTAGTATTAATAATGATTGTTGAGTAAGTTTTTATACTATTATTTGGACGTATAAATCTACAAATAATAGTTCAACAACCTCTTTTGAATATAAGAAAAAATAAAGTTTATTGAAGAACAGAAAGGTGGGCATACAAATTACCAATCTTGTACACATAATTTAATAAAGATCCAGGCAACAGACTTACGATTTTTAAAATGTACACGCCTTTATTTAAAGTAGGGTCAGCGGTTGCTTCTGTAGCTCCTAACAGGAAAGCTGCAATTATTTTATCTGAATTGTTTTCGTTGTAAAAGGAAAGTGTTGATGGAACAAAGGAGATGCCATTGCCGCCAACAGCCCAGGTAGTAACTCCGTGAATCGTAAATGATTCACCATTAAAATGTTCTTTTTGTGTAAGATGTTCCCAACCCAGCCAAATTTTTAAGAACACATCCATTATAAGTTCTTCTGCTATTTGATCTGATTTAACAATTCCGGAAATATAATAAAAAAAGCCTGCTATTGTAGGTATCAAATAAGCCTTTAAAAGCCTACTCATTCCCCTGCGCACTCTGTTGAAAGAGTTTTCTTTCATTCTGATACATCGTTACAAACATTCTTTTAAATTTATTGGAGTATGAAAAACAGTTTGTTAATTGTCTGATATATTCATGTTATTATTTATTGAATAACACTTTAATATATTCTGATTTATTTATAAAAAAGGAGGATTTCCGAATTTGTAAAAAGCATTTAAATAAAATTTTTTAGAATTAGATAGATTGCTAAAGTTAATAAATTTGATAAAATCGTTTTACAAAATTGCCAAAGAGAAAATTCGACAGCAGTAAGAAAAGTAAACAATGGAAGAGTAGAATCCGTTCTTCCTTGAATATAAACTTTTAATAAAAAGATCCTCTATACTAAACCCTTTAATTAAAATATTTTGCATGTTCAAGTGCCATTACTGTTGTAGTCATATAAAATTTTTAGAACATTTAGGTAAGATTATTAACACGTTAGTTTGATGATAATTTCAAATAAGAAAATTAAAATGTAGTCCACTAAACTGTGTGGGAATATATGTGTATAATGAAAAAATGCTTTACAATAAATTAATTATAAAGCATTAAATTATATAATGGTGGTCCCGACAAGAATCGAACTTGTGTCTAAAGTTTAGGAAACTTCTATTCTATCCACTGAACTACGGGACCAATAAGTTTAAACAACAGTATAAATACTTAATTTGGATTGCAAAAGTAACAAACAACACAATAGCTTCCAACATTGATTGCCTTTAGGCAAAATTCTATGTTTTATACTTAACTATATTCCTACTTTTTCGATTGGTCATTCGTAATTTTCTTAACCTTATCTTTGCCATCCAAATTTTTTACGTTTATGAAGTGGTTAACCCTTGTTATTAAATATCGTCTCTGGTTAGGAATTGTGTTACTGGCATTGGCAATTTTTACGAATGTGCAAGCTGGTTTCTGGCCTTCGTTTGTATTGTATCTGACAGCAGTAGTTTTAATTGTGGGTCATTTTATTTTTGGGCCCATGCGGCTAATACAGGAGTTTATGGAAACCGGCGATATGGAAGGGGCTAAAAAAGTGTTAGCGTCTATCTGGTTTCCTGCATTATTGATAAAGCCCATCCGTTCTGTTTACTACACCGTAAAAGGCAACCTTGATATGGTGGATCAAAATTATGAAGGAGCAGAAATAAATTTAAAAAAGAGCCAGGAACTGATGAGTAATGGCGGTATTTTAGGTGGACAAATGAAACAGGCTGAGGGCGCTAATAAATTACAATTGGGTATGCTGGCCATGCAAAAAGGAGATATGAAACAGGCTGAAAATTATATCCGGGGAGCCATTCGCTCAGGATTACCTGATAAAGAAAATGAAGCGGCTGCTTATTTGCAGTTATCTTCTATTATGATCAACAAAAGGGAATTCAGGGCTGGCAAAGAATATTTTAGAAAAGCTAAAGGCCTTAAACCTACCACGCCTCAAATTGCGGATCAAATAAAACAAATGGAAAAGTATATTACCAGAATGCCTGGTTAATTTTTTCTATGAAGGGGCTAAACCTTCAAACAACTTTTTTTAAATACAATACCTGCAAAGGTTAATTTTTTACACGTTCATTTTCCCAAACATGACTTCTACTTTTGTAAAGCGGTAATCAAATATTCCTTTCAGTTGATTTTTTACAAATAGACCATTGGCAATATCACCCAAAAACCAAAAAGGCATTTTGTAATGTACAATATCAATCATTTCAACACCGCCAACAATGGCTCTAAAATGGTGTTGGTGGTGCCATAAACTGTAAGGGCCAAACCGTTGTTCATCTACAAAATATTTTTTATCCTCTACATGTGTAATTTCTGTCATCCAGTATAAAGGTATGCCTAGCAAGGGTTTTACGGTGTATTCAATAATTTGTCCTGGATACATTTTGTCGCCATGATATTTGGAAATTACAGCAAATCCCATATTATCTGGTGTAATTTCTTGCAAGTTGGCGGGGCTGCTAAAAAAGTTCCAGGCTTTATCAAGGCTTATGGGTAATTGTTGTACTGTTTTTAGGGAATACACTTTGCTCATTAACTTAATTTATGACATTAACAATAATCAATACAATTTGTTTTTCTTTGTACCCAACTTAGTTCTATTATTTTACTTCAGTGGCGTTACACTCTCTTACAGTGCGGCAAAATTGGGGCTTTAAAGCAGTAATCTTTTTTATCGCACCATGCAAACATATCAGCAACAGTTACAAATAAAATTCAACGAAGAATATAAAAAGCTGAACGAACAGCAGCGCAAAGCCGTTGATACCGTTGAAGGACCGGTAATGGTAATTGCTGGTCCGGGAACTGGCAAAACACAAATTTTAGCTGCCCGTATAGGAAAAATATTATTGGATACAGATGTGTTACCGGAAAATATTTTATGCCTTACCTATACAGACGCCGGAACGATTGCCATGCGCAAACGCCTGCTACAATTTATTGGGTCTGATGCCTACAAAGTAAACATTTACACCTTTCATGCTTTTTGTAATGAGGTGATTCAGGAGAATTTATCGTTGTTTGAAAAAACGGCACTCGATGCTATTTCTGAATTGGAAAATATCCAGCTTTTTAAAACACTCATTGACAGCTTTCCAAAAAATCATCCATTAAAAAGGTACCGCGGCGATGTATATTTTGAGATCAATAATTTAAAGAACCTTTTCTCTTCTATGAAAAAGGAAGGATGGACACCCATCTTCATCAATCAAAAAATAGATACGTATATCATTGACCTGCCACTGCGTGATGACTATGTGGCAAAAAGAGCTACCAAAGAATTTAAGAAAGGAGAGGTACGTACCGATAAAATTGCAGCCGAAAAAGAAAAGATGGAAAAACTACGGGCTGCGGTAAATGAATTTGATACCTATCAAAACCTGATGCGTAAAAAAAATCGCTACGATTTTGATGACATGATCAATTGGGTAATAAAGGTATTTGAAGAGCATAGTAATGTGCTGGCCACTTACCAGGAAAAGTTTCAATATGTGCTGGTAGATGAGTTTCAGGATACCAGCGGCACACAAAATAAACTAGTGCAGTTGCTTATTAACTATTGGGAAAAACCCAATGTATTTGTGGTAGGTGATGATGACCAGAGCATTTACCGATTTCAGGGAGCTAACGTAGAAAATATGCTGGATTTTGCAACCAATTATACAAAAGATTTAATGACAGTAGTGCTCACCAATAATTACCGCAGCACTCAACCCATTCTTGATATTTCAAAAACGCTGATCAACAAAAATGAAGAGCGACTTGTAAAACAAATTGAAGGACTAAGCAAAGAATTACTATCGGCAAATACCCGAATTAATGGGTTAACCAATCAACCGGTTTTAACTGAATACAATTCGGTAAAGGAAGAGATGGCTTCGATAACTGATGAAGTAAAAAAATTGATAGAACAAAAAATTCCTGCAGGAAAAATTGCTATCATTTATAAAGAAAATAAATACGGCACTGAGTTAGCGCAATACTTTCGGCTTAAAAAAATTCCTATTTACAGTAAGCGTAGCATAAATATTTTAGAACAACCTTTTGCAAAAAAGGTTGTTCAGTTGCTGCGTTACCTAAATGCAGAACACGATATTCCCTATGGTGGTGATGAAATACTTTTTGAAATTTTACATTTTGATTTTTACAAAATTCCACCGATAGAAATTGCTAAATTAACAGTTGAGGTAAATGGTAAAAAATATAATGGTGAACAAATTTCTATCAGAAAATTATTATATGACAAAGCCAATAAACCACCACAAAATTTATTTGATACCGGTATTGAGGAAGGACTTAAAAAAGTAAGCGGTTTACTTGAAACATTAATTGCAGCTGTTTCCAATGTAACCCTTCAACAGTTGTTTGAAAACATCATCCACAAAGGAGGCGTGCTCACTTACATTATGAAAAGTGAAGATAAAATTACCTTCATGCAATTGCTTACAGCGCTGTTCGATTTTATAAAAGATGAATCTAGCCGCAACCCAATGCTTACCTTAAAAGGTTTGGTAGATATTATTGACTTGATGGATAAAGAAGCACTGGCTTTACCGATGGTGCAAGTGGCGGGTAGTGATAAAGGTGTAAACCTGCTAACCGCTCATGGCAGCAAAGGATTGGAGTTTGAATATGTTTTTTTTGCTGGTGTAAATGCAGCTTCGTGGGAAAAAAAACGCAAGCCCAGTGGTGGTTATAAATTTCCTGACACCATGTTTACATCACAACCCAACGCCAATGAAGATGAAGAATTGCGTCGCTTATTTTATGTAGCATTAACAAGAGCCGAAATACATTTGCATATTTCATACGCCAAATTTAAAAATGATGCTAAAGAAATGGAGCCCTCGATGTTTATTGCAGAAATTTTAGAACAGCATGATTTACCGCTACAAAAAATTGCTTTAAACGAGGAGCAATTGTTTGAATTTGAGTCGCTGCATTTTACCGGACAAGCCCCTGAAATAGAAAAAACTGAAGCAGATTTTATTACACCTTTACTGGATAAATTTGTAATGAACGTTACCGCTTTGAGTGCTTATTTAAATTGTCCGCTGGGATTTTATTATAAAAATCTCATCCGCATTCCCTCTGGCAAAAGCGAGAATCTTGAGTTTGGTAGTGCCATTCATTATGCATTAGAAAAGTTGTTTAAAAAAATGCAGGATGGCAAGCAGGAGAAATTTCCATCTAAAGAAGAAATAATCAGTGATTTTAATTGGTACATGAAGCGTCACAGAGAAAATTTTACCAAAGAAGCTTTTGAACGCAGAATGGAATATGGTGAGGAAGTGCTCAGCAATTACTACGATAAATACCTACTTACCTGGAACAAAGTAGTAGCTGTAGAACGCAACATTAGAGGGGTGGTGGTAAACGGTGTACCGCTAAAAGGCAAACTGGATAAACTGGAATTTGATGGAAAAAATATAAATGTGGTAGATTATAAAAGCGGCGACATTGATAAAGCGCTGCCCAAACTAAAGGGACCCAACGAGAAAGAGCCCAATGGAGGTGATTATTGGCGACAAGCAGTTTTTTATAAATTACTTATTGATAATTACGAGCAAAAAGACTGGAAGGTAATCAGCACAGAATTTGATTTTGTAGAGCCCGATAAAAAGAAAGAATACCGTAAAGAAAAAATTGTAATAACACCTGCCGATATTGAAACCGTTAAACAACAAATTAAAGCTGTGTGGGACAAAATACAGGCCCGTGAATTTTATATTGGCTGCGGTAAACAGGATTGCCATTGGTGCAATTTTGTAAAAGATAATAAATTAGCGGTAGCACTACACGATCTTGTGGAAGAAGAAGAGGAATCAACCAATTAAATCAATTTTATCATTTACTGTAGTGGGCAAATAGCAGAAAGGGTTTAAGTTTGCAGTTCAACACTTTTGAATGAAGATTAAATATTTATTTTTTACTGCTGCTGCCTTTATAGTCTTATACATAGTTTCAATAGCCGTGAGCGGTTGTGCACAAATTGGCGCTCCAACTGGTGGACCAAGAGATACGATTCCGCCGGTTTTGATAAGTGCTGTTCCTAAATTGTTAAGCACCAATTTTAAGGGCGATAAAATAACCCTTGTATTTGATGAATACATCAATGTGCTGGAAGTGCAAAAAAATGTGTTGGTATCTCCTTTTCCAAAAACATTTCCGATAATAGATTTTAAATTAAAAACAGTAACCGTTAAATTAAAAGATACGTTGCTGAAAAATACTACCTACGCCATCAATTTTGGAAATGCCATTGTAGACAACAACGAAAACAACCCTTTTAAAGAATTTACTTATGTATTTTCAACTAGTTCAACCATTGATTCACTAAAGTTAACCGGCACAGTATTAATGGCCGAAACAGGTAAACCTGATAGTACTTTACAAGCCTTGTTATACCGCAATGCCAACGATTCGTCCGTTGAAAAAAGAAAGCCTGATTACATTGCTAAAATAAATTCAAAAGGTAAATTTATTTTTACCAATTTATCTGAAGGTATTTATAGAATTTATGCTTTAAAAGATGGTGATGGTGGTAAAACTTACAATTCAAAAATTGAAAGTTTTGCTTTTGCCGATGCTGATATTGTAGTTGCAGCAACCCCCGACTCCGTTACCTTGTATGCTTATGAAGAAGAAAAAGAAAAGAAAAAACAACCTTCCCTATCTGCAAAACCTGTAATTGAAAAAAAATTAAAATTTACTCCTCCTCCATCAAAAAATATGCTACAAGATCTTCGCAGTGATTTTGAATTGCACTTTAATAACACATTGAAAAATTTTGATACTACAAAAATTGTATTAACAGATACCAATAATAATAAAATAGAAGGCATATCTATTTCACTTGACAGTACCCGTAAAATTATTCACGTAAAAAATAAATGGCCGTTAGATACTCATTACCGGCTAATCATTAATAAAGATGCAGTAAGTGATTCTGCCAATAACCTGCTTGCCAAATCAGATACCTTTCACTTTAAATCTAAAAGTGAAAGCGACTATGGCTCATTAACGCTTAGGTTTAAAAAAATAGATCTGGCAAAACATCCTGTAATTCAATTTTTAACTACAACCGAAATCGTAAGATCGGTACCAATAACAGGTTTTGTGTGGAGTGATAAATTATTTATTCCAGGCGAATATGAGTTACGAATTTTATATGATGCCAATAACAATGGCGTTTGGGATCCTGGCAACTATACAAAAAAAATACAACCCGAAAAGGCCATTACCCTTGATAAAAAATTGACTATAAAAGCCGATTGGGATAATGAAAGGGACATTGAGTTGTAATTGATAATTCTTTAATTTGAAATGCGTACCTAATTAGGCAAAAGCTAACGATTTTAATAATTATCCATTATTTCATTATCAATTATCCATTTATCTTTGCGCCATGGTTTTCTCTTCTTCTCTTTTAGAAAATGCGGTGAATGAATTTGCCAAACTACCCGGTATCGGAAAAAAAACAGCCCTCCGTTTAGTATTACACTTAATCAAACAGGATGTAAGTGAAGTAACTCATTTCAGCGAAGCCATTTTATTGATGAGAGAAGAAATAAAATTTTGTACCAGATGCCATAATATCTCCGATTCAACATTGTGCAATATCTGCAGCAACCATTCCCGCAAGCAGGATATACTTTGTGTAGTTGAAAATATCAGGGATGTAATTGCCATAGAAAGTACCCAGCAATTCAATGGAATTTACCATGTATTAGGAGGTATTATCTCGCCGCTGGATGGTATTGGGCCCGATCAGTTAACCATTGATTCTTTAGTGCAACGTATAGAAAAAGAAAATATAAACGAAATTATCTTTGCGCTCAACGCCAACATTCAAGGTGATACAACCATTTACTATATCGGCAAAAAGTTAAAAGCTTTTCCCATAAAAATTACAACCATTGCCCGTGGCATTGCCTTTGGTGGCGAGCTTGAATACGCCGATGAAATGACGCTGGCAAAGAGTATCAGCAACCGCATACCTGTAGAAAACTATATTAACGCCGGTAATTAAGTTTCATTTAGTAACAATGCTACTTTTACCAATTTTTTAAACAGCCCTTATCATTTTGCGTTACGACTAAGTTGTTATAATTTTACAGTGTTTACAGGTGGATTTGTTTATTGTTCAGCCTGTAATCATTATCACCCGGCGTTTAACAAAGGGAAGTGAACTAATAAACGAAACCAATTCCCAACCTCTTCTCCCGGATTTGATTCTCGTTTAACAGTTTACAATTATTTTTTGGTGGGCTATAACAGCAATGGTCATCATCGTTGTGTCACTCACTGCAACTTTTAGTTAATAATTTAACTTTTATCTAAGCGATGAAAAAAACAATACAGGATTGCCTTAAAGAACGAATACTCATTATTGATGGTGCCATGGGTACTATGATACAACGGCACAAACTAAAGGAAGCTGATTTTCGCAGCGAGCGTTTTAAAGACTGGCATACCGATGTACAGGGTAATAATGATCTGCTCAGCATTACCCAACCACAAATTATTATAGGCATACACAAAGAGTACCTGGAAGCAGGTGCTGACATTCTTGA
>JANXSK010000199.1 GCA_025352695.1 Ferruginibacter sp. | reverse complement strand
GGAATTAAAAATTTGTTTGCCGCAACAGGTTGTGTAGGTGCTGGTATTTCTGTTGCTGGTGGTGTAGGATTTGCATTTGCAGAAATGATGGCAGGAAAACCCAACCCTTACGATTTCACAAATTTCAGTATAGAACGCTTTGGTAATATAGATCCGTTTAGTAAAGAATGGCTGGATAAATGTGCGTTAGCAAGAGCGCAAAAAAGAAGTGGCTAATAAATAAAATATTTTATAAGGACAGGGTCTTTTTAAAGGAGGCGATTATAATTTTTTATTGTAGCATAAGTGTACATGCTACTATACATTTATTTTAAAATGTTTGCAATCAAGGATAATAAATTAATCATCATTCTTTCGAAACTTTGAAAAACATGTCAACCACAATTGCATTTAAACTACAACAACGACTTTCTCAATCGAAAGGATTTTTTATTGTATGGTGCATGATTGCTGCATTTGGAACGTATTTCTGTATGTATGCATTTAGAAAACCATTTAGTGCCGGTACTTATAGTGAGTATAAACTTTGGGGACTCGATTATAAAGCAGTACTGATAATAGCACAGGTATTTGGATACATGTTGTCAAAATTTGCAGGCATCAAAGTAATATCTGAGCTGAAAGCAGCCAGTCGTAAGAAGCTAATTATTAGTTTAATCATTTTTGCGGAACTAGCATTGCTGTTGTTTGGCATTGTACCCTATCCCTACAATTTCATTTTTCTTTTTGCCAATGGCCTGCCTCTTGGGATGGTATGGGGTGTTGTTTTTAGTTATTTAGAAGGTCGCAGGTTTACAGAGGTATTGGGAACAGGATTAAGTATCAGCTTAATTGTTTCTTCCGGTATTTTAAAAACATTTTATTTTTACCTACATGAATTGTTGCCATCCATTACATCATTTTGGCTTCCCGCTGTTATTGGTTTAATCTTTCTTCCGTTGTTTATATTTTTTGTTTGGATGCTTTCCGTAATACCAGCTCCGTCTGAAGAAGATATTGCTTCCAGATCTGCCAGAACACCAATGAGTAAAGATGATAAAAGAAAAGTATTGCGAGACTACGGATTGGGGTTACTTGGCTTTATTATTATTTATGCTTTACTCGCCACAATGCGTGATTTTCGGGATAATTTTTCAGTAGAAATATGGAAAGAAATTGAGGTTAAATGGAATAAGGCAGTGTTTGCACAAACAGAAACTATTTCGGGCTTTATTGTATTAATGGTATTAGCTAGTTTATCACTTATTAAAAGCAACGTAAAAGGATTTTGGGTTACCACCGGCTTAATTGGTTTTGGACTTCTATTGGGAGGATTTTCGACTGCCTTATTTCAATTGCACGTACTATCGCCTTTTTGGTGGATGGTTTTACTGGGAATGGGGTTGTTTTTGGCTTACATACCGATGCAGGTTGCATTGTTTGAAAGAACCATTGCACTGTTTCGAATGAGAGCTAATGCAGGTTTTTTTGTTTACATCTGTGATGCTACAGGTTATCTTGGGAGTGTAGGATTAACGTTGTACAAAGAATTTTTTATGAAAAATCTTAACTGGAGTAAATTGCTGATTAATTTTTCATATGTGCAATCTGCTGTTTCTTTGGGAATACTTTTATTTACCATCCTCTTTTTTTACAGGCGTAAAAGATCGCTGTCTATAAATAAAGTTCCGGTTTTGAAAGTTATAGTTGTTGTACAACCAGCATAAAAAATTATACTAACCGAATTAAATAATTTGTAAAATATTCTTTTCAATTTACAAACTTACATCCTGTGGATAGCGGTTAAAAAAAGTTGGTTAAATATTGATTTTTCTATACATAACAGTCAAAATATAATTTTATTTATTACAAAGCTTACTACTATTAATCAATAAAGCTGATTTGTAAATTTTTTCGATTGCAATATAAACCCAACAAATAAATGTACACTTCTACGCTGCTGCAAAAGCAATTAAAAAAGATGCCAATATCGATGCTGTCCGTATTTGCTGCTCTAAGTGCATTTTGTGTTTATTTCTGTATGTATGCATTTAGAAAACCTTTTACTTCCGCAGGTTTTACTGGAATGAGTTTTATTGGATTCGATTACAAAGTTTGGCTGGTAACGGCACAATTAATTGGTTATATGCTCAGCAAATTTTATGGTATAAAATTTATCTCCGGTATGAAGGGAGAGAAAAGGGCTATCACAATTGTAAAATTAATATTGCTTGCATGGATAGCATTGTTGCTATTTGCAGTTACGCCTGCACCTTACAATATAATTTTTCTTTTTCTCAATGGATTTCCTTTGGGTATGGTTTGGGGGCTCGTATTTAGTTTTTTAGAAGGAAGAAAAGCAACTGAATTTATGGGTGCAGTGCTTTCAATCAGTTTTATTTTTTCTTCTGGTGTGGTAAAGAGTGTAGGTAAATCAATTGTATTAAATTGGCATGTGAGCGAAATGTGGATGCCTTTTATTGCAGGTTCTTTTTTTGTAATACCTATGATTTTATTTACCTGGCTGCTTAACCATATTCCCCCTCCAACAGCAGAAGATATTCTATTAAGAAGTGTACGCAAACCAATGACAGGTATTGAGCGAAATGCATTTATCCGTACTTTTTTACCGGGCATCATCGTGATTGTTTTTACTTACGTTTTGCTAACTATTCTGCGTGACTTTCGGGATAATTTTTCAAACGAATTGTGGAAAGAATTGGGATATGGTAATAATGCGGCCATTTTTACCCAAACAGAAACCTATGTTTCGCTGATAGTGTTGATATGCATGAGTTTACTAATTTTAGTAAAAAATAATATCAGGGCTTTTATGATTAATCACTTTATCATTATTGCAGGTTATATATTGGCACTGATTTCTACATTGTTGTTTTTGGCTCAATATATTAACCCCGTAATTTGGATGACAATGATCGGCACGGGATTGTACCTGAGTTATGTACCTTTTAATGCATTGTATTTTGAAAGGATGATTGCAACTTACAAAGTGAAAAGCAATATCGGTTTCATCATGTATGTTGCAGATGCTTTTGGTTACTTAGGGAGTGTACTGGTATTATTTCTTAAAGAATTTATGGGTGTAAAACTTTCCTGGACAAACTTTTTTACAGACGCCGTAATCATCATTTCTATTATTGGTATTTTGGGAACTAGTATTGCCGCTTTTTATTTTAAGCGCAAATATTTAACACCAGTATTTACCGAAACCTAAATAATTGTAAAGACTTGATATATTGCTTTTCTACAATTATAGGTAACGTTGCTCACCCGCATTTTAAATTTATTTTATCAAACACGTTCAACAATAATTTTAGCAGTACCTAAATAGGTAATCACTACTTTTAGTGTATCACCGATTTGTGCAGTAAGCGAAACTGTTTTATTTATTGCAATTTTTGCCTGTATCTTTTTATCTACCACATCAATAAAAATACCATGTGGGGTTACTTTATACACTACTACTTCTAGTACCGTTTTCTTTTTAACACACTGCATAGCATACATATATTCCGGGATGTACTCACTCCTAAAAAGAGCAGCCGTAACTTTATCGGGTTTGTCCGTATTTTCCAGTTTAAAAAAAACTGGTTCATTTAAGTTATTTTCTCTGGGCTTTTTTTCCCAGGGTGATAATATAAGTCGAAAGAAAATATAGCTGCCTGTTTCTTTTACAAAATAATCATCCTCCACTTTTTTAAGGTAACCTACAAATCTATTTTCAATTTGTGATTTATTTATCAGGTTATCTAAAGCATTATTAAAATGAAACTGCAGGCAATCGGCAATCATTTTATCACCTCTTGCAGATAAAGCAATTATAAAACTCACCTCGTCACCCACATGAAACTGGTGTGCTTTTTTTATAATCTTTTCCTGCTTTAATTTTTCCTGTTCTCTTTCGCTGATATTACCAGTGATGGTTTTTTTCTTGCCATTGTGCTCATATTCTATGGTAGCATAATTTTTATCATGGTTGATAAAAGTTATTTTGCCCATAATTGTTTTATCATCTGTATCCATAAAATTTTTAATAAAAATTTGTAACAGCCTAAAGTAAGTTTTATAAATGATTATTTTGTAGTTATAAAACTAGTTCTGTAGTAGGATCCCAGAAAACTGTTTTAAGGTCAATAATTTTATCTTCTTTCACCAAAATCTTTTCTTTTTTTAATAATTCTTCCATTAAAGTGGAGGTGCTAAAATGAAATCTTCCAGTGAGCAAACCATTTCTGTTAACTACTCTGTGAGCAGGCACTTTTGGTTTAACAATATGCGCTGCATTCATTGCCCAGCCTACCATACGAGCCGATAATTTTGTGCCTAAATAAGTGGCAATCGCACCATAAGAAGTTACCCTACCTTTAGGAATTTGTCGAACTACATCATACACATCCGAAAAAAAACTATATTCTTTTACAGTACTTTTTGGAGTTTCTTTTTCTGCATTTTTTTTTGATAAAATCTTTTTTTTCATGATGTAAAAGATACAAAATTTAAGTTGGACTGCTTTTACCGGAACAATCCGGAACTGCCTGTCGCAATTCACTTCGTTTAGGCTCGGAAACGTCGCAATAATTGTAGGGGCAGTGCTTGCAGCCATTACCACAACAGTAGCCTCTTTGCAAATGAAATTGTTCAGTAAATACAACAAAGCCAGCTTCGTTGTAATAAAAATCTTCTCCTTCTGCTAATTCATTCATACAATAGCAATTAATTGCTTTCTGTTAGTTTTAATTCATCCTGTAACAGTTCATCCAAATCAACAATAGTTGGCGGCAGCTTAAATTTAAGGTAATAGATTGTATTACTTTGTGCAATATCCAATGCTTCGTAATGTGTTTTAATTTGTAGTTCAATAGACGGGTTCGAAGCATATACATCTGCACAATCTTCTACAAGTATTAAATTATATAGTTCAATTACTCTTTTTGTAAAAAGATACAATTTGGGCGAATCCGTTTTTAAATGCAAGTTTCCATCTGCCTTTAATACTTGTTGGTACAGGCGTAAAAATAATGGATGCGTTAATCTTTTTTTTGCTTTGGAGGTTCTCAATTGAGGATCGGGAAAGGTAATCCATATGTCACTTACTTCTTCTGCAGCAAAGTATTTACTAAGCATAGAAATTTGCGTACGTAAAAATGCAGCATTGGTTAATTGTTGCTCCAAACATTTTTTTGCACCAATATAAATACGGTTGCCTTTAATATCTACCCCAATAAAATTTTTATTGGCAAACAATTTAGATAAACCTACAGTATATTCTCCCCTGCCACAGGCTAGTTCCAATACAACAGGGTGGGTGTTTTTAAAGAAATTTTTCCATTGCCCCTGCATATTTTCAGGGTACTCCAATACATTGATAAAGATTTTTATATCTGCAAAACGTTGTAATTTTTTTTGTGCCATTGCTGGCAAATATAATAAATACAGTCCTTAACGTAAAAGCAATCAGGCCAACAGGTATGTAAAAGCTAAAAATGGGATATTAATTTTTAAATTACAATCCACAAACCAAATGGATTGAGAGAATGAGAAAGACGAAAAAAATAGTATTCTATTAATTTTTAAGTATAAAATGTTTGAAACATTTGTAATTTTGCAAATCAGCATTTAAAAATTACCTATTTGAGTCATGAAGGGATTGTCTAAAATTTTGCCTTTTTTTTACATTATTTTTCCATTGATATATGTACCTTTTATAGCATCAAAGGCTGCTAACTGGTTTTATTTATTTGGCATAGTGTGTTATTATCTGGGTATTTTTTTAGTGGCGATCAGGCAAAAAATAATTTTTATGATCCCCATTATTTTTTGTTGTTGGTTTTGGTACACCTACGGTTTTAGCATACACGATTTTGTTTTTTTCTTATTGGGCTGCATGGCTGCCGGAGCCACTTTTTATCAACTGTCGGTAGAGGTAGGAAAATTTACGCACCGCACCTTACCTGAAAATAAGGAAGCGTTAGACTATGACCTTAAAATTGAGGAGATGAATATAAGGCTGGAACAATATAAGCAACAGCATTCTGAAGTAACAATTACTCCTGAAATAATGGATAGAATAAAAAATGATGTTTTTTTTAAATAAATTATGTATGTAGATTCTATCAAAAAATGTATTAAAATCCGAGTTCAACAAACTTATAGATCATAGATTTATGCTTTATCTTTGCATAGCAATGAAAAAATTATTCCTTATTCTTTTCTTCTTTTTATTAGCAGGCTTTTTTATACAAACTGTAAATGCACAGTGTTCGTTGTGTACTAAAACTGCCCAGCAGTTGGGAGAAAAACCTGCACAGGGTTTAAATAGCGGCATACTGTATTTAATGTTTATGCCCTTTATTTTAGTTGGTTTTATTGGTTATCGCTGGTGGAAGAATAACAAAGAATTTGAAGCCAATAGCTAATTAGTTTATTATCAGCCGCCTTGTTGATATTTTTTGATAAACTGATATAAATTAAATGTAGTTCCTGCAAGCTCAATTTCCCTTTTTAATGTAGCTTTATTTACTCCAGCCATTCTTTTTTGCTGAATAAGGTAGTATGCTTTTTCAGCTAATAGCCAGCTTTTTTTGTCGTTTATAGCATGTTCTTGAATATGTTTTAGAATAGCTTCATATAACTCAGCAATTCCTTTTTTTTGTAAAGCCACCGTTTTAATAACGGAAACAGGTATTTGCTTACTGCTAAATGAAGGAGCCAGCATCAGCCGGAGGTTTTTGGCAAATGTATCTGCATCCGCTCTGTCAGCTTTGTTTACAACAAAAATGTCAGCAATTTCCATTAAACCTGCTTTCATTGTTTGTACTTCATCACCAGATTCCGGCACTACAACTACCACGGTAGTATCAGCAAGACCGGCAATTTCAATCTCGCTTTGGCCTACGCCTACAGTTTCAATAATAATATAATCAAAAGGAGCAGCTTTAAGTAAGTCACTAATTTCAATAATTTTTGGGTGTAAACCACCTAGTGATCCTCTGGTTGCCAAAGAACGGATATACACATTTGGGTTATTGTACCATTCGCTCATTCGTATTCTATCTCCTAGTAAAGCTCCTAAATTGAAAGGTGAAGATGGATCAATGCAAAGAATACCAATTTTTTTGCCTTCTGCTGTGATATTGCTTATCAGCGCATCAACAAGTGTGCTTTTTCCTGCACCAGGTGGCCCTGTAATACCAATAACAGGGGTGGAAGTAGGTGACAATAATTGTAATAATTTTTCATACCCCGCAACTTCATTTTCTACCAATGAAATACATCTCGCCAGTGTTTTTACATTCCCCAGCCTAATTTGTTGCAGTTGTTGTTGCCACATGCTACAAAATTCAATGTAAATAAATCAACTACCAAATAAATGGAGTTAAGCCTGTCTAGGTAAGCAAAAAGCAACCTATTGATATGGTGTTGCAAATGAAACAATTTTAAAATTGTATTGTTAAACGCCTATTTAAATGTTACAAAGTAGGATAATCAATCATTCAAAAATCGTTATTACCTTCAACAAAAAATTGCTTAAAGCATGACGAATTTTATAAACATATTTCCATTATCAATTGTGGTTTACCCTGGAGAAGCGCTTAACCTGCATATTTTTGAACCCCGGTACAAACAACTGATATATGATTGCAAGGAAAATAAAAAGCCTTTTGGTATACCTCCTGTTATTACTGATACAATGGGAGAATTGGGTACATTAGTGGAACTTGTTGAAATAACACAAGTATATGACAATGGCGAAATGGACATCAAAACAAAAGGGCTGGAAGTATTTCGTATTTTAGAAGTTGTAAAGGATATACCTGGTAAAATGTATAGTGGCGCTATTGTAAATTATCCTCAAAACACCGATATTACCAATGGCGTACAAATGCAAAAAGTGGTAGATATAATCAGGCAGCTGCATAGTATCTTAAAGGTGAATAAAACTTTTATAAAGGCTGATAACCAGTTGCGGAGTTACGATGTTGCCCACCATGCAGGATTATCTTTACAAGAGGAATACGAACTTCTTGCATTGTTTAATGAGCTACAGCGCCAGGAATATTTAAAACAGCATCTATTAAAAGTATTGCCAGTAATAGCTGAAATGGAAATGCTAAAAAGCCGGATAAAGTTGAATGGGCATTTTAAAAATTTAAGTGGATTTAAACTGTAATAAAAAAAGAATTTTAATTAATAGGATGCCTTATAACCTATCAGGGTATTTAATGGCGAAAAATATATAAATGAAAAAAACGCTTTGCTTTGATTTTGGTAATACCTGTTTAAAATGTGCTGTATTTGAATCTGATATTTTTAAAGAACAAATCTTGCTACCAGACGATAGTTTGGTAACTATTGAAAAATTATTGCAGCAGCACAAGCCGCAAAACACTATTTTATCAAGTGTTATAAACCATCATGCAGCTATAGAAAATATATTGAATCAAAAGAGCAATTTTCATAAATTATCCTATCTAACAAAAGTAAATTTTACAACTCCTGTTAGTAAACCAGAAACAATTGGTGCCGATCGGCTGGCATTGGTTGCAGCTGCGGTGCATTTTTATCCCGATAAAAATAATTTAGTGATTGGTTTGGGTAGTTGCATCACTTATAATTTCATCAATCAGTACCACCAGTTTTTGGGAGGTGCTATTTCGCCTGGTATGGAAATGCGTTTTAAAACCATGCATGAGCACACCGCTTTATTACCAATTGTGCAAAAAAACTGGAATTTCCCCGTAATTGGGTACGATACCAAAACAAATTTACAAAGTGGCGTAATAGCAGGAATTACCTATGAAATTGATGGATTCATCGATTATTATGCCAGTAAATACAACAATTTTAACGTCGTTTTAACCGGGGGCGATTCGGCCTATTTTGCCGGTCAACTTAAAAACAAGATATTTGCAGACTTAAATTTTTTATTCAAAGGACTTTACGCCATCAGCGAAGTTAATAACTGCAAATAATGATGAGATTGATTGTATTGGTTTTTACCACCATACTGTTTTATACAACTGTTGCGGCGCAGGAGAACTCTCCTTATTCCCGCTATGGGTTAGGCGATCTTTCACCAAATCATAATATTATAACCAGAGGAATGGGCGGCATAGCTGCTGGCTACACAGATTTCCAAAGTATCAACTTTATTAATCCCGCCACGTATGGCAATTTAGGATATGTTGAACCAGAAGTTGTTAGAACAAATCCAAGTTACCAACGCAGCACAATTTTTGATTTTGGTGCTGAAATAGATAGCAGAACATTAAAAAGCATATCACCTGCTTCTAAATATACTTCTAACAACCTGAGTATATCTTATATGCAACTCGGATTTCCAATAAAAATAAAAAAAGCCAACAGAAAAGGTCTTTTTTTTGGTGCCAGTTTTGGCTTAAAACCAGTTTCAAAAATAAATTATAAAATAGCAAAAATTCAAAAGCTAAGCGGTATTGATAGTTTAGGAACTATTTTTGAAGGAAGTGGAGGTTTAAACGAAGTAAATACTGGAGCAGGAATACGGTATAAAAATCTGAGTCTTGGATTTAATTTTGGCTACTCATTTGGCAAAAAAGATTACAGTACTAAGTTAACTTTCTTAAATGATACCGTGCATTATTACGCTTCCAACTCCTCTACCAAAACAAATTTTGGAGGTACTTTTTTAAATGCAGGTTTGCAATATGAGATAAAGCTTAAAAGGAGGGCTGTAATTGTGTTAGGGGCCTATGGTAGTTTAAAACAAACACTAAAGGGAAGTCAGGATATTGAAAGGCAGACAATTACCACCGACGCAAATGGTAACGATGTTAAAATTGATAGTATTTTTAAAAATAATATTAAAGGCGATATTATCCGGCCATCTACTTATGGCGTTGGTTTTACTTTCAGGGATAGTTCAGGCCACTGGCTTTTTGGCGCTGATTATGAAGCTACTCAATGGCAAGATTATCGTTTTTACGGGCAACCCGACCTAGTTGCTAATAACTGGAAAATTCGTGCAGGGATAGAATATTATCCTGCGAGTTACAACACCAACACTAAAAAATATTTCAACTTTGTACATTATCGCTTTGGCTTTAATTTTGGTCCAGATTATATAAAAGTAAATAACAACTTACCGGAATATGGTTTTACTTTTGGAGCAGGGTTTCCATTAAAATTAAGAAGGGGCTATTTTGAAACGCAATCTTCACTGTTAAATACAGCTATTGAAATTGGAAGCAGGGGCGATAAAAAATCAAACCTTAGAGAAAATACCGTACGTATTAGTTTTGGATTGTCCCTGAGTGACTTGTGGTTTAGAACACAAAAATATTATTAAGAAGCGGGTATTTAAATATGAAATTTACAGGTATACATATACTTATTTTAGAAGCCGTTTTTACCGGCTGCTTTTTTTTAGTTGGTTGCGAGGATATGCTAAGTGAAGGACATGCGAAATTTAATCAAAAAGACATTGCCCGGGAAGAAGGAAAGGATGTAGTGATTACCTACTCAGTTTCAGGAAAAAAGAAAGCCATTTTAAAGGGACCAGTAATGTACCGGATTCAGGATACCGTTCCCTATGTGGAGTTTCCTAAAAATATTCATGTAGATTTTTTTGATGTTCAGGATAGCTTAGACAGTAAGTTGGATGCCAAATATGCAACTTATAAAGAGAGTCAGAGTAAAGTTTTTTTAAGAGACAGCGTAAGAATTATCAATGCAAAAGGAGATACTTTATATTGTGATGAATTGTATTGGGACAGAAACCACACCGGTGCAGAATTCTATACAGATAAGAAAGTACGCATCCGCAGAAAAATGGAGATCATTGATGGAATTGGGATGGAAGCCAGACAGGATTTTAAAGAATGGTATATTATTAATCCTACAGGAACGGTAAAAGTACCTGCTACACAATTTCCCAATTAAGAAAAATTAATACAGTAACAATACAGCCTTAGCATTGTTAATGTACTTTTACATGTAAAATTATTTTTGATAATTTGGAAGGCTGTATTTTACGATCAATGGAGAGCAACCTTCCCGGATACTAACTCTTTATCACCTGAATTTTACTATGAATACAATAACTGTTTACGGAATTCCTAATTGCGATACCATTAAAAAAACGCTCGACTGGTATAAGAAAAAAAACATCCATGTTGAATTTCATGATTATAAAAAATCGGGGATCACCAAACTAAAACTTGCAGAATGGAGTAAGGAAGTAGGCTGGGAATTGTTGCTTAATAAAAAAAGTACTACTTGGCGAAGTTTATCAATGGAAGAGCAGCAAAAAGTAACGAATGAAAAGATGGCCTTACAATTGATGGTTGAATACCCAACTATCATCAAGCGGCCTGTGGTGGAAATGAACAATAAAATTATAGTTGGCTACAACGAAACATATTTTTCCAAACAATAAAAACAAAAAGAATGAAACGTAATGCAACAGCCGTATGGAACGGCACAGGTAAAGAAGGTACTGGAAACCTAACTACCCAAAGCACGGTATTAAATAAATCACAGTATTCATTTAATACAAGATTTGCTGATGGAATTGGTACCAATCCTGAAGAATTAATAGCCGCTGCGCATGCAGGATGTTTTAGTATGAAATTGAGTTTTGTATTAAACGCTACAGGCTTTACAGCTGATGAAATTAATACCAAATGTGAAATTACGCTGGATCCTGCAGCAGGAGCGATCACAGAATCTCACCTAATAATTTCTGCAAAAATTCCTGGTATTAGTAAAGAACAATTTGATGCAGCAGTAGCTGATGCAAAAGCCAATTGCCCAATTTCAAAATTATTAAATGCAAATATTACACACGAAGCCGTGTTAGGGTAAATAAGAATTTATATATTTTGTGATCCCATCCTTTGCAGGATGGGATTTTTATTTATTGTAAAGCCCTATTGTACAACACTAATAAATATAGTTATATTTTTAAGGGTCATTTGATTTGCCTTATCAATTAAATCTTAGTGCATGGCTTCTCCAAGATCTACCTTTTTACCTTTATTACCTTTTACCATTAATACAAATGGTACGCAAATCAAAAACATAACGCCCAGGTAAAAAAATATATCCATGTAAGATAATACTGCTGCCTGTTTTGTTACCATGTGATCCAGAGTAGCATAACTGCTTTTTAGTGCCACATCTGTATTCATCCCTTTATTTATAAAGTTGTGTTGCAATACATGTACCCTTTGCTGCACAGCAGGATTGTTTACATCCAGTTTACTAACAAGGTCGCTCCTGTGCGTCATATTTTGGCGAGCCATAAAAGTTGTGATCAATGCCACACCAAATGAGCCACCTAACTGCCGCATCATACCTGTAAATGCAGCGCCCTGGCCTATTTGCTGCCCTTTTAAAGTAGAAAGTGAAAGTGCTGTTATAGGAATAAACAACATACCCATTCCCAATCCACGAACAATTAGCATCCAAAAAAATGCATCAGAATTGGTATCAGGCGTTACAATAAAATAACCCCAAAAAGTAAAAATGGAAAACAGTACCATTCCACCTGCCACCAGGTATTGTTGCGGCACACCTTTTTGCAAGAGTTTACCAATTATGGGCATCATTACCGCGGTGGTTAATGCTGCCGGTACCATCAGCATACCTGCCTGTTGTGCCGTCCAGCCTAAAATTGATTGCGTATATAATGGAATAATAAAAGTTGAACCATACAAGCCGAAACCCATAATAAAGGATAGAATGGTGCCCACTCGTAGGTTACCATTTTTTAGCACCCGCAATTCTACAATCGGATTTTTAAAACTTGTTTCCCGCCAGATAAAAAAGAACAATCCCAAAAATGCGGCCACGGCAAGATATAATATAACGCTGCTGTTAAACCAGTCGTCATCCTGGCCTTTTTCCAGTACATATTGCAACGAGCCTACTGTAATCGCTAATAAACCAATGCCTAACCAGTCAATATCGCTACCAGTACTTTTTTCGCCGTATTTAGGACTGCGAACAAATTGTAATGTTAGTAAGGTGGCAATAACACCAATAGGAATATTTATGTAAAATATATAAGGCCATGATGCATGATCAACAATGTAACCACCTAATGGTGGCCCTAATGTAGGGCCAATGATTACGCCCAATCCATAAATAGCCTGTGCCATACTTCTTTTTTCAGGAGGGTAACTTTCTGTAATAATTGTTTGTGAGGTAACGAGTAATGCACCTCCACCGAGCCCTTGTAAAAATCTAAAGATTACCAATTCCCAAATGCCCGTAGCATTGCCGCACAAAAAAGAACAAACAGTAAAAAGAATGATAGAAGCCGCAAAATAATTGCGGCGTCCAAATTGAACGGATAACCAGCTCGTCATAGGAACGATGATAACGTTACCAATTGCATAGGCAGTAATAACCCAGGCAACTTCTGTTAAAGTGGCACCGAGAGAGCCACGCATATCGTTAAGCGCCACATTTACGATGGTGGTATCTACAATTTCAAGCAGCGCACAAAATATTGCGGTGATGGTTATAATTACTCGCCTTGAGCCGTATTCAATTAAAGAATCCATTTGTTGTTGCATACAATATTATTTATTGCTGCCTTTATACAGGCAGATAAATGCGTTGTTTTTTTAAATCTTTTGAATCAACAGGTAAGTGTCTATAAAGTTCCTCCATGTTATCTCGTACAAGTGTGCGACGCCATCCGATAACTATCGAATGAAGTTTAATAGTAATTCTATGCCTGGTTCAAAATATTTTTTATTTATTCAATCCCTAAAGAGAAATTTGGAGAAGTTTATTTTTTTCAACTCCTTAGGCCTGGAGTTACAAATGCACATCCACTCCTACATTCATACCTGGCCGTAATTGTTTTATCAGCGAGTCTGTTGGATTGGCAAACTCAATTTTTACCGGCAAACGCTGTACTACTTTTACAAAATTACCACTAGCGTTATCAGGTGGCAACAACGCAAAACGGGAACCTGTTGCGGGTGAAAAAGAGGTTAGTGTAGCTTCAAATTCATGACCAGGAAAAGCATCAACTGAAATGGTAACTCTTTGACCGATTTTCATTTTTTCGAACTGTGTTTCTTTAAAGTTGGCCACAATCCAAATATCCTGGTTTAAAACTATGCTGAACAAAGACTGGCCGGGTTGTAAAAATTGCCCTTCCTGTACATTTACTTTCGATACCATACCAGTTTCGGGTGCAACAACAACGGCATACGAAAGATTAAGTTTTGCCTCGGCCACATCTACTTGCCGTTGTTTAATAACAGCACCTGCTACACCAATTTGCGATGAAGTAGCATTGCTTTGTGAGCTTACTGCAGTTGTTTGCCTTGCAACCTGGTTTTTTTGTTGAACCAAAATTTGCAATTGCTTTTCAGCCGTTTGTTTTGCAGCTTCTACCTGCTCAAATTGTTGTTGGGTTATGGAATGATCTTTTATAAGATTTGAATAGCGTTCATAATCCTGTGTGGTTCTCCAAACACTTATTTTAGCAGTTTCTATCTGCGCATCAGCAGTTGAGATGCCCGCTTGTGTTGTAGCAATATTTGCTTTGGAAGCATTGGTATTGGCCTGCGCAGCACCAAGATTACTTTGTGCTGTTGCCAATGCGGCCTCTGCCTGTAGGACTCTTACGGCAAGGTCACGATCATCTAATATTAAAAGCGTATCGCCTTTTTTAATAAGTTGGTTATCCTTAACACGAACCTCTTTTACATAGCCAGCCACCCGTGGAATTACCGGGCTAATATTAGCTTCTATTTGTGCATTGTCTGTTTCTTCATGATGCTGGGCATGCAGGTACTTGGATATGCCAAACCAGCCTCCTGCTATTAATAACCCAATTAATACAAAAAGAAAGGTTTTACTTTTTTTAGGAGCAGCTGCTTGTTTGTTTGTTGTTTCATTTTGGTGCATAAAAAAATTATATTTTGTATAAGTATTGATTAGTTGTTTAAAATTCCTGCTGTTTGTAATAATTTGTTGTAGGCTACAACAGCATCTGCGGTTGCATTGGTAACATTTAATTTGGTTTGTAACTGTGCCACATCTGCATCTAATAAATCAGTTGTTGTGGCCAGTGCATTATCGTATTTATTTTTTGTGATGCGATAATTTTCAGAAGCCTGTTCTACTGCTTTCTGGTACACTTCTATTTTTTTCTTACTTAATAAATATCCCTGGTATGCCTGGTTTATTTGTAAACGGATATCGTCATTCAACATATCCTGATTAGCAGTTAATTGTTGTACTCTAGCTTCTGCCTGTGCTATTTTTGATTTTGTTTTCCATATTGAGGACAGACTATATTTTACACCTACACCAATATTAACTGCATTTGTAATTGTTACAAAGCTGGGTACATCTAGTGCAATGTAACCGGCAGTAAGTGCGATGGATGGATAGTAATCTGCTTTAACATATTTAATATCAATCTCGGCAACTTTTTTACGAAGACTGAGGGCACCTACATCTTTTCTTCCCTGCAATGCAAGGGCTTCGTATTCTTCAATAGTTTTTAAAGTATTGGTTTGCTCAAAGCTTGCAGCATCAGCCGATAAAATACTTTGCGTAGGTAAACCCAGCATCAGTGCCATGTTTACACTTGCCAGTTTATAATTACTTTCGGCATCCAATAAAGTAAGTTCTATAGTAGATGATTGTAGTGCTACTTTTAGTAAGTCGTTCCTTGCTACAAGTCCATTTTTTTCGAGGTTGGTAAAATCTTTTAATCTTTGGTTAGATTGACCAAGATTGTCTTTTACAAGCGTTACCGCAGCCGCTGCTTTGTATAAATTACTGTAAGCATTAATGGTATTTAAAATGATGGCTTCCTTATTTTGATCTGCATCTAGTTTGGCTGCCTGTTCTAAATATTTAGCAGATTCAATACCATATTTTATTTTTCCACCTGCATATAGTGGTAAAGAGGCCGATGCCATACCGTACATTGCCTGTGATATGTTTGGTCCGCCACCACCACGGGAAGTATCTGATTTTAAATTAATTTTTGGCCTTACAGGCAGATATAAATAAGAAGCGCTTACACTAAAATCTGGTAACTTTCTTTCGGTTGCTTCTTTTGTAGCAGCGATAGCTTCATCAATTTTTGCCTTGTTATTTTTTAGCAAGTGACTGTTGGTGATGCTAAGCTCTATTGATTCTTTTAAGGTAAGATTACGGGTAGCAACCTGCGCTTGTACACTTTGAATGCCTGTTAAATACAGTACCATAAAAATGACTCCTACTGATTTTAATTTATGATTCATTGGTTAATATTGCTTTAAATAAAATTTTTATGTGAATGCTTAATCTTCTTTTTAAAAGAACCTGAAATTCTTCATCTGGCATATCCTGCTGTTTATTGAATTCCCGGTAATATTCCTGGCTTATCATGCTTTGCGATACCGTACCCACCATAGTATTTATCATGAGTACCACATCTATTTTCTTTTTAAATATGCCCTTTTTCTGTCCGTCTTTTATCATTTCTGAAACTACTTCCGCAGCTCTTATTTTAACATTATTAGCAGCCTTAAGAATAGCAGGATTTTTATTGGTAACATGCACACCCAACATAATCTTATGAAAACATTGTTTTTGCATTACTCTATCAATGTGTTCATCAATCAGCATATTTATTTTTTCCAATGGAGTAAGACTTTCATCTTTTATCAAAGTTTCAACCCTGCTTTTTACACTACCTACCCTTAGTTCAAACAGTGCTTCCATCAGTTTTTCCTTGGATCCGAAGTAATAGGAGATCATGGCAACATTTATACCTGCTACATCCGCTATATCTCTTACCGAAGTACCATCAAACCCTCTTTCTGCAAATAGGGTTTCGGCTGTTTCAATTATTTGTATTTGTTTGTCATTAAATTCCATATCAATAAAATTATTGAAATTCAAAATTAAACAAACGTTTGATTAAAATCAAACGAATGTTTAATTTTTTTTTATAAAAAAATATTACTTAACTATAAAAAAAATTTGTTAAATAACTATTTGCCAAAAATGATTAATACGATTAACCTGTTAGCTTGCTTTTTGTTTAAATTTGAAAAAATAATTGCTATGTCATTTAAAAATAAAACGGTAATCATTACCGGAGCCAGCCGCGGAATAGGAAAAGCCATTGGGTTACGGTTGGCAAAAGAAGGGGCAAATATTGTGATAGCCTCAAAAAGTGTAGAAGAAAATCCCAAATTAGGGGGTACCATTTTTTCTGCTGCTGCAGAAATGGAAGCTGCCGGAGGCAAAGCATTGGCGGTACAATGCGATATTCGTTTTGAAGACCAGGTGCAACAAGTTGTAAACCTGGCAATAGAGAAGTTTGGAGGTGTAGATATTTTGATTAACAACGCAAGCGCTATTAATCTTACTTCCACTGAGTTAACCGAACCTAAACGTTTTGATTTAATGTATGATATTAATGTGCGAGGAACATTTATGGTTAGCCGTGCCTGCATACCCCATTTAAAAAAGGGTACCAATGCTCACATTTTAAATCTGTCGCCACCCATAAATATGGATATGAAATGGTTTGCTAACCACCTTGCTTACACGATAAGTAAATATAATATGAGCATGATTGCCCTTGGCTTAGCTGCTGAATTAAAAAAATACAATATTGCAGCCAATACATTGTGGCCACGTACTACTATTGCTACTGCAGCAGTTAATAATTTATTGGGAGGCCAAATGCTGATGAATATGAGCCGTACTACTGATATCATTGCCGATGCTGCCTGGTATATTTTATCAAAACCATCTACAGAATGCACTGGTAATACATTTATTGACGAAGAAGTATTGGCCAGTGAAGGAATTACAGACCTTGCTAAATATTCAGTTGTGCCAGGAGCTCAACTGTACAATGATTTATTTGTTTAAGATTAACCACCTGCAATTTTTTTATACAAATTAATTTTATCTGTTACGTTGGTATGTGCAATGGATTTACTAAATCACTATTAACTGCACATTGAAAAGTACTTCATGCAGTAACTAAGTTTACATGTTTATATAATTTTATCATTTATTTTGATGAGCGGTAACATTTTGCCGGAGGTGTGCGTTTAATTTCGCAAACGCTTTATTTTATTAAGGAATAAAGCCACTCAATCAAAATAATATTTTAATCATGATTCATAAATATGCAGGGCTGCTTATAGCATGTCTTGCAGGTCATCTTATTGTGAAAGCTCAAAAAGATTTCAAGCAATTGACTGCAGTAAGATCTAATAGTATATTTAAAATTGATGGTAGCCTTGATGAAGCAGCCTGGAAAACGGTACCGGTCGCAAATAATTTTATAGAGTTAAGGCCCAACACTTTTGCAAAAGAAGAAGAAGCGAACGGCACCGAAATATATATTCTTTACAACAACCAGGGTATTTATATTGGCGGATATTGCCACGAAAAAAATAAGGATAGCATAGCAACAGAACTTGTAGGCAGGGATAACTTTGGGAGTAATGATTTTGTAGGAGTAATTTTTGATACCTATTACGATAAGATAAATGGTTTTGAATATTTTGTAACCCCGCTAGGTGAACAAATGGATGCTAAACAAGTGCCCAACAGCAATGGCACCAGTGAAGATTTTGCCTGGAACAGTGTTTGGCAAAGTGCCTCTAAATTGCAAAAAGATGGCTGGAGTTTTGAAATATTTTTACCTTACTCAGCCCTTCGGTTTAGTAAAAAAGATCAGCAGGTTTGGGGAATGAATATTGTGCGTAAAAGAAATAAAGCCGGCAAGCAATTATTCTGGAATTCTATTGATCCTCAAAAAAATGGCTTTCTTACGCAGGAAGGAACACTTACCATTCCTGAAAAAATATCTCCCCCAATACGATTGTCTTTTTCTCCTTATTTGTCAAGTTATGTAAACAATTATCCCTACAATATAGCGGGGGTACAAAACACTACTTATGCAGTAAATGGTGGCATGGATGTTAAATATGGCATCAATGAAAGCTTTACACTAGATGCCACATTGGTGCCGGATTTTGGCCAGACACAAAGCGATAACCAGGTACTGAATCTTTCACCTTTTGAAGTAAAGTTTAATGAAAACAGAACTTTTTTTACAGAGGGTACCGAATTGTTTAACAAAGGAAATTTATTTTATAGCAGGCGCATTGGTGCAGCACCGTTGCATCAATATGAAGTAGCTGGAAAACTGCAAGGGGCAGAGCATATTATTAAAAATCCCGGCGAAACAAAATTGCTGAATGCCACTAAAATTTCAGGCCGAACGAAAGGAAAATTGGGTATTGGTATTTTTAATGCAGTTTCACAAATAATGTATGCCACAGTAGAAGATGGATTTGGACATAAAAGAAAAATAGAAACGAATCCTTTAACCAATTATAATATTTTGGTGTTGGATCAAAGCTTGAAAAATAATTCATCTGTAACATTGGTTAACTCAAATGTGTTGCGAAATGGTACTGATTATGATGCCAATGTAACGGCAGGTTTATTTGATTTGTATGATAAAAAAAATAGGTGGAACCTGGCTGGCAATGCTTACACAAGCACACTATTTAGTGCAAAAAATATTACGGGGTTTAAATTTGGAGCAGGCTTTGGCAAGGTGAGTGGAAGATTTAACTTTAATACTGCCGTGCAGGTAATTGACGATAAATTTGATCCCAATGATTTGGGTATTCAGTTTTATAACAATAATATCAATACCAATTTATATGCCGGCTATAATTTTACCAAACCAACTAAATGGTTTAATCGCTGGTTTAATAATTTGAATATTAATTACGATCAGCGTTTTATTCCAAGGGCTTATCAAAGTTTAAAATTTAATTACCATGGTAATTTGCAATTGAAAAATTTATGGTGGATAGGCAGTTTTATAAATGCAGGTCCGGGAGGCAATGATTTTTATGAACCTAGAGTAAATGGCCGCGTTTTTAAAACCCAGGCTTTTTACTTTCAGGGTATATTTGTGGAAAGCAACAACGCAAAAAAATACAATATTGAATTTGTAGCAGCGACGGGTATCAACCATCTTTTTAATTCGAGGGAGTTTTATACAGAGTTTGCACAAAAAATGCGGTTTAACAATAAATTTTCTATAGAGCATTTCATATCGTTTAATCCAATCAGTAATGATGCAGGATTTCCTTCAAGCAATAGTATCAAGGGCCAAGATGGAATTTATAATGCCAGCACTATTTTATTTGGACGCAGAGACAGGATGACTATTGAGAATAGGTTAAAATTTAAATACAGTTTTAATAATAGAATGTTCATCACTATGAGGTTAAGGCACTACCTGGGTAATGTAAATTATAAAGAATTTTATATTTTAAATACGGCTGGTAATCTTGATAAAATTGCTGCCAGTAATACTACGTTACATCAATATATTTTAAGCAACCACAACTTTAATAATAACTACAATACTTTTAATATTGATATGGTTTATAGCTGGCGCTTTGCACCGGGTAGTGAGTTTAATATTGTTTGGAAAAATGGCATTAATACTTTTGAAAACGATGTGATAAAAGGATACTTTAAAAATGTGCACAATACCATTGCTGCTCCACAAAACAACAGCATTTCATTAAAAATTCTTTACTATATTGATTACCTGCAATTAAAGAAAAAGGCATAAAAAAACTGCCATTTTTTTGGCAACTTTTTTATGCTAATACATATTTTATCCTGTATAAAAAAAGGTATAAAATATCGTTCTATTTAAAAGTTCGGGTTATAAAATTTGGTGAGGTTGTTTATCTCAGCATCATTTTATTAACTGGTTTTTCTAACAGGTATTTATAAATGAACTGTGTTTTTAAATTTTGATAATGCAGCCATTTGTTTCCACCCCAGCCATGTTTGCCGCCGCTATATTCCATAAACTCAAAATCCTTTTTGGCATCCTGTAATTTGCTGATAAGGTTGATGCTGTTTTGTATATGTACATTATCATCAATTACACCGTGTACAATTTGTAATTTGCCTTTGTATTTATCAATGTAAGATAGTACGGAACTTGATTTGTATCCCTCCGGATTTTCTGCTGGTGTATCCATGTAGCGTTCTGTATAGTGTGTATCATAAAAGCTCCAGTCAGTTACACTACCACCAGCCATACCATGGGTAAATACATCGCTGCAGTAAGTAAGGGCATAACAGGTCATGTAACCGCCATAACTAAACCCGGTAATACAAATTTTTGCAGAATCTGCATTGCCATTGGTAATTAACCATTTTACCATTGTACTGTAATCCTTCATTTCCCAATATCCTAAATTACGGTACATATAATTTACGCCTTCTTTACCAAAATGGCCGCTTGCACGGTGATCCATTACAACTTGTATCAAACCTTCTTTTGCATAAAATTGTTGATTGCTATTTAAGCTCCAGGTATCCCAGCAAGTGCCGGCATTTGGTCCTCCGTAAATGGAAATAAGTACAGGGTATTTTTTGCTTTTATCCATGTTAACAGGCCAGGTTACTTTCATTGGCAGATCGTATAAATTATCATCACTTTTAACACGTAGTAATTCTGTAACAGCTAGATTGTAGCCTGCAAATTCGGGACCTTTCGTATCACCAATTTCTTTAATAATTTTTCCTTTGTTATTTACCAGTGTCATTTTGGTTGGCGTAACTGTATTAGAGTAACTGGTAATAAAATAGGAGCCATTTGGAGAAAGGCTTATGTCGTTGTGATTGTAATCGCCAAAGGTTAGGCGTTGTAAATTTTTACCGTTAAGATTTACACTGTAAAAATCAACCCTTGCAGTATTTTCCCTGCTTCTTGCAGTAAAATAAATAATGCCTTTTTTTTCGTCGACCTGCTTAATGCTGAGTACGGTGAATTTACCATTTGTAATAGCATTAAGCAGGTTACCCGAAGCATCGTAGAGATACAAATGGTTCCAACCGGTTTGATCACTTTCTAAAATAAAATTTTTATTATTTTCTAAAAAATGAAGCCGTTCGTATCCATCTTCTAATTGAATCCATGTTTTTTGTTTTTCATCATACAGTTCTTTTTTAAAACCAGTAGCCGGATTTACAGCCCATATTTTTAAATTATTTTGTCCACGGTTCATCCATTGCACCCACAATGCGCTTCCATCCGGCGTCCAGTAAGGAGCACCAAAATACTGGTCATCTTTATCATTAAAATCTGCGAAAGTAACCGTACCGCCTTCAGGAGAAACAATACCAATTTTTACCGCTGGATTTGGATCACCAACTTTTGGATAATGTTGTTTTTCTACATAACCATGTTGGCTGTTGCCATCAGTAATAGTGTAAACAGGAACGGGGGCATCATCGGTTCTAAAAAAAGCAATCTGTTTACTATTTGGATTCCACCAAAATGTACGGTAAGTACTTGCCCTGCCTAAAATTTCTTCGGTATATACCCAACTTGCATACCCATTTAATATTACCTCACTACCATCAGTAGTTAAACGGTTTTCTTTTTTTGTACTGATGTTGATTGTATATAGATCATTGTTTTTTGTAAAAGCCACATAGTTATTATCGGGGCTGATGGTTGGATTAAGTTTTTTTTCTTTATCAGTAGTTAGCTGTGTTTCCACACCATTTATAGAATAATAAATATCGTAATTCTTGTTGTATGCAGCAGTTTTTAGTGCTTTAACTGTTCTCGTGTCTGCATCTGTGGCTTCCCTTTCTATACCTGTTTTACAATTAAGAAAAGTGAGTTTATTTGCTTTCATTAAAAGCACATGGCTATCATCGAGCCACCTGTTAATTACTGGCAGTTGCTGCGAAATGCTTTTAAAATCGGATTTAAAATATTGATCATCCGATAATTCTTTTTTTTGTGCCTGAAGCTGCAAGGAGAGTGTGGCCAATAAAATAAAGGCTATAGATTTTTTTATAATTGAGAGCATAGATTTTTTAAAATTTTGTGGACAAGATAGTTTTTTTGCGGGAGATGAAAAAGCAGTGTTGATGAACGGGAATTAAAAAATTAGCAGGTAGCTTTTGATTTTATTATTTTTCTATTTAGGTCATTATTAGTAAAAAAGGAAATGCTAGAAACCTGGTAATATTTTACCAGATTTCTAGCACAAAAAAGTTAAAGCACTTAGTCAAAATTCTCCGGCCGCATCATGGGGAAAAACAATACGTCCTGAATAGAATGCTGATTGGTTAACAACATAGCAATCCTGTCAATACCAAAACCAATGCCGCTGGTTGGCGGCATGCCGTATTCCAACGCACGTAAAAAATCATGGTCTATAAACATCGCCTCATCATCACCACGTTCCATTAATTTTGTTTGCTCTTCAAAGCGCTTTCTTTGTTCTAACGGATCATTTAATTCAGTATATGCGTTGGCAATTTCTTTACCGTTGCACATCAACTCAAAACGTTCAACAAGTCCGGGTTTGCTGCGGTGCTTTTTGGTTAGCGGACTCATTTCAACCGGGTAATCAATAATAAAAGTTGGTTGTATATAATTGCCCTCGCATTTACTGCCAAATATTTCATCTATCAGTTTACCTTTGCCCCATTTTCCATCTGCGTGTATGCCTAATTGTTGGCAAACTACACGAATACCATCTTCATCCATTTCACTAATATCAAAACCAGTAAATTCCTTAATAGAATCGTACATAGTGATTCTTTTATAAGGGGCTTTAAAATTAATTTCTTTATCGCCAGCCATTACTGTTGCGGTTCCATTGGTAGCCAATGCAGCCTTCTCCAATAATTGTTCGGTGGTTTCCATCATCCATTCATAATCTTTGTATGCCACATAAAATTCCAGCACAGTAAATTCAGGGTTGTGCGTACGGTCCATACCTTCGTTGCGAAAGTTGCGGCTAAATTCATATACCCATTCAAAGCCACCTACAATCAATCTTTTTAAATACAATTCGTTTGCAATGCGCATGTACATCGAAACATCCAGTGCGTTGTGGTGTGTAGTAAATGGTCTTGCAGCAGCACCGCCGGGAATACTTTGTAAAACAGGCGTATCTACTTCCAATGCACCACGGTCGTTTAAAAATTCACGGATAGCATTCATCATTTTTGTACGTTTGATGAAAGTTTCTTTTACACCCGGATTTACTATCAGGTCTGCATAACGCTGCCTGTATCTAAATTCGGGATCAGTTACTTCATCAAATGCTTCTCCATCTTTTTCTTTTACAATAGGAAGTGGGCGCAACGATTTGGTTAATATAGTAAACTCTTTTACGTGAATAGAAGTTTCGCCGGTTTTGGTTGTAAATACATATCCTTTAATACCAATTATATCTCCGATATCAATTAGTTTTTTCCAAATTGTTTGATACATCGTTTTATCCTCACCGGGGCAAATATCATCTTGCTTAATATAAAATTGAATTTTGCCTACTGCATCCTGTATTACTGCAAAATTAGCTTTGCCCATATCTCTAATACTCATAATTCGGCCGGCTAGGCATACAGCTGCAAACTGTTCTTTATTTTCTTCGCCTTTAAAATTTTCTTTTATGTAAATAGACGTATTGTTTACCGGGTACAAAGCAGCAGGATAAGCATCGATGCCTAATCTTTTTAACTCTGCTAATTTCTCTCTTCTGATAACTTCCTGTTCTGATAAATGTTGTGTGCTCATCTGCTTCAAAAATTTTTGCGAAGATACCGTAAGGAACCCATTTGTCCATTAGCAAATGAAGGTTAATTATCTTGTTGGAGACTTGCCCACATTCATTTTAGCTAATAATAATTTCTTCTACTTAAGTTTGCTCACCTCAACTAAAGCAATATATTTTATGATACTATTGCCCAATGCGCCTTGGTTTAAGTAACTGCTTTGTTGCTACACACTATAATATAACTGCTGTTATTTATTGTTTAAAAAATCATCCGTTGCTTTAGCTCCATTTTGGTACAACATTTCTTTTTCTGAAGATTTCATTTTTCTTACCCTTGCTTGTATAGATCCATAACTAATATGGATAGTTCGGTCTTGCTCATTTTCCATGTTAGAATATTGCCTGTTGAGTCTTTCTATAATAAGGTTATTAAATGCATGGATATAATCTTTAAAAGATTTTATTTCAAAAGGGGGAATACTACTGCTATTATTTTTAATAGAATCTATTTGGGCTGGTCGTTCCAGTTTTATACCAAGCGTTTGTGGATTAAACAAAACTTTGTCACTCAATAAAGGATTGCCTTTATTTTCGCAGCTATCAAAAATGCAGATAGGATAGTTTGCTAACATTCCCCCATCAACAAAATAGTTTCTGAACGAAATGGTATCTGTCTTTTCAATTTTTTGATATTGATCATCTAAAATAATGGGTTCAAAGTACAAGGGCACTCCTCCACTAATTCTTACCGCTAATGCAATTGACATATCAGGTGTATTTTCATAAGAGAAAATTTCGAGTTGTTGTTTGCTGAGATTGGTAGCGGTACAATAAAAATCTTTAAACAATTTAGTTTTTAGATGTATTTGATGTAATTGCGCAAAAGTTAAATTTGCATTGCCGGTTTTGGAATTGATAATTCGTTGTAACCAAAGTTCAAATTTTTGACCTTTATATAAACCAAACTTATTTCTAACACGCCTGTATTTACCAACGATACCTCCTTTGCCGTCATTAAATTCTTCCATTGGTAAAGAGCGCATTACACTATCAATTTCTTTAGCAGTATACCCTACGCTTAGCATTACACCTGCAATTGCTCCGGCAGAAGTACCGGCTATTTTATCTATTTGTTGTAAAATATTTTTTTCTTCAAGAATACTAAAGGCCCCTGCATAAGCAACTCCTCTTATGCCACCACCTTCCAGCACCAAATTTTTATAGGGATATTTTTGTTGCGCAAAACACAGCGTAGGCAGTAGTAATGCAAAGAAAATAGTTTTCATTACGTGAATGTAATTTATTGTTGTGGCGGTGAAAGTTAAATGCGTATTAAATTAAAGTTACAATAACAAAAGTATGCTTTACTCCCATATGTTATTTAGTGTCATGTATGCACAGCGGTCTCTATGCAATAAAAATTGGCAAGGTGTAAAAAGGGTTAATTGTTCTAACTGGTATTTGGTATCTTATTTAAGATGATAGATTTCAATTTTGTTTTTATCAACATCAATAATTGAATAATAGGGGATTTTTTGCGATTATAAATATAAAATTTATTATTGTTGTCTTTTATTGCTGTAGATGGTGACAATATCTCTACAAGAAGTGTAGCGAAAAAATCGAGAAAAGGCTTAAGTATATCCTTACAAATAACAACTGTACCCGGTTGTAATATGGTATCGTCTGCCTCTTTGATATCAATAAAATCGTACACTTTACAATTTTTGCAACTGGCTTTTCTTATAACATCTTTTAACTCATATTTTATATTCCGGCTTACCCGTTGATGCCTTAGCGCAGGGGGCGGCTCATAGCATTCCACATACCTTCAATTAATTCCCAGCGGTCTTCCCACTTGCAATACGTTTCTTAAGTATAATCTGGCAATATTTTTATTGATAATACCATTAAAATAAATTAACAATAATTAATTTAAAGCCAGCAGCACTTGCCAGGCTTCATATAATTTTCCGACGTTTAATAACTCCTGTGCATAATAGTGTAATTCATTTTCCATCTCTTCGGGGTTAATAGAGTAATACTGCATTATGCTTTTTAATTTATCATCATAAAATGCCGAATTAACAAATGGCAATTCATTCACCTGAGCTAACTGCACCAAATTATTCATACTAATAATTGTACTGTTGCGAATGGAAATTGGTAAAGCATTTATACCAATACCAAATTTGATATTTGTTTTGTTTGCAGCTAAGTTTTTCATTTTATAAATAAAAAATAAGGCAAGTAAAATACTAGCGTAAAATCAGCTACTTTTTTAAATTTAAAATGCTAAAATCACTCTCCTCTTTATGAATGGTATTTATAAGTTTTCCCAACCCCTCAATTTCCATTTCAATTACATCAAGTTCCTGCAACCATTGTTCTCTAAAATCAGGATTATTTAATTTACCCGTACCATTTAATTCTAAAAAACTACCAGCGTTAACTGCACCGCTGCCAATTACATCGCCTGCAAATAATTGTACTCCATAACTGCACCGTTCAATTATTTCGGCAAATGTCCAGGTCATATCGCTCATATTTCCTTTGCTAACTTCAATACCGTTTACTGTACATTTCATACCCAGGTTCCACGATTTACCCGTATGATTTGCGTGGCACAAAACTTCACGTGTTTGCAATTCATCCAATGTAACCAACATAGGGCCAATTACTGTTGCAAAATCCTTTCCTTTGGCTGCTCTCAGGTTTAATAACAGTTCTTCCATTTGTAGTGTTCTGGCGCTTACTTCATTCATTATCATTAATCCGCCAATATAATCATCTGCTTCAATAGCCAAAATATTTCTGCCGGGTTTACAAATTACAATAGCAGCCTCTAACTCAAAATCAAGCTTTTTAAAATGATCCGGCATACAAACAATTTCTCCAGGACCAATAATACTGTTGTGATTGGTAAAATTGAAAATTGGGAATTGGTAAAATTCCGGAATCACTGCTAACTTATCGCTTAGCATTGCCGCAGTTACATACTGCCTAAACGCATTTGTATTTCTGCAACTGGTAGGGTAAGGTACAGGTGGTAAAATGGTATTATCGTTCAATGCACTGCCAAATACATTTCCTTTTAAACCAGCTTTTATTCTTTGTTCTGCATTTTGGGCGATAGGAAAATAATCATCCCAATAATTTAAAAACATGGCCATACTGGTAGGAAGCTCCGGATGTATAGCATCCATATCATACAGCAGATCATTTATGACCATTGCCAAATGATCATGTCCTTCCTTTAAATAAGTCACTAACTTCATAAAAAATAAATTGATTACCAAAATAGATATTAAATATTGATGTAAGATACAAAGGGAAGTGTCGCTTTTTTAGCGAAGTTTAATTATTTTTACTGTATAAAGTAGTGCTATGAAATTTGACAAAATTCACAATAAAGGTCAGGCAGAGCTATTTAAAAATCAATATCTTGAATACCTGACTAAAACGCACCCCCTGGTAATTTGGGGCATATATATTCCTATTATTATCTTGATGTTGTATTATAGTTATATGGTTGTTCAAATGGATTGGATACAGGTAGGATTGGTTTTTTTTTCAGGAATGTTTTTGTGGACTTTATTTGAATATATGATACATCGTTTTGCTTTTCACTTTATTGCGAAAAGTGATATTGCAATGAAAATTGTTTACCTAATACATGGTAACCACCACGAATACCCAAGAGATAAAGAGCGTTTATTTATGCCACCTGTGCCAAGCTTAGTACTGGCTTCTTTTATATTTAGCAGCATGTACTTTATGGCCCAATCGATTGGATTGAAAGAAAATGTATTTGCTTTTTTTCCTGGATTTATGCTTGGATATTTGGTATATGGTACTATGCACTATGCTATCCATGCCTGGAATCCGCCTTATAAATGGATGAAACCATTGTGGCGCAATCATCACCTTCATCACTATAAAAATGAACAAATGGGTTTTGGTGTAAGTACAACTTTATGGGATAGAATTTTTGGTACAATGTTCGACCTAACCAAAGAAAAAGAAGACAAGGAGAAAGTAAAAGATTTAATGTTTGTAACGCTTCCCAAAAAAGAAACAGTCGCTTAATCACCATTTTTCTTCGTCTGAAAAATGGTCATCCTGCTTGTTAAATCGCTGACGTATATTTATTTTTTGCAACTGCCGCTCTATGAGCAATGCTGCAATAATTTTTCCTGCATCTTCTCTTGGATTCTCTTTTAGAACCAGTTTTAACCGTGCTTCATTCACATCTATTCGATACAAAATTTGTAATAGAAAATTGAGATCATTTTTTATAAGTGCATTAATCTTTTCTGCTAAAAAAATTTCCACATCCTGCATTTTACTAATTGCAATGGGTAATTGAAAAGTTTGTTGCAGGTAATATTGTAACTCCAGGTTCATTTATTTTTTTAAAATTACAGGTTAAAATGTTTCTGAAACACCCAACCCAAATAAAGCAAAATCGTATTTTACCGGATCATCTTTATCAAAAGTTCGTAAATAACTGGTTAACTCTAAAGCAGCTTTCCAATCGGTTTGATTGCGATGCAGTAAATTAAATTTTTTAGAAACTCTTGCTACATGAACATCAATGGGACAAATTAGTTGTGCAGGCAAAATATTTTTCCATAATCCAAAATCAACGCCGTTGTTATCATTGCGTACCATCCAGCGTAAATACATATTGAGCCTTTTACACGAAGAGTTTTTTTGAGGAGATGCAATATGCTTTTTTGTTCTTTCTGGTACATCCGGTAACGAAAAAAAATAGTTATAAAATTCGTTTAAACCTTTTTCAATGGTTTCATCTTTCTTATCCATTCCTTTTGTAAAAGCAATTTCTAAAGAATCATGTTGCTGATAGTGAAATTTTAAAAATTCAATAAAATAAAGCAGGTCTGTTGTATTAAAAGTTCTGTGACAAAATCCTTCTATACTTTGCAGTTCTTTTATAGTATGTTGCAAACAAAATGCATGTGGTGCATTGCCCATTAGCTGCAACAACTCTTTACTTTTATTTATAATGGTAGTGCGGTTGCCCCAACTAAATATTGCAGCAAAAAATCCTGCAATTTCTATGTCTTGTTTTTTGGTAAACAGGTGTGGAATTGAAATAGGATCATCTTTTATAAAACCTTGCTGGTTGTATAATTTTACTTTTCTGTCTAATTCTCTTTTAAGATTATTTTCCACTTTGTAAATCAATTTAACCCAATAGGTTTATCTTTTTTTAGCAATGCAGCTATTGCTATAATCACCCATATAATATTTACCATCATGGATGGATAGGCATGATGAACAAAGGTGTTAAAGGTAAAAAAAATACCGCCGATTAAATTGCTGATGATGTATATTATTGAGGAACTTTTTACCTTTCCATTAATATTCATAAAGTAAGATCCTACAATTAATACAGCACCTATCCATCCTATAATTTCAATAAAATTATCCATAAATTATCCGATAGCTTTATTTAAATCTTCAATAAGGTCATCCGCATCTTCGATGCCTACACTTAAACGGATGAGCCCATCGCTAAGTCCGTTTTTAATTCGCTCTTCTTTTGGAATACTGGCATGCGTCATGCTAGCGGGGTGATTAATAAGTGATTCAACACCCCCCAAACTTTCTGCCAATGAAAAAAGATGTGTGGAAGATAAAACTCTTTTTACCTCATTGTCACTTTCATTTTTTAGTTCGAAACTTATCATTCCACCAAAGTCACGCATTTGTTTTTTTGCTACAGCGTAGCCGGTATTGTCTTTAAAACCGGGCCAGTAGACTTTATCAACTTTAGGATTTGCACGCAGCCAATATGCAATTTTTTTGCCATTTTCACAATGTTGTTTCATACGTACATGTAAAGTTTTAATGCCACGCAACACTAAAAAGCAATCCATCGGTCCTGGCACTGCGCCACAACTTTTTTGTATAAAAAATAATTTTTCTCTTAAGTCTGCATCATTCATCATCAAACAGCCTTGTATAACATCACTATGGCCGCCTAAATATTTTGTTGCACTGTGCATTACAATATCAGCACCCAAATTAATTGGGTTTTGTAAATAAGGAGAAGCAAACGTATTGTCTACACAAAGTAATGCGCCAGCTGATTTTGCAATATGGGCGATTGCTCCAATATCAGTAATATTCATCAACGGATTTGTGGGAGTTTCTACCCAAATTAATTTTGTGTTGACAGTAACAGCCGCTTTTACATTTGCTGCATGTGTAGTATCTACATAAATAAATTTTATATTATAACGTTCCCATACTTTGGTAAACAAACGGTAACTACCACCGTACATATCATTTGCTGCAATTACTTCATCACCAGGATTTAATAATTTAATTACGCTATCTGTTGCTGCTACACCACTGCTAAAGGCTAAGCCATATTTTGCATTTTCAATAATTGCATAAGCATCTTCTAACGCTTTACGGGTGGGGTTTTGGCTTCGGGCGTATTCATAGCCTTTGTTTACACCGGGCGCTTCCTGCACATAGGTGGAGGTTTGATAAATCGGTGTCATTATGGCTCCGGTACTTGGGTCGGGTTCTGCACCAGCATGTATTATTTTTGTTGCAAGTTTCATTGTATTATAATTTGTAATTAGAAATGCAAAGTAACGTCATTTTGTGCCTTTAAAAAGTTTTACAATAATTAGCAGACAGACAAAAACATTGCAACAGGTACAGTTTCGGGATGCTTCAATAGTATTTTTAGTGTGCGTTAAAATTATTATCAGAAGACATTATTTGTGCAGCACACAAGTATCGCCAATCGAAATTATTATTTTCGTGTGCAGCTTTTGGCTCCACTTTTTTGTTCAGTGCTGTTTTTTTTAATACACCTTTATTTACCAGTTTTCTTTTGGCTTCGTGTATATATTCCTGTAAGGTTTCATTGTGCATCCATTGAAATTGCGGCGGCTCATAGCCTACCTTATCTTTTCGCCATACTATTTCATCAGGTAATTTTTTATCCATCATTTTACGAAGTATCCATTTTGTCCAACCGTCATGTATTTTAAAACCGGCCGGTAAAGAAAATATAAACTCTACCAATTGATGATTTAAGAATGGCAACCGAACTTCTACACCATGTGCCATACTATTCCTGTCAGCAAAACGGAGTAATTCCTCGAGCCCTAAGGTGGTGGTATTAAAATATAAAATATCATTTAGCTTGGTGATAATGGGCTTCCGTATTCCTTCCCATTCTCTACCTTGCAGTGCAGCAACAAAATCCTTATTGATATCCGGTTGCCTAACAGTTTTTAAATATTCATTTTGTTCCAATTGAATAACGGTATGCGCAGGAAGATAGGCGGCCAAATAATTTTTGATACTCCAATTAAAAGGTAATTTATTTTTTTGTAATTCTTTTTTTTCTCTGAACGTTGTAATAAACCTGCTTTTAGCCGCAAGTTGCTGTAAGTACCAATGTATATATTTATTGTAACCGGCAAATATTTCATCTGCGCCCTGCCCATCCAGTAATACTTTTACCTGATTTTTTTTTGCCAATTCAAAAACTTTGTATTGGGCATAAATGCTACTGGAAGGAAATGGCTCTTCCTGGTAATAACAAAGTCTTTCAAAATCCTTTATTAAACCTAATGCGGAAGGTTCTACCGTATGTGATTGTATTTGTTGCCCGAATAATTTGGAGGATGAAATAAAATTGCTAGCCGAATGGATGTAATAAGATTCATCTTTTTCAAAGCCAGGAAACACAGCAGAGAAGGTATTGAATGTGCTTGTATTCTTTTTAATAGTAGCTAAAATTGTAGAACTATCGAGTCCGCCACTGAGGCTAGTGCCCAACGTTACATCACTACGCAATCTGAGGTTAACGGAGGTGGTAAACAATTCTCTGCATTTTTCGATTGCATCACTATCCGAAATTTTTATTCTTATTTCTTTATCTATATCCCAATATTTATGAGAAAAGAGTTGAAGTGTTTGGACGTTTAGTTTTAAAAAATTAGCAGGAGGAAGGGAATAAATATTTTGATAAAAAGTTTGTTCTTTGTCATTTGCATTTTGCACATACCCAAGAGCTATATAGTTCAACAACATTTTATCATCTGTTTTCTTTTCTATACCAATAGTCCACAAAGCTTTCATTTCACTTGCAAATGCAAAAACGTCATCATTGGCCACATAGTAAAATGGCTTTTCACCAAACCGATCTCTTGCAGCAAAAATAATTTGTTCTTTGTTATCCAAAATTGCAAATGCAAACATCCCGTCAAATTCTTCCAGGCAATCTTCTTTCCAATAATCGTAGGCTGCTAAAATAACTTCGGTATCGCTGACAGAATGAAACCGATACCCCTTTTTATATAAAAATTTTTTTAATTCGAGGTAATTATAAATTTCGCCATTGTAAACAATAGTATATCTTTCTAGATAATGCATAGGTTGCGCTGCAGCATCGGTTAAATCAATAATAGATAGCCGTCTATGTCCCAATCCAACATTTTCGTATTGGTTAATCCATTGTCCTTGACCATCGGGTCCACGATGAGCCAGTACATTTGTCATTTTTATAAGTTGTTCCTTGGAAACTAAAGAAGTATCGGAACTTATGATACCAGCTATTCCACACATAATTGTAAATATCCAAAAAAAATCCCGGCAAACAGCCGGGAAAATAAAATATTAATACAAAAAGAGGTTAAAAAAAGATTGGGAAATTAACCATATTATTATCCCAGCCAACTACTAAATTAGCCCCCGTGGCCGATTTTTCAAATACCATTGCAAAAAATTCCAATGCATCATTTTGTTTTTGAACGGGTGCATCCATCCTTACAATGTCTTTCGTTACATCATATTTAAAAGAACCCCAGGTATCTGTTTCTTTGTTAAGTATCAATGTCCATTTATCCTGATAAGGAATACAGTATAAAGTATACCTGCCTTTTTTAATTTTTGTATTTCCCATGCGTACGGGCTTATAAAATTCTATTTCTGTAGCCTCGTTGGCACCTAACCTCCATACCTGCCCAAAAGGTAATAATTCGCCAAAAACGGTACGGCCATTTTTTTGTGGTCTGCTAAAAATTACTCTTGCAGTAAGTGGTTCTGTAGCTTTATCCTGAATTTTTAAAACAGGATAACCACTAGGATAATAACTCATATCCATCGGCGATTTATCTAATGGAGGAAATTTTGTTTGTGCCTTTAACAAATTGCAAAAACAACACACAATAACAGGGAGGAAAAAAATTTTTTTCATAAAAAATTAATTATTTAGGTGCAAATATAAAAGATTTCAACTACTGTAAAGTTCCGTCAATTTATAAAAGGCAAACTGTTTTAGCAGCGGAAAAAATTCGTTGTAACATATTTGTAAGGCATCATAGTGTTGATTAAATATTTTAAATGCGATAGCTGATTCTGATAAATAAGCTGCCCGTTTTACAAGTCCTCCAAAACTTTTTTCAATACCTTGCTTATACTGGTAATTATATAACCAGTTTTGCGATTGCATGTATGGTAAAATTTGTTGAAAGTTTTGTGGCAGCAAAGCTACATTGGTTTGTAAGCTGCCATAGGTTTGTTGACAAAAAGTATTTAAGTCAGCATCATTGGCAAATTCTTTTTTATCGTTGGCTAAAAAGTGATCGTATAGAACATCAACAAAAGCTCCGGCATATAACCTGTAATCTGCTTTAAAAAATTGTTTAGCCTGTTGCGTTACAGGATGGTAATCTGTAAATTCGTCAACGGCTCTGTGTAACATCATTCCTTTCTGAATAATTTCCGGGTAATCAAATTTTTTTTTACCCTTTATAAAATCACTGATCATGTTGCCGGCTAAAATACCGGGGTCATTAAAAGAAAGGTATGCATGCGCCAAATAATTCATACTGTTAAAGGTATAAAATGTGTTTGTACCCAACAGGCTTTAAACACGTTTGCTTTATAACTCCTTTTTTTGCTTTTTTTACTTTTACGGAATTGTTAATTGAATGTAGATTACAACGAAAAATAGGTACATTGATAAGTACCTCAAGAAAAATTGCTACAGCGCAATGGATTTACTTATTTAAAACAAAGGGTAAATAATCGGATAGTACTTAACAGAAATACAATAGTTAGGATAATAAAAAAAACTATTTTTGCTGCCCGTTCTGCTTCATTGGTAGAATGACACAAAATGTACAGTTACCAGTAAAAAATAGTTAATTATGAGCAAAGGACCCGTTTCAACTTTTATAGAGCATCATTATCGCCACTTTAATGCCGCTGCTTTAATGGATGCCGCCAAAGGGTATGTAACACACATGGAGGCTGGTGGTAAAATGATGGTTACGCTTGCAGGGGCAATGAGTACCGCAGAATTAGGATTAAGTTTAGCCGAAATGATTCGGCAGGATAAAGTGAGTATAATTAGTTGTACTGGTGCTAATCTGGAGGAAGATATTATGAATCTTGTGGCGCACAGCCATTATAAAAGGGTACCTAATTATCGTGATTTGAGTCCGCAGGAAGAATGGGATTTGCTTGAAAATCATTACAACCGTGTAACAGATACCTGCATACCAGAAGAAGAAGCATTTAGAAGATTGCAACAACATATTCATAAAATATGGAAAGATGCAGAAGATAAGGGAGAGCGTTATTTTCCGCATGAGTACATGTACAAAATGTTGTTAAGTGGTGTGTTGGAGCAGTATTACGAAATTGATCCTAAAAATAGCTGGATGCTGGCAGCAGCGGAAAAGAATATTCCGATTGTAGTACCCGGCTGGGAAGACAGTACGATGGGAAATATTTTCGCCAGTTACATAATTAAAAACCAGCTGAAAGCAACCACCATGAAAAGTGGTATCGAATATATGGTATGGCTAGCTGATTGGTACAGAAATAATTCAGGGGGAAAAGGAGTAGGGTTTTTTCAGATTGGCGGAGGCATTGCGGGAGATTTTCCCATTTGTGTTGTGCCAATGATGTACCAGGATCTGGAGTGGCATGACGTTCCTTTCTGGAGTTATTTTTGCCAGGTAAGTGATTCTACTACATCTTACGGATCTTATTCTGGGGCAGTTCCAAACGAAAAAATTACCTGGGGGAAACTGGATATTACTACACCAAAATTTATTGTAGAAAGTGATGCCACCATTGTTTGTCCGCTGATATTTGCCTGGATATTGGGATGGTAAAAAAGTTTATTCTATAAGTAAACCTCAGCTTAAGTTTTGCTGAGGTTTTTTTGTTAAAACAATATTTAATTAAAATTTTAGATGGGCATCTTTTTGGAATAATTCAAGCAGATGTCTAACATTTTAAAATTAGTTAATTCACCACTTCTCTCTTTACTCCAGGTATTTCCAGCACCAGGTTTTCTCCATAAGTACTGGCAGGTGTTTGATAGCCGGGTACAAAATTACCGTTCAATATTTTTTGAATAATTATTAATGTGCTGTGTGCAGTTAAAGTATATCCTTCAGGACCACTAAGGCGAACGGCAACTTTTTTACCCGCTGCATTGGTTGCTTCTCCCCAAACCATACTGGAGGCGCTGCTGCGCTGTTCATCATCAGGGCCAGCAGGACGTTGGTTAATTTTCTTTTTAATGTATTGGCGTAAAAGGTTGGTACGCAATAACCAGTTAAACAACGATTGTAATTTTAAGTAATAATAAACTTTGTGAGATATGGCGGTAAAAGTTTCAATATTCGGTATGCCGGTAGTAAAATAAGCAGTTGAAATATCTCCCAATGGAATGCTCATTACAAATAATTTTTTTGTACCAAAGTCAACCCACTTTCCTTTTTTCCCCAAAGGAACAGCAATTATTTTTCCTTCTTTTCTTACAGCCCCACTTTCCCCAATTTTATCAGCCATTGTCGTGGCAGTACCATGAGAAATATTCCCTCTCAAAGTAGCAAAAGCTAATTGCAGTGTAAGGGCATCAGGTAATAGATTTTTTAATTGTAACGCAATGCAATCTGTAGGCACCACATCAAAACCTACACCTGGCAATAACATAATACCGCCTTTTTTTGCTGCATCATCATACTGTTTTATCCTTTCAAATACGGTAATGTCTCCATTAATATCCAAGTAATGTGTGCCGGTAAGTAAACAGGCAAATATCATTTGCTTGGCTGTATTATCAAAAGGTCCTGCAGCATGCAATACTACTTTAACTTCTCTTAAGGCAGCCAGCAATGCGGCACTGTCGTTGATTTCAAAAATTTTGTAGGCAAGTTGCAGTTGGATAGCCAATGGTTCAATTACTTCTTTTCTTCTGCCTGCAAGTATAGGTTGTAAATTATATTTGTTGGCAAAGCGGGCAATTAATTCGCCGGTATAACCATTGGCGCCATATAAAAGAAATGTGTTTGATTGCATTATTAAATGTACAAAAGAAGCAGAATATTTTTAATTTTCCCTTCACAGAAACGAAGAGTGTACGATGTAAAGTTTGCAGAGTATGGTTTCAGGCAAATACAATTTAGCCAATAACTTTCTTACAATAAAAATAACCGAATCAAAATATATTAGAAAGCGGCTAATCAATAAAAAGTTATAATTTAAACAACTTAAAAAGCAAGCGTGAAATATTTAAAAGTATTGTATGTACAGGTGCTTATTGGTATTGTAGCAGGTATTGTTGTGGGTTACTTTTTTCCTGGTTTTGCTTCTGCAGCGCAACTCATCAGCGAAACATTTATCAATATGATTCGAATGGTGATTGCACCAGTCATCTTTTTTACCATTGTAGCCGGTATTGCTGGTGCAGGAGCATTAAAAAAGGCTGGAAGGATTGGCGGTAAAGCCATTCTTTATTTTGAAATAGTTACCACTGCTGCGCTCGTAATTGGATTAATAGTAGGCAACCTGGTAAAACCTGGCGTGGGCGTTAATTATAGCAGTACCCAAAGTGATAAAGTTGCACAATACACTTCTCAGGCAAAAGACCTTAAATGGGGAGAATTTTTTGCACATATTGTTCCTTCTAATATTGTTGACTCCTTTGCTAAAGGAGATATTTTGCAAGTACTTTTCTTCAGTATCTTATTTGCTATTGGCTTAAAATGGATGGGGAAAACTGGAGCTCCTTTATTGCGAAATTTTGAAATGATTAATAAAGTGTTGTTTAACATTTTAAAAATTATTATGCGGTTTAGTCCGATTGGGGCGTTTGGTGGTATGGCATTTACTATTGGCAAATTTGGGTTTGCAAGCCTTGCGATGCTAGGTAAACTGATGCTTACTTTTTATGCAACCGGCTTACTTTTTATTTTTGTTGTGCTTAACCTGATTGCTCGTTATTATAAATTTAGTTTGTGGAAATTGCTTGTATATATAAAAGAAGAAATTTTAATTGTGCTGGGCAGCAGCAGCAGCGAGGTTGCTTTACCCTCTTTAATAAAAAAACTGGAAGATGCCGGTGTTGATAAAGAAGTGGTGGGCTTAGTGGTTCCAACTGGTTATAGTTTTAACCTGGATGGCACTACCATTTATTTAAGTATGAGCATTATATTTTTAGCACAGGTTTTTAAAGTTGATCTTTCTCTGGGGCAGCAATTAAGCATTATTGGCATATTATTATTAACCAGTAAAGGTGCTGCAGGGGTTACTGGTAGTGGCTTTATTGTGTTGGCATCTACACTTACAGCAGTAAAAGTAATTCCATTAGAAGGGCTTGCCTTATTAATAGGTGTTGATAGGTTTATGAGCGAAGGCAGGGCACTGATTAATTTTATTGGCAATACAGTTGCTACACTTGTAATTGCAAAAAGTGAAAAAGCTATTGATGAAGTGGTATACCAACAAGTGGTTATAAAGGGACTTTCAGTTGAAAAAAACTGATTTTTTATTCAAAAAAATAGCAGGTATTTGTTTGGGCAATAAACAAATACCTGCAAAAATTATCTCCAATTATTATTTTCTTTTATATCCTTTTGTTGCATAATAAATAATATACAAATAGCAGGGCAGCATACAAATTAAAAATGATAACTTATTTGACAATTGAATTGATCCGTTAGGATCTTTTAAAGTTGCATACAATAAGGGTAACAATGCACCACCTGCAATGCCCATTATAAGTAAGGCAGCACCAATTTTTGTAAATTTTCCTAAACCTGCAATCGCCAGTGGAAAAATGGCTGGCCACATTAAGGCATTGGATAAACCTAGTAAGGCAATAAACACAATAGCGGTATAACCTGCGGTTAAAAAAACCATGCTTGTAAACACAACACCAGTAATGGCAGATATCAATAATGCTTTTTGTTGGGTAACATATTTTGGTATGGTAATAATGCCTATTATGTAACCTGTTAGCATAGCAATCAAGGTAAAAGTGGTAAAGTATTTTGTCTCATCAAGCGGCATACCCATTGATTTGCCATAAGTGCCAATTGCATCACCAGCCATTACCTCTACACCTACATATAAAAATAAGCAAAGCACACCAAGTACTAAATTCGGAAATTGAAACACACTTGTTTTATTACCCGTTAATAAATTATTTGCAGCATCGGTTTCAGCTGTTTCTTTTATCTCCGGTAATTTGGATAAGCGTAACATAATGGCGAGTAAAACTAAAATAATCGCCATTATAATATAGGGTGTTATTACCCTGCCAGCAAGTTCATTCAATAAATTTTCTTTGGTAACAAAATCTGTGGTTAGTTTCACCTGCTCCTCAATACTTGTGGCATTTTTTAACACCATAGCACCCACAATTAAAGGGCTAAGTATACCAGCTACTTTATTACAAATACCCAGAATACTGATTCTTGTAGCAGCACTTTCTATAGGGCCTATAATACTAATGTAAGGATTGGAAGCAGTTTGCAAAATAGCCAGTCCCATGCCTTGCACAAATAAACCGCTTAAAAATAAACCAAAACTTCTGCTGTTGGCTGCTGGTATAAAAACCAGTGAACCTGCGGCCATAACCAATAAGCCAAGTGCCATGCCATTTTTAAACCCTGTTTTTTTTAAAATAAACGAAGATGGAATGGCAAGGAAAAAGTAAGCCATATAGAATGCAAACGTTACAAAAAATGCTTGTGTATCACTTGTTAATTCGCATGCCAGTTTTAAAAATGGGATAAGCGAACTATTGAGCCAGGTAACAAATCCAAAAATAAAAAATAATATTCCTATGATTGTAATGGCATAGCGGTTGGCGGCTTGGGTAGTTGTTTGCATAAATTTTTTTGTTTCAGGTTTCAATATACTCTATGTAGCTGCAAAAAAACGGGTTTAATGCATTCAAACGTTTGCGTGATTTTTTTAATACTGATTTATTTCATTTTTTCCTTCTAAATGATTCACCTTATCTGTTTTAAAGAATAACAAAATATTAAATTGAAGTAGGGTTGAAAAAATAATTTTATATCTCAATTTTTATTGCAACTTTCTTTTACTTAAATATGCTAACCCTTTTTATAGTGCTGAGTGAAGTAGATTTAATAATTACTTATTGAATAAATTGGAGCCAGTTATAAATAATATTCCTGTGCAATCGATTGTGATGGGAATATTATAGTTGAATAATAGCCTTGTCTTTTTTTCATCAAAAAAATTACTTTACTTTATCAAATATTAATGTGACAAATGCCTGTATTTTTATAGCATTCTTTACAATTATTAGCACTAGTAATAATTTTTACAGGCAATGCCTTCCTAAAAATTTCTTTTACACCCAATAGGTAGAAGTAAATTGAAGGCCTGTATATTATTCTTTTTTAAGATGATTGCCTAAATACACAATCAATTTACAAAACTAATTTAACAAAAATTAAATATGAAGCATAAAATCGACTTTACAGATTCTCTTGAAAAAATTGCAGTAAAAATATTTCCCTCTTCTGCAGAAGGTTCAACTTTTGTTGCGCAGGTAATTGCAGATTTAATCAGGGAAAAAGAAGCCGCCGGGCAAAAATGTATTATTGGGCTGGCAACAGGTTCGTCGCCAAAATCTTTATATGCCGAGTTGGTAAGGATGCATAAAAATGAAGGGCTTAGTTTTAAAAATGTGGTCACTTTTAATCTTGATCAATATTACCCAATGGAAGCGGATGCGTTACAAAGTTATCACTACTTTATGCGTAAAAACTTATTTGAACAAACCGATATTGATCCTAATAATTATTTTTTACCAGACGGCATGATTCCAAAAGATAAAGTGAAAGAGCACTGTGCAGCCTACGAAAAAAAGATAGCAGATGCCGGCGGGCTCGACCTGCAAATATTAGGTATCGGTACCAATGGCCATATTGGGTTTAACGAACCAGGTAGCGGCATCTACACTAAAACAAGATTGATTACTTTAGATAACAGTACTCGTATTGCCAATGCCTACGAATTTGGAAATATGAGTCAGGTGCCACGTATGGCGATAACAATGGGAATCAGTACTATTTTAAAATCGAAGAAAATAATATTAATGGCATGGGGTCAGTCAAAAGCTCCCGTAATACAAAAAGCGGTAGAGGAAGATGATACAGAAGAAATACCGGCGTCGTTATTACAAAATCATGACGACTGTACCTTTGTTATTGATGAAGGTTGTGCCAGTGAATTGGCTAGGTTTAAAAAACCCTGGCTAACCGGTGAATGTGTGTGGACAAATAACATGATTAAGCGTGCAGTTGTTAACTTGTCGTTGCAATTAAAAAAACCTGTATTAAGCCTCACCAATATTGATTACAATGATAACGGATTAAGTGATTTGCTGGTAGAAAAGGGAGATGCGTACGAAACAAACCTACAAGTGTTTTACTTATTAAGAGATAGTATTACTGGATGGCCGGGTGGAAAGCCTACCGAACAAAGAGTGCATCATCCCGAAAGAAGTGAACCATTTCCTAAAAAAGTAGTCTTGTTTTCACCACATCCCGATGATGATATCATTAGCATGGGAGGTACTTTTATACGCCTGCACGAACAGGGGCATGAAATGCATCTTGCATACCAGACCAGTGGTAACATTGCAGTAACAGACGAATTTGTAACCAGATTTATTGATTTTGCTGTTGGTTTTGAAAATATGTTTGATATTGATGAAACAAAAAGTAAAACCATTCTTGATAATGCGATTGAATTCTTGAAAACAAAAAAATCAACCGAAAAAGATACTGATGAAATAAGAGCCATTAAAGGTTTAATAAGAAGATGTGAAGCAAAAGCTACGTGCAAATATGTAGGCCTTTCAGATAGCCAGATACATTTTCAAAACCTGCCTTTTTACGAAACCGGCACCATCGATAAAAAGCCAATGGGAGAAGAAGATGTTTTAATTACAATGGAGTTGTTAAATGAAGTTCAACCCCACCAAATATATTGTGCAGGTGATTTTGCTGATCCGCACGGCACACACAAAGTATGTTTTGATGTGGTAATTGAGGCATTAAAAAGAATAAAAGCCACCAAAGCACCGTGGATAAACAATTGCTGGTTGTGGCTATACAAAGGCGCATGGCAGGAATGGGATATTACTGAAATTGAAATGGCTATACCGTTAAGCCCTGATCAGGTAGTAAGAAAGCGAAATGGTATTTTTATTCACCAGTCTCAAAAAGATAGTATCCCTTTTCAGGGAGCAGATGATAGAGAATTTTGGCAACGGGCAGAAGAGCGCAATTCCAATACAGCTAAATTATATGCGCAACTTGGCCTTACGCAATATGCAGCTGTAGAAGCTTTTGTAAGATGGCATTATTGATAGGTAAAAAACTACTTTTTAAATTAATGGGATACAATTTGTATCCCATTTTTTATTTTAATACTTTATGGTAAAGTCGTATAGGCTTCTATAAAATCAACATGGCAATTTTAATAGTTCCTCTTTAAATGTTTGCAACATATTTCAAATAAAATGGAAATATTTCCTCAAATATTATTTTAATAGACATCAATTTGTAAATATTGAGGAAAATGCTGCCCAACTTTTTATGTTTTTACAGCTAAAAATATTTGGCATAATTATTTAATAATATTAATTGGTTTTTCATAGGATATTGGACAAAAACGAGGCTGTATTTCTATTCGGGCTTCTTCTTTTAAATATCGTTATTTGAGACAGTTAATAATTAAAATTACTTTTGATGAGTGCTAAAAGAAATCTATTAGTAGGTGTAGGAATTGGTGCAATTTTAGGAATATTGTTTGCACCACATAAAGGATCAAAAACCAGAAAGAATATTGCAAAAACAGGCACACAGCTGCGTGAAGGATGGAATAATTTAAAGGAAACGATCAGTAATAGTATTGCCAAAACTAATGATTATATAGATGAGAGTATACAATCGGTTTCTTACGTCAATTCTACAATTGAAGATAACTGGAAAGATTAATTACTAAGCCATCAATTATCCTCATATAAATCTCCTTGCGAAGATAAAATTTCTCTATATTTATTAAAAAGTTTTGTTTTGGATATAAAGCCAATAAATTTTTTATTTTTGTTTAATACTGGAAGATACCAGCTTTGAGTAACATCAAATTTTTCCATTACTGTATGCATATCTTGGTCTGTATATAAAATAGCAGCTGGCTTTTTCATCATAGATTTAATGGAAGTTTTATCAAATAAGTCGGGTTGAAATATTTTTTGTTTGATGTCATTCAATTCAATAATTCCAGTAAATCTTTCTTTTCCATCTACGACTGCAAAAATATTTTTTTCACTTTTTTTTATCAATTCAATTAAATCTTTTAGTTTTTTATCAATTTGTATGCACTGGTAAGTATCCTGAAGCATATCTTCCAGTACAATCGAAGTTAAAATATTCTTTTCTTTTTTTTGTGTGAATATCTGTCCTTCTAATGCTAGCTTTTTGGTTTCCATTGAATAGGGTTCATAACTTTTTACAATAAAAAATGAAATAGAAGAAACGATCATTAATGGAATGAATAATTCATACCCATTCGTAATTTCAGCGATTAAGAAAATGGCGGTAAGCGGACAATACATTACACCACTTAAAACACCTGCCATTCCAACCAAACTAAAATTTCCTTCTGGTATTTTTATCAATGGCGAAGTGTTGATTAGTTTTGAGAAAAAAAAACCAAGATAGGCACCAGTAAATAAGGAGGGTGCAAAATTACCACCGTTGCCACCACCACCAATAGTTATGGCTGCAGCAATGGGTTTTATTAAAACAATACAAGCGGTAAAAGCAACAAGCCCCCAGTTTTCATTTAAAAGCGAAAATAGATTTGTATTATCTACAAAATGTGTAAACGTACCATTGGCAACCAGTTTAACACTTTTATAGCCTTCGCCAAACAATGGAGGAAACAGAAAATAAATTCCCATGAGCATTATTCCACTGATAAGTGCTTTACCGTAGATATTCATTTTGGTATTATGCACTTTTTTTTCAACAGCCTTAAATGTTTTGGCATAATACAACGAAATTAAGCCTGCCAAAATACCCAGCAAAACGTAGAAAGGAACATTGGTGTAATCAAAACTTTGTTTCAATACAAAGTTAAAAAGAGAGGCTTCCTGTAAGATTATTTTTGAACACAAAGCACCTACCACAGATGAAATAATAAGGGGAATAAAATAACTAACGACTGTTTCTGCAAGCAGTATTTCAATGGCAAATATAACCCCGGCAATGGGTGCATTAAAAACAGCTGAAATACCTGCTGCTGCACCACAAGCAATTAATAATGTTCGTTCCTGATAATTTAAATCTGTAATGCGGGCAAGATTGGAACCAACTGCCGAACCGGTTGCTACAATCGGAGCTTCCAAACCAACCGAGCCGCCGAGCCCGACAGTAATTGAACTGGTAATGATATGGAGGTAACTGTGATTTAAAGGAATGAAAGAAGATTTACGGGCAATGGCTTTTAACACCATGGCGATTCCTTTTTCAATATGGCCACTAAAAAAATGCTGAACAATAAAAACGGTTATTAACAAACCAATTGCAGGAAATAACAAATATGCAAACTTTGTTACAGGAATTTGTTCTATCCAGTGTTGAATAAAATGTACCAATGTTTTTAATAACACGGCTACCATACCCGAAGCAAATCCAACCATCGTGGCAATTATCATAATAAATTGCATCCTGCTAACTTTTGTACGCAGGTAAATAATAACGGTTTGGTAAAATATTTTGATTGTCGTCAAGGAATAAATATTTTGTAAAAAAATAGCTGCCTTCAAAGATAGGGAGTGGGTAATTGATAATTATTTGGTTGATAATTGATAATGTATTAAGGCTTGTGTTATTGGATTTATTATCAATTAAAATCAAGCATTATGTATTCAAAAAGATTACAGTTGCAGTCAGTCTCACTTTTTTATGCAGCTTGTCTTACGTTCTGTACTTACCAGGTATTACCATCCTAAAAACAACATGCCGGCACCACAAATAAAAAGAGTTAATCCTCCCAGTGCATGCATGTATCGTTCTAGCTTTTCTGTTTTTACAAAAGCAATTCCCATGTAACCTAGTGTTACCATTGTTACCATGGTCATTAAAGTTACGATTGTATAAATTGCTATAAGAATAACCATGCCGCTCCAACTGTTTTTTGCTGCTGGAAAATATAGCAGCGGAATCATAGGTTCGCAGGGGCCTAAAATAAAAATAATAAACATAACCCAGGGTGTTACTTTATGCCTGTCTTGCGGTGCAACTGCTGCGCCATGTTTATGTTCATACACATAAATGGCACCATCATCCTGCAAGTCGAAATGTTTGTGTGGATTATTTTTATATGCCCTGTACAAACCCCAGCAACCATAAACAAATCCAAATACCAGCATTACCCATCCTGCAATGCCGCCCCTGATATTTTCCATCCAACTTACTTTAGATAAACTCCAGCCAATAGCAGCACCTCCCAACCCAATTAATACGGAACTCCACACATGACCACAGCCGCAAACAATTGTCCACCCTACCGTTTTTGCAAATGACCAGCCTCTTGATTTTGATAAAGCAATAAAAGGTAAATAGTGATCGGGCCCTGTAACTGTGTGCAGAGTGGCAATAGAAACAGCTGCAACAATCAATATTTCCATTTCAGATTGCATAGGCAGTTGGTTTTAGCTGATTGTTTTGTGGCAGGTAACCCGCAATTATTTTTAGGCAATCAAATAGTTGTTCCGCATTTTGGCCAAGTAACCGCACTATTATTCCATTAACTGGTGCAGTAGTAATACCCATGCTAATATCTTTTTGAAACGAAAGCAACCCTTTAATCCTCGCCATTAAAATTTTTATATCTGCTTTTTCATCCAAATAAATTAAACTTGCCTGGTGCGTATAGCCCTGTAATTGCCCAATGGCATTTACATTAATTAAGGCAGGTTGCATCAATAAATTTTCTTTGATAATCAAATGATGATTAATGAAAATTTCAGTAATAGTGTGGTATTTGGTAAACAAAAAAAGCTCACCATTTAGTTTTCTGCCACAGGTTAATATTTCTCCAAAAATTAAACTACAATTATCTGCTAAAAAAAAAGTATTACGTGCGGTAAAGTTTGATAATTTATGTGGTACTGCCGGATGTGGTATAAAACAGAAAGCTGCATTTTTTTCAAGGCTCACTTCCATTTGTTGCGTTGCCTGCGCTTTCATGGTAAAAAAACGCTGATAGGATTGCGTATACAGTTGCAGAGAACAATTTTCTTCCAGATCAATTTTCAACTTGTACTTATCGCCATCCAAAATACCTGGTGATGAGCTCATGAGCATTAATCGTAGTGTAGGATCTTTTTTATCTTCTGTAATATTGGCCACTTTAAATGGAGTGGTGCAGTAACATTTTTTTAAATAAGTTACCTCATTTGCTTGGGCAGTTTGTATGTGTAAGGTTGCAATCATCTCCACAAAATAGGTTCTTCAATGCTTTCAAGCAACGCATATTTTTTTATCCAGCCAACTACGCTTTCCAGCCCCTGCAAGTTCATTAGGTTAGTAAAAATAAAAGGATGGCCGTTGCGCATTTTACGAGCATCTCTTTCCATAACATTTAAGTCAGCATTTACATAAGGAGCCAAATCAATTTTGTTAATCACCAGTAAATCACTTCTTGTAATACCAGGGCCGCCCTTTCGGGGAATTTTATCACCTTCTGCCACATCGATTACAAAAATGGTAACATCCGCAAGGTCAGGACTAAAAGTAGCCGACAAATTATCACCCCCACTTTCAATAAAAATAATTTGCACATCGGGAATACGGTTCGCCATTTCTTCCACTGCTTCCAGGTTCATACTAGCATCTTCTCTGATAGCGGTGTGTGGGCAGCCACCCGTTTCTACACCAATAATTCTTTCTGCAGGCAGCAAACTATTTTGTGTTAAAAACTCTGCATCTTCCTTGGTGTAAATATCATTGGTAATTACTGCTAGGCTGTAATCCTTGCTCATGGCTCTGCTTAGCCTTTCTATCAATGCTGTTTTACCGGAGCCAACTGGCCCGCCTACACCAATTTTTATATAATTTCTTTCAATCATTTTTTAATTTTTTGAACCAGCATTTGTATTTCAATGTAACACTGTTGCGTCGCACTCTTTTACATTTTCAGCTTTGTAAAACTTCTTTTAAATTTAAACCAGCTCACGACATATATAACCTTGAGTACAATTCCTCATGTTGCATACAACTAATATCAAAACCTGTGCAACACAATCCAATCATATCTTCATCCGGTGCCATGGTATTTTCTACCAATTGTTGTATCAATGGCTGTAACGAAAATAATAACTCCTGCCCATTTTGCTGACCCAAAGGAATTAGTTTAACACAATTGGTTACAAACCCAACTGCGGCATTATAATAAAATCCACATAAAGCATCTTTTTTATCAATGCCAAGCGCAGCTGCATATAAACCAAATGCAATACAATAATGCCCCGCTACTTGCTTTAATAGAATGGCTTTTCTATAGTCATCCGCTATTTCATTTTTACAAACAGGCTGAAATATTTTTATCAAACGAATGCCTAATTTTTGGCTGGCCTGCCTCATTTCAGCAGGTAGTTTTACTGCAGAACATTCAACATCAAGCGATACTATTTTTTTATAATCCTGTTGTTGTGCAGCATCATAAGCCAGCGATACAAAAGCAGCATCTGTATATTGTAAATTACATGTAAGCATTTCCGCTACAAAGCTTTTTGCACTACTTACAGTATTTACAATTCCTTGTTGAACATAGGTTTCTAATCCTGCTGAATGGGCATAGCCGCCAATGGGCAACGTTGGGTCAGTAAGCTGTAATAAACTTAAAAGGGTTGTATTCATTCAGGATCTGTTGTTAGTTTCATGATCCTTGACAATAAAGTACTGCTGTTTCCGTGTGGCGATACGGTTGTTTTTAACGGATTTGTCAATTTTCTTTTTGCCTGTGTTATTGCATAACCTGCCGAAAAGAGTAATTTAAACAAGGGGGCTTCATAAGCTACTAAAATTTCTTCTTCCTGGTAAAATAAGGGCAAATGTTTATTTCCAATTTCATAACAAATAGCTGCCATTTCATACATCGATCGTGGACGAATTACGATGGCATCACATTCTTTTATATCAACTGCAATTAAACTAAAATCATCTTCATAAATGATATCACCTACGCTAAGTTTGGGATTTTCATTTAAAAACTTCATGACTATTTCTCTACCCCATAAAGTTTTTTTGTGCAGAATTCGTTTATTTGTTTCATACCAATCCAGCAAAACATAATCAATGTTTCTATTATTTATAGCAAATAATTCCAGGTTTCCTATTTTCTCTTTTACATGCATGTAATTATTATTCTATTTTTTTCTTTAACCTATATCAAAATAAAAAATAACGTTGGGTTAATGGAAGCTCCGCTAAAGGCTCACATGTTATTACAATCCCATCTACTTTTACTTCGTAATTTTCAGGGTTTACTTCAATCAAAGGTGTAGCATCATTGTGTATCAAATCTTTTTTAGAAATAGAACGACAGTTTTTTACCGGCAACACCATTTTTTGTAAACCGTATGCCTGAACAACATTTTTTTCCAAACTTAGTTTTGATACAAACGTAGCACAGGTTGCATGCAATGCTTTTCCATAAGCTCCAAACATATACCTGTAAATTACAGGCTGCGGTGTTGGAATAGATGCATTAGGGTCGCCCATTTTTGCTGCAATGATCATTCCACCTTTTATAACCATTTCGGGTTTAGCACCAAATAAAGCCGGTTTCCACAAAACAATATCCGCCAGTTTTTTGGGCTCTATCGAACCAACATATTCAGAAATGCCATGTGTTATTGCAGGGTTAATCGTGTACTTGGCAATAAATCTTTTAACCCTGAAATTATCATTGTTATTTTTTTCATCTTCAGCCAATGCACCTCTTTGCACTTTCATTTTATGAGCCGTCTGCCAGGTACGGGTGATAACTTCTGCAACCCTTCCCATTGCCTGGCTATCACTGCTCATCATACTAAATACGCCCATATCATGTAAAATATCTTCTGCAGCAATTGTTTCCGGTCTTATGCGGCTATCGGCAAAAGCCACATCTTCCGGCACATTTTTATCCAGGTGATGACAAACCATCAACATGTCCAAATGTTCATCAATCGTATTGATGGTGTAAGGACGAGTTGGGTTTGTTGAAGAAGGCAACACATTTGGGTACATCGCTGCTTTGATGATATCGGGCGCATGGCCACCACCAGCGCCTTCGGTATGAAAAGTATGGATAACCCTGCCGTTAATTGCATTAATGGTATCTTCTAAAAACCCACCTTCGTTTAATGTATCGGTATGAATAGCAACCTGTACATCGTATTTATCAGCAATTTGTAAAGCCGCATTAATAACGGCAGTAGTGCTGCCCCAGTCTTCGTGAATTTTTAAACCCAGCGCACCAGCTTCAATCTGTTCTGCTAAAGGTGTAAGAGAGGCACAATTTCCTTTACCAAAAAAACCAAGGTTCATTGGGAAAGCTTCGGCACCTTCCAGCATTTTTTTAATATTCCAGGCACCTGGAGTAACCGTGGTAGCGTTGGTGCCATCTGCAGGACCGGTGCCACCACCAATCATGGTTGTGATGCCGCTGAACAATGCATAATCAATTTGTTGCGGACAAATAAAATGAATATGTGTATCAATGCCACCGGCTGTTGCTATTAAGCCTGCACCACCGTGTATTTCGGTACTTGCACCAATAATCATATTGGGTGTGATGCCCTCCATCGTGTCAGGATTTCCTGCTTTACCAACGCCAACAATCTTTCCATCTTTTATGCCAATGTCTGCTTTTACAATGCCCCAATGGTCAATGATCATTACACTTGTTATAACAAAATCCAACACGCCTTCACTGCGTGTAGCAGTAGCCGATTGCGCCATTCCATCTCTTACTGTTTTACCGCCTCCAAATTTAGCTTCATCCCCATAAAAGGTAAAATCTTTTTCTATTTCAATCAATAATGCGGTATCACCCAACCTTATTTTATCACCTGTAGTTGGGCCGTACATGTTGGCATACTTTCTTCTGTTAATTTGTAAACTCATCCGTGTTATTTTTAAAATGATGCGTTGTTGCCTTTTCAACTGCATTTATTTTGCTTATTGCTGAAACAGTTTCGCCATCAACTAAATTATTAAAACCAACTATTTTTTTGTTTCCTCCAAAGGTTACCAGCTCAACTTCTTTTTCTTCGCCTGGTTCAAAACGAACAGCTGTTCCTGCGGCGATATTTAGCCGCATGCCAAATGCTTTTTCCCGGTTAAATTCCATTTGTTTATTTACTTCAAAAAAATGAAAATGAGAACCTACCTGCACGGGTCTGTCGCCTGTATTTACAACTACAATTTTTTGAGTATTTCTGCCGACATTACATTCAATTTCGCCCTGGGCTAAAATATATTCACCTGGTATCATAAATTTTTTTTTACTTTATCCCCACCGTGGAAATTATTGGAAGTTTATTGATTAATGAATATTAATTTATTTAAAGACATCAAATATTATTGCTGACAAATAGTAAACCTGTTTTACGAATTTAAATTGTATTTTCTTAAGGCTCTTGCTGTGAGCGATTGGAGCGGCCAGGCCTAATAGGATCATGTACCGTTACTAACTTTGTTCCATCGGGGAAAGTAGCTTCTATCTGTATCTCCTGTATCATTTCAGGAATGCCCTCCATCACATCATCGCTTGATAAAATTGTGGAGCCATAATGCATTAGTTCTGCAACTGTTTTACCATCTCGTGCGGCTTCCTGTAAATTACTGCTGATAAGTGCGATGGCTTCAGGATAATTAAGTTTTAAGCCTCTTGCTTTTCTTTTTTCAGCTAATTCACCAGCTAAAAAAAGTAATAGTTTTTCTGATTCTCTGGGTGTTAAGTGCATGAATAAAAATAATTATTTGGTTACCTGAACAGGCATGCAATCGTAGTAATCGTTTTGAATTGCTGTTAAGATAAGAAAAACAACCTAGAATGGGTTCTCTTTTTTTTATTGTACCTACAATAAAGTTTTTGTTTTAACGATTTATATATTGAAACCAAGCAATCAATTGATTGTTAACCTGAAAAACCACTAACTATTGAAACCTCTTTTATACGCAGCTTCTTTGCTGAAGTGCTTATCCGTTACCAATATAAATATTCCAGTTATTAATTTAAGTCATTTAACAGTATTATGATAAAAATATACTCGTTTGGGTGTTGAATGATGACCGTTTGATACAACAATTGTAATGCATATCTATTTTATTACATTAATCAAAATATTCAGTTTTAAATTCTTGATAACTAAGGTTGAAAAATCTACAGTTTACCTTTTATTGTTAGGCACGACAGCAGAAAGATGGCCTCGGTATTGGACGGGGCCTCTTCATTTTTATAACTGAATAGCGGCACCTATCAATTGGCAAATAAAGCCAACCAACAATCCACTATAAATTTCTTTTGGGGTATGATTGCTAACTATTAAACGGGCGGTGCAAACTAGCCCGGCAATTAATAAAGCTGTACTTAATGGCCAAGTCATCAGCATGGTATTTTGCTGCATTATTGCAAAAAAAATACCTATAAAACCACCCATACCAATGGCGTGCATGGATATTTTAAAATAAATATTTGCAATTAACGCTGCGGCGGAAGAAATAAAAACACCAAACATAAAGGCTACCAGTATCCTCGGTATTTCAGATTGTTCTCTTAAAGCATATTGTGCCCAAAAGAAAAAGGTCATGGATGCTATATAGGGAATAATTCGATCTCTTTGTGTTCGTAAAAAAAAGGAATCAATAAAGCCTAATGCTTTTAATAATACAACTGTTATAAATGGAAATGCAATGGCGTTTATGGTAATCATTATCATTACTCTTTTTTTACCGGCATCGCTAAAACCGGAAAAATAAGACGGATGTATAAATGTGATAAACCAGCTTATATAAAAAGGGATAAACAACGGATGAAAAATATAAGAAAGTGCATGTGCAAAAAAACGTACCAAAGCAGGTTGCCAGCTTTTTACGGATGCTTCGGGATTATTTGCAATTGAAAATTCACTATTCAACATTAATTGCTTTTTAATTCTTAAAAAAGAGAAATTTATAACTGTTTTCTTAACCTTGCCACCGGTACATTTAATTGTTCTCTGTATTTAGCAACAGTTCTTCTGGCAATATTATAGCCTTTTTCCTGTAACAATTCTGTGAGTCTTTCATCGCTTAGCGGGCGTTTTTTGCTTTCGCCTTCTATTAAATTACTAAGTATTTTTTTTACTTCTCTTGTGCTCACTTCTTCGCCACTGTCCGTTTGTAAACTTTCACTAAAAAAGAACTTTAATCTGTAAGTGCCAAATTCTGTTTGCACAAATTTACTATTGGCAACCCGGCTGATGGTACTGATATCTAAGTTGGTTTTTTCAGCAATATCCTTCAATATCATTGGTCTTAATTCTGTTTCATCTCCCGTTACAAAAAACTCATACTGGTAGTTCATAATAGCTTCCATAGAACTTAGTAAAGTATGTTGCCTTTGTTTAATGGCATCAATAAACCATTTAGCAGAATCAATTTTTTGTTTAATAAAAAGTACCGCTTCTTTTTGGCGTTTATCTTTTTTAGTACCTTTATCATAATCCTTCAGCATGTCCCGGTAACCTTCACTTATACGCAGGTCAGGTGCATTTCTACTATTGAGTGTAAGTTCTAATTTCCCCGCATTGTTTATGATAAAAAAATCTGGTATCACATATCCTTCCCCTTTACTTATTTCACCAACACTGCCACCCGGTTTGGGATTCAACTTTATTATCTGGGTAATAATTTCTCTTAACTGGTCATCGGTAATGCTTAATCCCCGTTGAATTTTTTCATAATGTTTTTTCGTGAACTCTTCAAAATACTTATCAAGTACTTTAATTGCCATTTCTATATGTTTGCCATGGTGTACGTTTCTTTCTAGCTGTATCAACAAACATTCCTGAAGGTTTCTGGCGCAAACGCCCGGAGGGTCGAACTGCTGAATTTGTAAAACCAGTTGACTGATTTCTTCTTCATCTGTAATAATATTTTGCCTGAATGCAAGGTCATCTACAATTGCACTAATATCTCTGCGTAAATAACCGTCATCATCAAGGTTACCAATAATTTGCTCTGCTACGCTTTGCTTGTGTTCATCTAAACTAAGTTGTCCTAGTTGTTCCAGCATCAATTCATTAAATCCGGTTTCTACTTTATGTGGAACTACTTTGCTATCATCTTGTTCGGGGTAATTTTCGTCCCGCATTTTATAATCAGCAATATCATCATCACCATCCTGCACATAATCGCTTATGTCAATGCTTTCGTATTCGTCTTGGCTACCATCTGGTTCAAAATCATCTGTCGTTGTTTCAAATTCTTCGGTAACATCATTTTCAAATTCTTCCGCTTCTTCTTCTTCACCTGTTTCCAATGCAGGATTTTCTTCAAGCTCTTCTTTAATCCGCTCTTCCAGCAAGGCGGTTGGAACTTGCAACAATTTCATTAACTGAATTTGTTGGGGTGATAATTTTTGTAATTGCCGTTGGTATAATCCCTGACTTAATGCCATACTTTTTGTTTCAATCTCTTAAAGTGATTGATGAGTTTTTCGTAAATAATAAATATTTCTATCAGCAGTTGTTTTAAATATCATTTCAAAATAAACTGTATTTAGAAACTTCCTTTTTTTATTCAAGCAAAATTTCTTTGCTCAGCGTCCTTGTGTATCCAATTGTATTTTTATACCAGTGGGAACTTTAATTGAAGCGTAGCATCATTTAAGTTAATTACTGGTATTGGATGTTAGCAACGGTGTAAAATTGTAAAATATATCAAACTGCTGGTCTAATAAAGTCGTAAATTTACAAATATTGAAACTTGAAAAGTGTATAAAAAATTTAAAATTTTATTTTTCTGCATGATTTTTGCTGCTCCGAAAATTTTTTCTCAAAAACTGCAGCTGCAAAAGGATATTTTAATTCAGCTGCAAACCCCTGCAAATCCAACATCAGCAATACTTCTGATAAATAAAAATATGATAAAAATGATAAATCCAACGCCAGTTTTATCTCCCAATTATTATGCAATACAATTAGGATTTTTTTGTAAACAAGAAATAAAGTTTGAAAAAATTGCTAAAATTCCTTTTAAATTTAGAATGGGCAGCATTGAAGACTGTGATCGGTTGGAAGGAAAGCGTAAAAATTACTAAATTAAAAAAGGTACCTACAATGCAGTAGATACCTTTTTAGCTACTTATTATTTATTTCAGGCCGTTACCTCCTGTGCCTTCAATACTTTATTAATCACGTTTACCATTTGTTCTCCTTTTGCTTTAATTTGTTCGGGTGTCCACAATAAACTAATGGCTGTAGAAACACAACGTCCCATAATTGCATCACTGGCGCTAAAATCTTTATTGGCATGATGCATAACAGCCGCCTTTAAATCAGGATGTAAATGATTTAGCGTAACGCCATTTTTAAGGTGTTCCCATTGGCTGATGTAATGCCAGTTATTTACAAACCAGTAAAAGTTACCCGCTAAAATGCCTTGTTCTTTTAATTCGGCAACTACTGCTTTGGTAATGGCTTCGGTAGGTAAAAACCAGCTTAAAAAACTGCAACTGTCACCAGCCTCATCAGGAACCCTTCTAAAAGAGATTTCAGGTATAGTTGCTAAAATTTGCCGAAGCATCTTATTATTGTTACGTTGTATAGTTAAAAAAGTATCCAGCTTTTTTATTTGAGCCAAGCCTACCGCAGCATGTAATTCGCTGATACGAAAATTGTAGCCAATAAAAGGATGAAGATCAGCGCCTCTGTCTAAGCCTCCTTTATGGTCATGTCCATGATCGCTATAACCATCTGTATTTATGTATACATCTTCCCGATTTGACATTACTACACCGCCTTCTGCACAAGTTATCATCTTTACAAAATCAAAACTAAAAGTACCTGCATCTCCGATAGTACCTAATTTTTTTCCTTTGTAAGTACCACCAATACTCTGGCAGGCGTCTTCCAATAAAATAAGGTTGTGTTCTTTACAAATGGCCACGAGTGCATCCATATCTGCCATGCTACCACACATATGCACTGGCATTACGCATTTTGTTTTGGATGTAATTGCATTCCTTACAGCTTCAGGATTTAAGGTTAGGGTGTCATCTACATCAACCAAAACAGGTATGGCTCCTACAGAAAGAACCGCTTCAAAACTTGCGACAAATGTAAAGGCCGGCACAATTATTTCATCGCCATAACCAATGCCCAAAGCACTCATAGCTGCTGTTAATGCAGCGGTGCCGCTGCTTACCAACTGTGCATGTTTACATCCAAAGGTATTGCAAATAGATTCTTCTAATTCTTTTGCTTTCCAGATGCCTTTGCGTGCACCATCAAACCCATACCGCATAAGGATTCCTGTTTCCAAAACATCATTTACTTCTTTACGTTCTTCTGCACCAAAAAATTCAAAACCGGGCATATAATAAATTTAGTATTTAACAATAAATTAAATGTGCACTGCAAAGGTAGAGAAAAACGATGTGTGCAAACACCCAAAATAAGTGTCGTATTATTTAAAAAATGTACAATCAATCAATACGTATGCAGGGATAAACTTTTGTAAAGCGTATGAAAAATATAGCTAAATAATTATTTTAACCATTCCATTTCAGGTAATGTGGATGGGTTTTTAAAATAATGAAGCCGTAAGCTATCACTCCAGCCATTGGGGTTATTTTCAAAACTTTTACTGCTAAAAAATATCATTCCCTGAATATTAGGTTTGCTACGTAAGGCTTCAATTTGCTTTGTAAGCTGTGTTGGATCTTTCCATGCTTTATTGGTATTTGCTTTATAAATGCCAAGGCCAATATAGCAATGTCTGCCATACGTATGATTGTTCCACCAGTTTAATAATACATTATATGGCGCTGTGCGATGGCTAAATTCCCAGTATAACTGTGGTGCTACATAATCAATCCAACCGTTTTGTAACCACAATAAAATATTGGCATATAAGTCATCATAATTGCTTGCACCTCCATTGGTATTGCTTCCGTTTATGGCGTCACGTTCTACATTGCGCCAAATGCCAAAAGGGCTGATACCAAACTGACAGTTTTTATTTGAAGCCTTAATAACCCTGCTGAGTAAGGCAATGATTGAATCGGTATTACTTCTTCGCCAGTCGTCTTTTTTTAAACCACTACCATATTTCATGTAACTGTCATTATCCTGAAACTCTTTGCCTGTGATACGATAAGGATAAAAATAATCATCAAAATGTATTGCATCTACAGCATACCTGCTTACTACATCTTTAACAATATTGGCTACATATTGTTGTACCGATTTATTGCCGGGGTCAAAATATTTTTTATCACCATAGGTTAAAAACCACTCGGGGTGCAATTTGGTAATATGGGTTGCCGCTATGGAAGATACACCAAGGTTAAATTCAGCCCTATACGGGTTCATCCATGCATGAAAGACCATGCCTCGTTTATGTGTTTCTGTTATCATAAACTCCAGTGGATCATAATATGGAATTGGTGGTTGACCTTGTTTACCAGTTAGCCATTCGCTCCAAGGTTCAAATTGTGAAGGGTAAAAAGCATCTGCAGCAGGACGAACCTGAACAATCATCGCATTAAAACCATTTCTTTGGTGCATGTCGAGTAGTTTGATAAACTCAACTTTTTGTGAATCGCTGTTAAAATTTCCGGCTGAAGGCCAGTCAATATTATCTACTGTAGCAACCCAAACTCCTCGAAATTCCGGTGTAGTTTGAGCGTTTCCCTTTGTTATAAAAAAAATACTTCCTATAAAAAAAAAGGCCAAAATTTTATTGTGCATTGTAGCTATTAATTGGATTGACGGATTTTATCTAATAATTTATTAAAAGTGATGACTTCATCTTCTGTGAGTGATTTTAAAATATTTTCCATTTTATCTTCATGCAAATCTAATTTATCCAATATTTTTAACCCTTGTGATGTAATGGTTATGTCAACAAGGCGCTTGTCAGTTTTACAGGGGAGCTTTTTTACTAATCCTTTCAAAATTAGCCTGTCTACAATTCGGCTGGTATCACTCATTCTATCAAGCATACGTTCCCTTATCTGTAAAGTTGATAAAGGAGTTTCGCTGCCTCTTAAAATTCGCAATATGTTAAACTGCTGCATCGTTAGGTCTTCTCCTTCAAATAAATGTTTAAATTGTTCGGTAGTCCAATTGTATGTAAAAATCAAATTAACTATAGCCTTCTGGTATTCACTTCTAAAGCTGCTTTGCTTAATGTCTTTTTCTATACTCATGGTGCTGAATCTTTATTGGTTTCTGAGGTGGTAAATTCGTTGAGGTATATTTTTATTAGTATAATAAAATAGCTTATCAGCAATGGGCCAAATATTAATCCCATAAACCCAAATATTTTTAAACCAACTATAACGCCTAAAACTGTTATCATTGGGTGTACATTACCCATTTTTTTTAATAAACCTAATCGGGTAATATAATCAACATTGCCTGTTATTATAATGCTGTAAAGTGTTAGCCATGTTGCAGTAAAGTTTTGACCTGTTGAATAAAGAAATATTACGAGCGGTACCCAAATTATCATAGTGCCTACTATTGGAAAAAATGCAAATACACCCGTTACAAATCCCCACATGCCCCATTCTTTAATCCCAAATATTAAATAACCGATTGAAGCAAATATACCCTGTACAATACAAATAATGGGTATGCCTATTGCATTTGCCCTGATCATTAAAATGGTTTCATTGGCAAGCTTATTTATATTTTCAGGCCTTAGGGGAATAATTTTATTTAAATATTTTTCAATTGCAATACCATTAATCAATAAATAATATAATAAAAAAAACATCATGAGCAGATTGGTTAATACGTTCGCTGTGCTATTAAGCAATCCTGGAATAAAGGAAGATATTTTGGTGGCAATCGATTTGGTATTTTCATCTGATAGTAATTTAAAACCAAAGGAATTTTCTACTTTATCAGAAAAAATTTGTAAGCCCTGTAGTACTTCATGCTGGCTATTTATTAATGCATTAATTTTGGGTGTTATCATTCTAATAGAAAAATAAACAGGAATGGCTATAATTACAAGGGAACACAATATGAATAAAAGTGCGGTAAGGACTTTATTCGATTTTTTTTGCAGTGTTAGGTTTTGATACCATTTACGGCTAAGAATATATAGTGTGATACCGCCTAATAAGCCAGGTAAAAAAATACTTAATTGCATCACAAATAATATTGTGAGAAAAATTATTATGCAAATCAAAATGATTTGACGTAACCTGTTGTTAAACGTACTGTTTGGCATATTTTAAATTAAGCAGAATACAAGCCATTACAATTATTATTAAACTATAATGAAATATGTTATGCAATATATTATAATTATAGTTTTATAATAATCAGTCTTTCCAAACAGAAGCACCTTCACTGCAATTGGCACATATGTCAATATTTTTGCGGCTATTTGTTAATTGACTGCGAAACTGTTTGTAGTTATCATTGTTCCATATTTGTTTGAAAGATTGATTTTTTAAATTACCCAAATGGTGCATGGCATCTTTATCAAAGCAGCAGGGTACTACCAAACCATCCCACGTTATTACGTTGGCATGTTGCATTTTCCAGCACCGGTTGGCTAATTTATTTTTAGGAGTATAACTGCCATCTGTATTTTTTTTATACCTGCTAAATTTATCAATAGTAGGTATAAGATTATTAGGATCTGTTTTAAAGTTGTACACCTGGGCAGTTTTAAACCGCACTTCATCCACTCCAATTTCTTTTGCCATTTTTTTAATGGCTTCAATCTGGTGCTCATTGGGCTTCACCACTAAAAACTGAAAAAATATAAAAGGAGTTTTGCTATTCAGTTCCTTTTTCCACTTTACAACTTTTTTTGCTCCTTCGATAACCTTATCAATACTGCCGCCAACGCGATATTGTTGGTAAACATCCTGCGTAGTTCCATCTATAGAAATAATGAGCCTGTCTAAACCACTTTCAATAGTTTTTTTAGCGGCAGCGTCTGTAAGGTAATGGGCATTGGTAGATGTAGCAGTATAAATACCTTTACTGCTCGCATATTTTACCATGTCTAAAAAATCAGGATTTAGATAAGGTTCGCCCTGAAAGTAAAAAATGAGGTATAATAATTCCTTATGAATTTCATCAATGGTTCTGGTAAAAAAATCTTTTTGCAACATACCCGTTGGCCTTGTAAAAGCTCTTAATCCACTCGGGCATTCCGGGCAACGAAGATTGCAACTGGTGGTAGGTTCAAAAGAAATAGATACTGGGTATCCCCATTGTACCGCTTTGCCTAATAACCTGCTTGTATAAAAACTACAAAGTACTTTAATACCATTCCAAAATCTTCTAAAAGTAATTTTGCTCGCCAGGTTAACTGTATCGTTCCAATTGATTTTAGGCATTTAGCAAAGTTAGTTCATCAGAAGTTTATTTAAATGAAAAAAGCAGCAGCAGTATATCGGTACTTTTTAAAAAAATGTTTAATAATACCTATCGAAACTAATTTGCTACGCCATGCATCTCTTCATCTTTTGCAGTATAAAATGATTCGCAATTAAAATTTTTAATAAGGCAAAAATTTACGTTAACAAAATTTTGATAATTATGAAAGATTATATTCAGTTCAATAAAATTTATTAAAAGAAGCTTTCATGAATCTACCTTGGTTTGTGATAAAAAATATTTTCTGCATTTGCTAATTCAATTGCTATAATTATAATGATAAATAAATAGGCAGATTTATAAAGAGTATTGATTTTTATACTCCTAATTTCTTTAGATTTATTTAAATTCACAAAGTTAAAAAATGTTTAATTCAATATCTTAACAACTACAACGATACTAATAAAACCGATAGTGTTACTACTTTTATGCATTTTTGCATAGTATTAAATTAATCGTGGCAAAAAGAAAAAAGAAAAATCCAGAAAAAAAAATAATTATCATCATCATTGCATTATCAGCAATAGCAGCAGCAACTTATTATAGCCTTTATTTTTTAAATAAGCCAAAATTTGTACGTTATCCAGGTTTTGGAATTGATATGCCGGTAAACTATACTATACATGGCATTGATGTTAGTCGTCATCAGTCTTTTATTAATTGGGAAGATGTTAAGGTTATGCAGATTAAAAATATAAAAATTGGGTTTGGATTTATAAAAGCTACAGAAGGTGTTCAAAATGTAGATGAACAATTTAAAAAAAATTGGGCAGCAGTAAAAAAGGCAGAGATAACAAGAGGCGCATATCATTTTTTTATTCCTTCAAAAAGCGGCAGGGCTCAGGCACAAAATTTTATTGAAACCGTAACCCTTGATAGCGGAGATTTACCGCCGGTATTAGATGTTGAACATATAAATAGTACAAGCCTTCCGAAATTACAATTGGGTGTACAGGAATGGCTGTTGTTAGTAGAAGCACACTATCATGTAAAACCCATTATTTATACAAATGCATTTTTTTATAAAAAATTTTTAGGAGATAAGTTTGATCATTACCCTTTATGGGTAGCACATTATTTGGTAAAAGATAAACCACATATTAGCCGCAACTGGATTTTTTGGCAACACAATGAAACCGGACTGGTAAATGGTATTGATGCTTACGTTGATTTTAATGTGTTTAACGGGGATAGTGCAGCGTTTAAAAAGTTGCTCATTAAATAGTTTGTACAAATTTTTTTAATCACCAACTAAAACACGAACTTTATTAATAAGCTATTTTAATAAGATGGAACCTGATATAAGAGAATTTTTAGTCCGCATATTGCAAACCATTTCGATGAGTATGGTTTGGTTACTGGTTAATATGAGTTTTGGGATTTATTTTAACTTTGCCTTTTTTGAACACCAGCCTTCTATTGGCAATTTTATTTTTTATATATGGTTCATTGTAAGTTTTGTAGCACTTATTTATTATTTCAAAAAAAAATGGAAAGGCTGGAAAGAAATTGGCGAGTAAAAAACTGCTGATGTGGTAATCAATAAATAAGATTACAAAAAACTATAGCTGTAAATAAATTCATTTTGGTTTTGTACTTATAATTATTTGATTGGCTATAATATGCGGTGATAAAATAAGTTAAAATGCGCAGTGGTGCTTGCTATTGGGCACAAATTTTTAATTAAATAGAATTAGCTTTACGCAGGTATTATTACCTAACTTCTCTTTACTCCATTTTAAAACAAATTTAATGTTAACAAAAGTACCACACCATATTATTGCAATTGGTGCCTCTGCTGGTGGGATGGAAGAGATTAACTCTTTTTTTGATCACACTCCATTAGATGGAGTTTCGTATGTAATTGTGCAGCATTTATCACCCGACTTTAAAAGCAGGATGGTGGAATTACTGGCAAGCCATAGTAAGCTGCTTGTTAAAGAAGTTGAAAATAAAATGACTGTTCAAAGTAATGAAGTGTACCTTATCCCAAATGATAAATTCATGACGATAGTGGATAATAAATTTTTTTTAACGGATAAAGAAAAACGAAAAGGACCTAATCTTACTATAAATGAATTTTTTAATTCACTGGCAGCAAATAGTGGTAAAATGGCAATTGGAGTAATTCTTTCCGGATTAGGATCTGATGGTACAGAAGGAGTTAAAGCGATAAAAAAAGCTGGTGGAATGGTAATGGCACGTAATCCAGAAACTACTGAGTTTGGGAGTATGCCTTCCTATGCTATAGCCACCGGCCTGGTAGATTTTGTACTGGAACCTGAAGCAATGCCAGCCACTATTGATGAATATGTAAATCACGGAAGCCAATTATTATTAGATAAAGAAGATGATGAAAAAAATGTTGCCACCATTATTAATTTAATTAAAGAACAGTCGCCACACGATTTTTCGGATTATAAACAATCAACCATTTTAAGAAGAATCAAAAGAAGAGCAACTTATAATAATTTCATTGGGCTAGTCAATTATATTGATTTTTTAAAAGTTACGCCCCATGAAATAGAAACACTTACTCAGGATTTCCTTATTAGTGTTACCTCATTTTTCAGAAATAAGGATGCATTTGATTTTATTGAAAAAAATACAATCCCCGGTATTCTCAAAAATCTAGCACCGGATGAAGAATTAAAAATGTGGGTAACAGGTTGTGCAACAGGAGAAGAGGCATTTTCGCTGGCTATACTTTTATTTGAGCAATTAACAGATAAATATAAAGGTACAGTAGTAAAGATTTTTGCTACTGATATTGATAATGTCGCGTTGCTATTTGCAAGCAAAGGAATTTATAATTTAACTATAGCAAAAGATGTAACACCTAAGCGACTTGAAAAATATTTTATTAAGGAAGGCAATAATTACAGGGTAATACAGGAGATACGAAAGATGGTAATTTTTGCGCAGCACGACCTGATAAAAAATCCACCCTATTGCAATATGCATTTAATCAGTTGTCGTAACCTGCTTATTTACATGACCCCGGCATTGCAGAAAAAAATATTTTTACTGCTCTTGTTCGGTCTTAAAATGGAAGGGTATTTATTTTTAGGTTCCAGCGAAAATCCTTTGTCAATAATTCATAATCTTGAAATTGTAAATAAAAAATGGAAAATTTATAAAAATCTTGAAACTAAAAGGTTTGTGCGCTTTGATGCATTTTCATTACCTGTATTAATTGATAAGAAGCAAACTTTTCCCATTTCTTCACTAAAAGAGATAATTACAAATGGAGTAAATGGTTTAACGGAGGCAGTAAATAAAACCTTGGTAAACGAACTGGACTATCTGGTAGTTTGTGTGGATGAAAACAACCAAGTTGTTAAATCATTTGGTGATACAACAAAATACCTGCTTCAAAAAAACTTTAAATTAAATTTAGCTGAGTTACTTCCAAGGCCACTTGCTGTAGCCTTTAATACACTAAGTTCAAATGCATTAAAAACAAACAAAAAAGTTACTGTAAATAGGATACCAATTAAAATAAACGAAATTAAATATTTTGTGAATCTTTCTGTAATTCCTATAAAACAAAGAAAGGGATTGCTACAATTTTTAATGGTAACTTTTAATGAAGATAAACCGCCAATAACTTTACAAAATGAAGCTATACTTTTTGATGAAAAAAATTACCTTGATCAATACACCATTAATCTAGAAGAGGAGCTAAATGAATTAAAACAAAAATTGCATACTGCTTATTTACAGGTGGATGCTTCCTATGAGAATATGCAATCATTTAATGAGGAACTGCTTTCAGCAAATGAAGAAATGCAAAGTACTAATGAAGAGATGCAATCTGTAAACGAAGAGCTGCATACAATTAATACTGATTACCAATTAAAAAATAAAGAGCTGCTTGAAATTAATGATGATCTTAACAATTATTTCAGAAGCAACATTAATGGTCAATTATTTGTAAACAACGATTTGCTGCTGATGAAATTTTCGCCGGGTACAGTTAAACAAATTAACCTGTTGCCATCTGATATTGGTAGGCCATTAAGTAATATTAGTACCAATATTAAATTTGAAACTATTACAGAAGATATTAAGAAAGTGATAGCCGAAGGAGGAATCATTACAAAGGAGATTGAAACGGACAATGGCAAGTGGTACCAGATAATGACGATGCCATATATACAACATTCAGACAATATAAGCCCCGGTGCAATTATAACTTTTAATGATATTACCGCATTAAAAAGAACGCAACAAGAGCTTGATAAAAAGAATAAAAGTTTGTTACGCATCAATGCCGATCTTGATAATTTTGTGAATACAACTTCGCATAATCTTTTAGGGCCATTGGCTAATATTGAGCTTAGTATTGGTGTAATGAATGAAGTAAAAGTGATAGATCCTGAGCTTAATAGATTTTTGAGTATAATAAATAGTTCCGTTAAAAAATTCCGGGCCCTGATAAATGATATTGCCACTATAGCCACCATTGAAAACGATATGAAGGCAAGAGAAAAAGTTGATTTAGATGAGATATTAAACAGTATTGAATGGAGCCTTGAAGATAAAATTAAATTAGACAAAGCAGTCATCAATAGAGATTTTGAGGTCAAGCAAATTCTCTTTTCAAAAAAAAATCTCAGAAGTATTTTATATATTCTTATTAGTAACAGTATTAAATATACTTTGGTACAAAAGACAGTAATAAATGTTCATACTAGAAAAGAGGGCGATAAAATTGTTTTATCGGTTCAGGATAATGGCATCGGTATAGCCAAAAAGAATTTTGAAAGAATATTTGAGATGAATACTAAACCTTACCCAAGTGGAGAAGGTAACGGTATTGGACTTTACCTTGCTAAAAAAATTGTAGATGCAGCAAAAGGTAATATTATTGTAGAAAGCGAAGTTGGAAAGGGAAGTAAATTTATTATTTACCTGAAGGCTGAATCATAAATTTATAAGCTTATTTTATAAAATTACACTTGTCTTATTATGGTAATTTGCAGTATTATTATGTTAACTACTATGGTCGTTAACAATAACCCATTTATCTCCTATTTTAAGAAAAAGGAGTGTATATGCTCCGGCAATATCGCCGATACTTCTTGTTAAATACCATTTACCAACTACAAAAAAGTAATCTGGAGCTAAACGCTTTACTTTAATTATGTCAAAATTTAATTTGCCCATAGCGGCAGTATCAGGGTAACCTTTTTTGTAATTATCCAGCGCTTTTTGCCAGCCATAAGTAATACCGCTTTTACCAATAAACATCAATGAATCACTCTTCCAATACCCTTTCATAAAAGCCTCCAGGTTTCCCTTGTTCCACTCGCTAGTTTGTTCTGCTAAAATAATGCGGATACTTGCTTCGTCTTTTAACTGGGCATTCACAATGGGTATTGATAAAAATAAAGTAACAACTATAATAATGAGCCTTGCCATAATAAAACAATTTAAGACATAAAAATAGATGATATTGTACACTTACAAACAGGGCACTTTTTTAAAAATACAATACTATAATAAAACGATTGTGTACCTTTTTTTAAACTACAGTTAGTGTTGATGGTGGGGTGAGGAGCATTTGCTTTGATGACACAAACGATAATTATAATAATGCGCTGAAATTATTAAAACCACTGCAATGATTAAAAATAAATATTCGTATTGGGAGAAGAACTGTTTTAATACTAGGAAAATAAATCCAACGGAAAAAGTAAGCACAGGAATAAAAGAACGATGGTGTTTTATATACCCATGAAATAAGGAATAAGATCCAACTATAAAAGCAAGTGTAATCATTCCCCACTCAAAAAACAAATTGTGAATAATATTGATGCCTAATATGGGCAAAGAGCTCACCATAATTGGTAATACAGCACAGTGAATGGCACAAGCTATTGATGTGCTAATACCCATCGCATCCCAGTTTATTTTTATGTTCATATTAGCCTTCAAAGATAGTATATTTGCAATAAGGTTGCAAGTTTTAATTATTATTAAATGAGGTAAACAGCTTTATGTTGGCAATGAGTTTGGCTGTAACTTTGTAAAAATTATAAAATGAATAAAAAATGGCTTTGGTATCTTGGGTTTTTTATTTTGCTGTTTGGCGGATATTTTATTTATGTATTTACTCAAACTGATATTTCTCGCTCTAGTCTTCCTATTATAAATAATAATGTACAGGCATTTTCATTTATCAATCAAAATGGTAAAACGGTTACAGAAAAAGATGTAGATGGAAAAGTTTATGTGGCAGAGTTTTTTTTTACAACCTGTAAAGGTATTTGCCCAAAGATGAATGCTAATATGCGCAGGGTATATGATGCATTTAAAACGGATAGCAACTTTATGATTGTTTCGCATACCTGTATGCCGGAAGTAGATTCTTTGCCATTGTTAAAACAATATGAAGCAAAGATGCTGAATGGCAAATTGGTAACGAACGTCGACGGCTCTTTTAAAATTGATTATGACACAGCTACAGGCAGCAAAAAAGTACCGGATAATTCTAATTGGATTTTTGTAACTGGCAATAAAACGGCTTTGTACGATATGGCTCGTCATAGTTATTTAATTGATAATAATAAACCGGATTCTTCTCAAAATATTGCTGATCAGTTTATACATACGCAATTATTTGCGCTACTTGATAAGCAGACTAATGTAAGGGGTATTTATGATGGATTGAAAGAAGAGGAGATGCAAAAATTATTAAAAGATATAAAAGGGTTGTTAAAAGAAAAACACCAGAATAGGGCATTGAAGGGATATTGATTTTATTATTTATAAATAAAATTATAACAAGAGAATTTAAAAATACTGCAATGGAAGGATTACTCGATATTTTAAAAAAAAACCAGCTTAGTGTAACTGAAGGCCGTAAAAAAATATTGGAACTTTTTTTAAATAGCAATGGTGCATTGGCTCATGCAGATATTGAAAAAAATACTGGCGAAAATTTTGATCGAGTAACCGTGTACCGTACCCTTCAAACTTTTGTTGATAAAGGAATCGTTCATCTGATACCTACCACTGATAATTCCATTTTATACGCCCTTTGTAAAGATAATTGCGAAGCCGGTCATCATCATGATAACCATGTTCATTTTGTTTGTGAAGATTGCAATAAAACCATTTGCCTTGATGAAGTAACAGTGCCAATTGTAAAACTGCCGACAGGCTTTAAGCCAAAAAATGCAGCCATGGTTGTAAATGGCATTTGCGATGATTGCCAGTAAATGATTAATAATTAGTATTGTCCGAAATAATTTAAAATAAGGGAGGTTTTATGGCCACCCTTTATCAACTTTGTAGTTACCACACAAACAATGTTGATATGGACAAAACTACTACTTATCTCGGACAGCCGATATTCACTCAAG
>JANXSK010000163.1 GCA_025352695.1 Ferruginibacter sp. | reverse complement strand
TGCATAAAATTTGCTGCATCATTCAGGCTGGTATTATTAAAACGGACCTCAATAATAAGTTGGCTAAAGCACACTTATTTACCACTTATTAAGGACTGCTTATGTGATGCACCTAAAAATAAGCAGACCCATTATGATGCGTTAAAAATCAACAGGAAAAAGCCGTAAGTTAACGACTATGGTGAGGACACGAACCAAGGCTAATGCATTATCCATTCAATAATGTAATAAAAATTTATTAAGAGTTCAATTAAACGGGATTGCAATTGTTGTGGAGGAAGTGATTTGTGTGGACACGAACCACGGCAGGAGGCTTGCTTATGCAAACTAATGCTGGTTGCAGAGTTCAGTATTATGTAGGAGACAAGGCAGGATGACAATCATTTTTAAATTTATTCGCTTATCTTACAAATTATAAAATCCAATTTTTGTGATCTGTTATTACAACATGTTAAAGATATAAAATAATTATGGCCGGTTATAAAAGGTATTGTATACTGGTATGCTTTTTAATAAGCGTTATCCGTTTAGTTGCCCAAGACGGAAGTCTTGATTCTTCCTTTAACCAAACAGGTATTCTACCAACCTCTGACCGTTCCTATGAAAATATAAAATTGCAAAGCAACGGCAAGATTCTTTTAACGGGCACTGGTAATATAACCAGGCACAATGCTGAAGGAGCGCCTGATCTTAGCTTTGGTATAAATGGCGTAGACACTATCTTAGCCGGTAGCGGCTCGTTTATTATTTCTTTCATGTCCATTCAGGCTGACAATAAGATAATACTGTTTGGCTTTTCCATCTCAAATGATTCTTTATATCAGCATCACTATATCATCTGCCGCCGGTTAGCAGATGGAAAACCCGACAATAGCCTCAACGGAACTGGCTTTGCAGTGGGTCCAATCAGGGACGACAGTATCATCTACAGCAAAATGATATTGCAGCCGGATAATAAAATATTGTTAAGTGCATGGGAGACACACCAGACCAGATTTTTAGTGACAAGGCTTTATAGTAATGGTGCCATCGATACAGCTTTTGGAATCGGCGGAACTGCGTACACTACCTTTTCGAAAAGGGCGTACGTAACAGCCCTTGCCTTGCAAAAAGACGAAAAGATTGTTGCGGTGGGTCTGTCAACTGCCGATTCCTTAGGTTTCAACACAGATTCACTTGCTATCGCAAGGTATAACCCAGACGGTACCCCTGACCATAGTTTCGGGGCTTCCGGAAAGTTAACATACTCACCTATACATGAGCAGTTGATTGGCCCTGGTGCAGAAGGACAAGCTGTTACTATACAACCCGATGGAAAAATTGTAGTTGGAGGTATTTATGGATTTGACCAAAGCCATGGTCGCTGGTTTTATACCAACGCCCAGGTGTGGAGATTTAACCAGGATGGTAGTTGGGATACTACATTTAATGGAAATGGGATACAGACGATTACTTCTGGCAATACCGTTGCGAGGATAATAGATATAGGCCTGGAATGCGATAATAAGATTGTGGTTGCAATGAATGTTGGAACGGTCGATTTTATGAAAGTAAGTATTGCATCGGCAAGAACAAACCGAGATGGAAGCCTTGATAGTAGTTATGGCACAAAAGGATTTTCGCCCTATTACCAGTACGACATTTATGGTAATATTCAGAATATAAGTACTGCAGACATAGCATTTTCTCCTAACCGCCTCTACATGGTCTCTGCAGGTTATAATTATCCAAGGAGCGTGTTGGCATTTAAACAATCAGCAACTATTGATTCTTCAAATATACATATAGTGCAAACCTGCTTTGGAGACACGACAGTTTTTTCTTTAACAAGCGCAACAACAGACTCAGTAAGATGGGATTTTGGAGACGGGTATGTTTCCAAAATACTTTCTGCATCGGCCTTTACAAAACACTTTTATATAAACAAAGGAAGCTTCAGGGTATCGTGTTTAATATACAAAAAATGTGGGGTGAGCCTGGCTTATAAAACCATTCTTATTGTCGGAGCCAATGACCTGCAACTCGGCAATGATACCAGCATTTGCGAAGGAAGGCGCATCACCCTGCATGCTAATATTCCTGGTCAATTTTACATGTGGAGTACCGGGGCTGTTACAGATAGTATTGTTGTTTCCCAAACTGGTAACTACTCAGTGTCTGTAAACAGCAATGGGTGTATTATCAGGGATACCATTTTCGTAACTTTTGCCAAAAGCGCAGTTTTGCATCTTGGTAATGATACAACCTTGTGTACCGGCACTACAATTACACTTGTTGTTAAACCCCCATTCACAACTATTTTATGGGATGATAATTCAAAGCTGCCTGAAAGGACGGTGAACAAGGCAGGAGTGTATAGTGTGTCAGTAACGCTTAATGGTTGCAGCGTTGCAGACACTATTGCTATCGCAGAACAAAGCGCTCCCTATTTTTCTTTGGGTGCCGATACATCGTTGTGTTATGGCGGCCAGGTTATACTGCATCCAGCTGTTTCGGCTGACAGGTTTTTGTGGGAAGATGGCTCTGTTGCTATACCCAGAACGATTTCTGCTGCCCACTTATACAAGTTAACGGCTTACAATACCTGCGGGAGTTTTTCCGATGAGATAAGAATAGATTACCATTTATGTGAAGCCTTGATGCCTTCCGCATTTACACCCAACCAGGATGGTCTAAATGATGAATTCAGGTTCAAAAGCCCTGGAGCTGTCAGCGATTTTTCAATGCAGGTTTATAATCGGCTGGGCCAGCTTCTGTTTACCACAAGCAATGCCGGGAAAGGATGGGATGGAACTTGGCACGGAGTAAAACAGGCAACTGGAAGTTATGTGTGGAAGATGCATTATAAAAACGCCAATAGCGAAGCAAAAAAATTTAAGGGAATGGTATTGCTTATCCGGTGATCGAAGACTTGGGGGAGGAAGAAGACTTACGCCACCATTCATAACTTGCCACAAGGGCGAAATGACATCCTTATATTTAGCTGGTTTTAATAAAGGCTTCCATTCAAGAATTGTGGCGGTGTAAAACTGAGGCCAGTATATGGGATATGTTTCCATTGATGAAAGGTACTATTTCAGTTGCAGTTTCTTTGGTGTTGTTAGCTTCGGTTGTTGGTCAACAAGACCAACAACGGCGCCCCAGATCGCCGACTATTTTAAGGACGTATTGGCTAAAGGCAAGCGAATAAAAAACTTTGCAACTACATGAAATAACCTACCCACAAGGGTCAAAAAACTACTAGCTAAATCAAATCACTTACCAACAACGGCAGAAAATTCTTACGTTTGATTTTAAGATGGATTTGGCCGTGATTTATTGTCACATACTATTCTGCAATGTTTAACTTATTGAAGAACTAACCTTCCGTTTAAATATGCTGCTTGAATTGAAAATGTGTAGTGAAAAGTACCTCCGGATCTATAATAAATAAATATGATTGATTCGCTATTTCCATCGCCAGTAAAGTCAGCTTGTAATACTTCATTCATTATGTAAATTTCTTCTTCATTATATTCTTTATGAATAATTACCATTTTCACTTTATCATTATTCAAATCTATTTCGATATTTTCATGTGCATTTATGTAATCGTCAATTGTATCATAATCCTTAAAATCGAAATCCTCTTCTGGTCCAATTGTATGAAGAATTGTAGCGGGTAAACTTCGATAATAATCTATGAAATTAAATTTTTCTTTTAATCCAATTGCCGATTCAAATTTTTCAAAGAAGTTTAAACAAGCATCGCAAACGCTACATAAGTCGATTTCCGGTGTAGTATAACCGTAAAATCCTTTATCACTATAAATTTTGTACTGACTCAAATTTGTTATAGAGACTTTTATATTTTCATCTTCTGGAGAAGTTAAATGAAGTGGATAAAAATCCGAGCTAAATGCTAAGTTTTTATACAATTCAATATCTGTTTTACGAATTTTTTCTAAAGATAATTGTGACAACATAAAATCTGGGGACGATAAAAAGAATTCTTTATATTGATCAGGGAAATCAAGGGAAAGTTCTATTTTAAGTTTTTTTGATCTTTTATTTATATTATTCCTTTTGTTCTTAGCCTCATTGAGCCATAGTGGAATTCCGTTTTCCAGTTCTCTATGACCTTTTCTATTTGAATTACAAGATGGACAAGATGGAACAAAATTATCTAAAGAATTAAAATCAAAATCTTCACCAAGTCCGTATTTTTTCCGAAGTGACCTTTTGTCTTTTTCAAAGGCGATCTGTGGAATAATATGATCAACATGTATGTTTTTAAATGATAAGGGTTCTGCACAATAGAAACATTTTTTCTTATGCTCTTCCCACATTGCTTGCTTTACGTATTGGTCTAAGAATTTGGACATTTTTTTGATAAAGTATTAAAAAATTAATCTAAAGGTAATTTTGGTTGACCATAAATTAGTCACATTAAACTGAGCAAAATACTTTGTAATCAACTCCACTTGCATAAAAGCACCCTAAAGGTATGCCGCACAAGTGAGCTACGCAACAATGCTAAATAGTACCACATCAGCCCGGTTCAAAAAAATTACCCTCCATAAACAATGGTAACTGTACCTGCATTATTTTTACCAACCACATGCAGGCAGCACAACCAACATACAACGCAACCGAAATCGTTTTTGAAAACTTTCAATTTTCAAATTGTACGCATACCTTTATTTTAGCCAACAGTGCGGCTAAGCCAGATACAGGCTCCGGGCGTTTCTTTGCAGTGCATCCGGATATTATTGAACTAAATGTTGGGAGCTTTACCAACCCGGGTGGCGGACTGGTTTTTCCTCCGGTGTTGGTGCAATGGCGCAACGGTTCGTTGGTGCTGGCTTGTGGCTGTAACATGGGCGGCAATAAATTATGCACTCACCAGGCACAGGTGCTGTACAATATTATCGAGCGGCCCGACCTGCGTATTTTTTTTGATACAGCTTTGCGGCACAAAAAAATAAAGGCAGTGGCACAAAACTACGGACTGCAAAACGAAACTAACCCCGACGAACATTTTGAACTTAGCTGGAATAACAAAGTAGTGAGCATTATACCACGGCTTAAAAGTCTGCAACCGGTTAATGAAGCGACGCTGCAGCAACTGGCAGCAGACCTGTTGCCCTCCAACAACACCCCTGTCCTAAAACCCACTACAGCGGGCAGTACAAGGATACTGGTACTAAGCGAACACAAATATTACCAGCACTTACAGGCAGGTCTATACGAAGCAGCCACAGGTGCAGGTGGCAAAATAAAAAATCCATTGAAGCTATTAGATGTGCAAGAGTTGGCCTGGCAAACCAATGATGTGGAGGCCGTAAAGTTTTATACAGGTATTGCTGCCTTTATTAACAACCACAACAAAGCCCCCGTAGCGGCAGACCTACAGGCATTGCGGGCCATGGTACACAATCCGCTGGGGTTGGCTGCTTTTTATCACAAACCGGAAGTATCAGAAAATATTAGTCCTGCCAGTTTGGTGCCCGTGCAACTGGCACTGCTGCAAACAGGTTTGGAATTACAGGTGAACCTTAAAGGCGACTTTTACGAGATCAGCGGACAACTGGCCATTGGTGATAAAACCTATACACTTAATAACCTGCCGGTGAAATATGGCTATTTTATTTTGGCAGAAAATATACTGCACCTCGTGGGTAATATGGACCTGTTACGGGTGATGACCTATTTTAAAAAGCACAACAATATTGTGGTGCTGCACCAATCAAAGTTTGAGGAGTTTAGAAAAACAATTTTAGTAAGGCTTGAAGACAGTATTCGCATCAACTATGCCTGGCTTGTTGCTGCCACTAAAGAACAACTGGAAGAAAATGGTTTTGATGCGCCACCACAACAATTGATCTATTTAAGCGATGCCGGTGTGCATGTAATGATAAGCCCGGTAATGCGCTATGGCGAAGTGGAAGTAAGTGTGCTGAGCAAGCGGCAACTGTATGCAAGGGATCAAAAAGACAATGCTTTTATTGTTGACCGGGATGAAGTGGCAGAAAATTATTTTACGGCACTGCTGCTGAAACAACATTCTGATTTTGCCGAGCAATTACACCAACAGGCATTTTATTTAACCAAAAAACAATTCCTGGAAGAAGCGTGGTTTTTAGATGCGTTTGAAGAATGGAAAGGGCATCAGATAAAAATACTTGGCTTTAATGAAATAGAAAAGAATAAGCTAAATCCTAACAAGGGCAAGGTGTCTGTAAAAGTTACCAGCGGTCTAGATTGGTTTAATACCGATTTAGAAGTACGCTATGGCGGGCAAAAAGCAAGCCTGCGGCAATTGCATAAATCACTAAAGAACGGCAGCAAATATGTTACACTGGATGATGGAACACTTGGCATGTTGCCTGTTGAATGGATAAAAAAGATGGCAGCTTATTTTGATGCAGGAGAAATAGAAGAGGAAAAAATTCGCACTCCATTTATCAACTTTAGTACCGTGCAGGCCTTGTATGAAACGGCAATGTTGAGTGATGAAGTACAACAACAAATTGAATTGTACTACAGCAAACTTTCAGAATTTGAAAACATTAAAATAGTTGCAACACCGAAAGACTTACATGCTGAACTGCGGCATTACCAGCAACAAGGCTTAAACTGGCTAAATTTTTTGGATGAGTTTAATTTTGGTGGTTGCCTTGCCGATGACATGGGGCTTGGTAAAACAATACAGGTGATTGCTTTTATGTTGTTGCTGCGGCAAAAGCATGGGCCACAAACAAATTTGGTAGTGGTACCAACATCCATCATTTTTAACTGGCAACAAGAGCTGGAAAAATTTGCTCCTTCATTAAAAGTATTGACCATTCATGGAGCCAATAGGGTAAAGAACAATCATACCTTTAAAAAATATGATGTGGTGCTAACGAGTTATGGTATGCTGTTGTCGAATATTCATTTTATGAAGAGCTTTAGTTTTAGTTATATTTTTTTAGATGAATCGCAGGCAATAAAAAATCCGGATTCGCAGCGGTACAAAGCATGCAGGTTGTTGCAATCGAAAAACAAGATGGTATTAACGGGCACACCTATTGAAAACAATACATTTGATTTGTATGGTCAGTTGAGTTTTGCATGTCCGGGCTTGCTGGGCAACGAGCAATATTTTAAAGACATCTATTCGCAGCCCATTGATAAATATGGCGATACCAAACGTGCCATTGAGTTACAACAAAAGGTGAATCCTTTTATTTTACGTCGCACCAAAAAGCAGGTGGCCACCGAGTTACCGGAGAAAACCGAAATGATCATTTACTGCGAAATGGGAATTGAGCAACGCAAAATATATGATGCCTACGAAAAAGAATTCCGCAATTATTTGTTGCACCAGCCTAAAGAAGATCTGCCAAGAGAAAGCATGCATGTGTTGCAAGGACTTACTAAACTGCGACAGATATGCAACTCCCCTGCCCTGTTAAAAGACGATGCGTTTTATGGCGATACATCTGCAAAAATAGAAGTATTGGTAGAACAGATAGAAAGCAAACACCGGCATCATAAAATACTCGTATTCTCACAGTTTGTAGGTATGCTGGACCTTATACGAAAAGAACTGGCGGCTAAATATATTTCTTTTGAATGGTTGACGGGGCAAACAAAAGACAGGGCAACGGTGGTAAATAATTTTCAAAACAATAGTGACATAAGAGTTTTTTTAATCAGCCTGAAAGCCGGTGGTACCGGGCTTAATTTAACCGAAGCAGATTATGTTTACCTGGTTGATCCCTGGTGGAACCCTGCGGTAGAGAACCAGGCCATTGACCGTTGTTACCGCATCGGGCAGGATAAACATGTGGTAGCGGTTCGGTTGATTTGCCCTGATACCATCGAAGAAAAAATCATGAAAATGCAGGCCGATAAAAAAGAATTGGTGGGTGATTTGATAAAGACAGATATGGGTATTTTGAAAAAGTTGGGCAAAGCTGATTTATTAGGACTGATAGCTGCGCCGGTTCGATAAAGAATAAATAAAGCTGTGTAAGTACAAATGTCAACTACTGATTTTAGATGCCGCCCAGTAGTATTTAAAGAAATAGTAACAGGTAATAAAAAAACTTTACCAATTATTTCTTTAGGTGCTAAGAGGCAACTGCTTAGCGATACTAAAAAAGAAAGTACTTCCTACTCCAGGTTCTGATTCGAGCCAAATTTTTCCACCATGCCGCTCTACAATTTTTTTACAAATAGCCAACCCTATGCCACTACCACTATGGGTAGCATCAGTATGCAGGCGTTTAAAAATTACAAATATTTTATTAAAAAAATCCGGATCTATTCCCTGCCCGTTGTCCTTAACTGACAATATGCAATGGGTTTTATTTGTAGTCGCATTGATACGAATTTCAGGTGCAGCTCCACTTCTATACTTTATTGCATTGCCAATTAAGTTTTGAAAAAGTTGTACCATCTGCATTCTATTGGCTTTTATTTTCGGTAATATTTCAATAAATAAACCTGACCCTGGCTCACCAAAAACATCCTGAAAATTTATTTTAACTTCCTTCATCACTTCATTCAAATCTACATTTTCGTATACCAATTTATTTACGCTGGTTTTACTATACTTCAGCAGTTCATCAATAAGTTTCTTCATTCTTCTGGCACCGTCAATAGAAAAGTTAATGTAGGATTGAGCCGTTTCATCCAGTTTATCATCATACTTTTTGTGAAGCAATGATAAAAAACTTGTAACCATCCTAAGAGGCTCCTTTAAATCGTGGGATGCTATATAAGAAAAATGTTCCAGCTCTTTGTTTGCATCATTTAACTCAATGATGGTTGCTTTTAATGCCTTTTCAGATGCACTCAAACTATCCATCATTCTAAATGCAAACACAGAAGCAAGTAGTAATATAAATAAAATAAATAAAATATTTGCCCACTGTAAAAACACTTTAATATCACGTGCCGCTTTATCTAACACATGTGAAAAAGCACTTTCATTTTTTGATAACTGGGTTGTAATTAAACTTATATCTTCAATGTATTGAAGTTTTATTGCCGTTGTTAATTTGCCCTCTTTTTGTAAGTTATAAATATGTTGACCAAGTGCATCCAATTTATTTATTAAAGGGTCCCCATCAGCCCATATAGCAATTGCTTTCTGCATAAATGAAATAGAATGAAAAGTTTTAAAAAGCCATTGCATATCCTCCAAATCAGCTATATCATTCTTTCCTATCAAAAACCATTTTACGGTTACTTCCTGTTTACCGTTACTAGTTAAATTATGTCTTGCCAGGTTATCACCTATAGGAATAATTATAGCCTCTTTAAAGGCTTGCATATGCACAGGATTTTCTGTTTGTAAATAGATAACCAAAAATATAGCTGCATCTTTTTGCCCCTTAGAATATTGAGATTCCGCACTAATATATTTTTTTACTGCATAAAAAACTTTTATCGTATAAAAATTAGTAAGGATCAATAAAATGGAAGCAACTAAAATAAATAATAATAATAATTTCTTCTGCATAATATCGTAGTAAAAACAGCAAAACGGGTTGTAAATACTGTCAATGACAGTACTATATTTATTTATGATACTGAGCAAAAATGAAGGTAGCAGAAAGTTTCCATCCTTATCATTTTTAGGTGTAATACATCTATTTGTAGCCGCTTTACTACACTCAAATAGATAGTAAACTATGTGCTGATTGCAAGCTTAACTAAAAATGGTAAATTTGTTACTGCTTTATATTATGCTGGAGTAAAGTACCATTGAAATTAATGCTGAAAGATTTATAAAACAACGTTGCAACATGATTTCTTATATTTAGAAACGTACCGGTTGAATATCAATTTATATAAATTATCAAGCGTATATGCTGCAGAAACAATTACCATAAAAAACCAGGTAGTATGATCTTGATTTACGAAGTAGTACAAACAGTTGTGTGAAAATATTAGAAAGTATTATGCTCACAGAAAAAAGATTGGGTAATTTATTATATATGCAGGTATATAAATAAAAATTCTAACTACGTTTAAAAAAATGAAACTGTAATTTTTTATTCGACACAATATCAAAAAATAGTAATTCCATTCAACTAATTGCAGAACAGTGTAGTAGTACATTTCTGAATGGTTGTTTTCTTTTACCAAACTTAGTGGCAGTATGTGCTGCAGCAAGTAAAGCAATTGCCAACCCAATGAAGAACAGTTAATATCTCACCTACTCAAGCTTGTTCGATCCTTAAAAAGAGAGTTTCTTTTAATACTTAAAGGTGTATGGATGATGGGAAAAATTCGCCGATATCATATTTGTTAAAACAAAAACTTATCTGAGTTAACCCAATGAAAAGCCTTCAACACTTTTTAAAAAATTAGTCAATTAAAATTATTTTTTTTGAAGCCATCGAAAATTGATTGCCAATAGTTATCTTCCCTTATAACCCAATACTAAGCTAAACTATTTGTAATTTCCTTCCCTAAATAAACCAATAACAATTACAAAAACAATACTACATTTAAAAGCATAAAAAACATGAAACAACTTTTAACCTTACTTGCATTTGCAGTTTACAGTTTACACGCAACAGCACAATCTTATAAAAAATTGCATTTTGATGCCATCCTGGTAGATACTCATAATGATATTGCTAGTGCTACAATAGAAAAAAAAGTACAATTTGATACCGACTTGAAAGGCAAAACACATTCTGATTTAAAACGGATGAAAGAGGGTGGTGTTGATGTGCAGATATTTTCTATTTTTTGTGGTCCTGAACAAATCCATCCGTATGCATTTGCCAATAGGGAAATAGATTCTGTGTATGAATGGACAAGGCGCAACCCTAACAAAATGATGATTGTAAAAACACCCGGGCAACTACAAACAGCCGTTAAAGAAAAAAAACTTGCAGCCATGCTGGGAGTGGAAGGTGGACATATGATTGAAAATGATTTAAACAAACTGGATACTTTATTTAACAGGGGCGCAACGTATTTAACATTAACCTGGAATAATTCGACCGATTGGGCTACTTCTGCCGCAGATGAAACCACCAAAGGAGATTCGTTAAAACATAAAGGGCTAACTGAATTTGGAAAGCAGGTAGTAAAAAGAATGAATGCCCTAGGCATGATTGTAGACATAAGCCATGTGGGAGAGCAAACATTTTGGGATGCCATTAATACTACAACAAAACCAATTATTGCATCGCATAGTTGTGTATGGAATTTGTGCAACCACCGTAGAAATTTAAAAGACGACCAAATAAAAGCCATTGGTAGAAATGACGGCGTAATACATCTTAATTTTTACGCTGGTTTTTTAGACAGCAATTATACAAGAAAAGCTACTGCTTTTCTTGCACAGCACAAATCATCTATAGATTCGTTGCTGAAGCTAAATATACAACCCGATTACGCATCCATCATGGTGGGCGAATTGTATCAGGATGAAGTAAAATCTTTTCGTCCGCACTTGTCTGTTTTACTTGATCATCTGGATTATATTGTAAAATTAATAGGCGTGGATCATGTAGGTTTAGGAAGCGATTTTGATGGTATAGAGGCTCCACCATTTGAATTAAATGGGGTGGAAGATTATCCCCTTATTACCAAAGGCTTGCTGGATAGGGGTTACAGTAGCAAGGATATCGTTAAAATATTAGGTGGAAATTTTATTCGTGTGTTTAAAGCAAATGCTGTAAAATAAATTTCCGATATACTTTTTATATAATCTTGAATCTAAGTTTAAATTCAATATAAGCTACTATAATTGTGTAATCAGAATCAACGGCCCGCTTTTATAAAATAAATTTTTGCAAACAAGGCGGAGTAAAGATAATAGACAAACTAATATTATAAACTTATTGTTGCCCATGTAGAAAGGAGAAAAGTAAAACATTGTATTTTAGTCATCACTAAACCTTATCATTAATGCCAGGTAACAACTAACGTTTTTAATCATAAATTAGCTTATGCAATATTACTCACTTTATACACCAGCAATTTAATAACACGTAAACAAAGAAATAAAAATTAACCATGAAAAAAAATTTGCTCACTACGGCACTTATTTTTACTATTATTTTTTCTGCTGCTGCCCAGCACATTGATAAAAAAATAATAACCGCAGAAAGTTATAAGCAGGCAACGAAATTTTTAGGCTTTAATACCAGTAAACTGGTTTATAATAATAATGTGGATCCTGTATGGATGGAGGATGGAAAGTTTTGGTATTCCATTATCACTGCAGCAGGAAAGCAATTTATTTTAATTGATCCGGCAGATGGAAAACGTAAAACGGCTGCTGATCTAAAATCGCTTTTACCAAAAAATTACAGCGATACTACACCAGTTCGCAAAACCAGAAGCAGTAGTTCAAATGAAGTGGCTTCGCCAGACGGAAAAAAACTGGCCTTTATCCGTGACTGGAATTTGTGGGTACGGGATGCAGCCACTAAACTGGAGACACAGCTAACCACAGACGGAATAAAAGATTTTGGCTATGCCACTGATAATGCAGGATGGAAACACAGCGACCGTCCGGTTGTACTATGGTCACCGGATTCAAAAAAAATTGCCAGCTTTCAGCAGGACCAGCGGCAGGTAAGTGATATGTATTTAGTTTCTACAAGCGTGGGTACACCAAAATTAGAATCTTGGAAATATCCCCTGCCCGTTGATAAAGATATCATCCGCATTCACAGGGTGATTATTGAAGTGGATAATTCTAAAGTGATCCGTTTAAAAATACCGGCAGACCCAAGACGGGGAACACTTTGCGATGATATTTCCTGTTCGGGTTCATTTGATGATAATGAATGGAGTGCCGATGGTACCCGGCTGGCTTTTGTTTCTACATCCCGGGATCATAAAGAAGAAAAATTAAGAATAGCCGATGCCTTAACGGGAGAGGTAAAAGAAATATTTGAAGAAAAAGTGGCCACACAATACGAGAGTGGTCAGGGCTCGGTAAACTGGCATTTTCTTTCTGCCACAAACGAATTGATCTGGTACAGTGAACGGGATGACTGGGGGCATTTGTACCTCTACGATGCCAATACAGGAAAACAAAATATACAAATTACTAAAGGCAATTTCGTGGTAACCAAGTTGTTAAAAATTGATGAGAAAAACCGGGTATTATATTTTGAAGCCAATGGAAGGGAAATAGGGAGAGATCCTTATTTCAGTCATTTTTACCGGATAGATTTTTCAGGTAAAAACCTACAATTACTTACGCCTGAAGATGGCAATCACAACATTTCTTTATCGCCGGATGGAAAATATTTTACCGATGATTTTTCCAAACCTGATGTACCAACGGTAGCTGTGTTAAGAAATATGAATGGTGCGTTAATTGCAACCCTGGAGAAAACAAATATTACTGCATTAAAAGCAACTGGCTGGAAAGCGCCCGAGACTATTGTGGTAAAGTCCCGGAATGGTAAATGGAATTTATATGGTTTAATGTTTACACCCACTCACCTTGATAAAACAAAAAAATATCCAGTGGTTAATTATATATATCCCGGCCCACAGGGCGGTGGTGTAGGAAGCCGTTCTTTTGCGGCTTCCCGAAATGATCACCAGGCTTTAAGCGAACTCGGTTTTATAGTGGTCATTATTGATGGCACCTGCAACTCCGGCCGTTCCAAATCTTTTCATGATGTTTGTTATGGAAATATGGCCGATAACACACTGGAAGACCAGATAGCAGGGATTAAAGAGTTGGCTGCAACACGGCCTTATATGGATCTGAGCCGGGTAGGTATTTGGGGACATTCCGGTGGTGGTTTTGCAACTGCAGCGGCCATGTTCCGCTACCCTGATTTTTATAAAGTAGGTATTTCAGAATCGGGTAATCATGATAACAGAAACTATGAAGATGACTGGGGCGAACGTTATATCGGCCTTTTAAAAACGGGTGCAAATGGTAAATCTAATTATGAAGACCAGGCCAATCAGAATTTTGCTGGCCGCTTAAAAGGCAAGTTGTTGCTGGCGCATGGCGGAATGGATGATAATGTACCTCTATCCAATACCTACCTAGTTATTCAGGCACTGGAAAAAGCCAATAAAGATTTTGACCTGATCATTTTTCCAAATGCAAGGCATGGCTATGGAGATGATAGTTACTACATGATGCGCCGCCGCTGGGATTATTTTGTAAAAAATTTACTTGGAGCAAAACCGCCGGAAGAATTTAAAATAAAATCGGAGTAGATATTTTTTACAGAGCCTACTTCCCAGAGACATCTCCCCACTGCTTTGTGTGTTGACTCAGGAAGTTGCGTAAACGAAATTATCTAACTTGATGAACAATCTTTAGAACAACACACCCTGCATGCTAAATCAGTAATATCAATTATGGATAGTATGATTATTTTTTTGAAGACACCTATAATAATTAGTTTGACAAGTATAAAAAATAGCTGCCAAAGTTTTTGGTCCGATTATTTTTAAACAAATGGAATCGGGTAAACAAGATATCAACAGAAAAATCGATAACCCGCCATTGCAGACAACAGACAATGAACTTTTAAAGTAATTATCCTTTTTTCTATTTATATGAACGGATCAAGAAGAGGAATATTAGGTGCTGAAGATGATTTAAAAAGTTCAAGAACTTAACTGGTAAAATTTCTTTAACAAGATTACCATGTTGAAAAGAAGTGACCAAATAGGATAAAGCAATAACCCAAAACTATACATGAAAAAAATAATCTTACTCCTGCTATTGCCTTTGCAAATACTTGCACAGTGTAATTCATTCTCGTCATTTAAATCATATAATTTTCCAACAGAATTATGTGCTGCTGATAGTGGTTCAAAAATAGCATGGGCATTGGATGAGCAGGGAAAGCGCAATGTGTATGTAGCAGAAGGCCCTGCATTTAAACCCAGAAAACTCACTAATTTTTTAAACAATGATGGTCAGGAAATTACAAGCCTCTCTATTTCAGGCGATGGCAAATGGGTGGTGTTTGTTCGTGGTGGTGATCATGGTGCCAATTGGGAAGAGAGCTTACCTTTAAACCCTTCATTTGAACTAATCCCTTTTATTGTTAAGGTAGCAAGTATTCCATTCGATGGAGGTGAAACCACCTATTTATCTGAAGGCGATGCACCAGTTATTTCGCCTGATAACAAAACCGTGGCATTTATTAAAGGCGGACAGGCCTGGGTTGCGCCGATAAATGCTGCTACGACTGCTAAAAATTTATTTACTACAAGAGGAACTGTTGGGTCGCTGGAATATAGTGCAGTCAATAATTCATTGTTATTTGTCACCACCCGTACAGATCATTCCATCATTGGAATTTATACCAATGCCACAACACCCATCAAGTGGGTTGCCCCTTCTTTTAATTTTGATAGTGCACCAAATTGGTCGCCCGATGGTAAAAATATTGTTTTTGTTAGAAGCCCCGGAGCAGGCGGTGCACCCGATTCTTTATTGGTTAAAAAACATATCCCCTGGAGTATTTACACTGCGGATATCACCACCAATAATGCCATACTTTTATGGAAAGCACCTGCAACATTGCGTGGCTCTGTGCCTACAACAGATGGCAGTTACAATTTGCATTGGGCAGCAAATGATAAGATCGTATTTTTATCATACCAGGATGGATGGCCGCACCTGTACGCTATTGCAGCCAGTGGCGGTAAGGAAAAATTGCTAACACCTGGCAATTTTATGTGCGAACATATTAAATTAAGTGCCGATAAAAAATACTTGACATTTAGTGCCAACACTGGCAAGGATAAACTGGATATTGAAAGAAGGCATGCTGTAAAAGTGAGTGTTGATAAAACAGATATGCAGGTGTTAACAAATGGCAGCGGCCTTGAATGTGCACCCGTTTTAACCAATGATAATAATACGCTTGCCTTTATGAGTGCCACTGCACAACAACCACCGATGGTAGCCATTATGCAATTAAATGGAAGGGGCGATACAACTCAATTATTAGGAGAAGCATTCACACCAGGCATATTTCCAAAAGATAAATTAATTACACCTACACAGGTTATTTTTAAATCCGCTGATGGCATTACTGTACATGCAGATTTATTTTTACCCAAAGGCGGAACAAGTAAAAAGCCAGCCATTGTGTATGTACATGGAGGGCCGCCAAGGCAAATGTTATTAGGTTGGCATTACTCTGATTATTATAGCAATGCTTATGCCTGCAACCAATACCTGGCAAGCCTTGGCTTTGTGGTGCTGGCAGTAAATTACCGCCTGGGTGTTGGTTATGGTTACGAGTTTAATCAACCTAAAAATGCAGGTGCAGCTGGTGCTTCAGAATACCTGGATATTAAAGCTGCCGGTGAATGGTTGCAAAAACAAGACTTTGTTGATGCCTCAAAAATTGGTATTTACGGTGGCTCATACGGAGGTTATTTAACAGCCATGGCACTGGCAAAAGATTCAAAACTTTTTGCCGCAGGTGTAGATATTCACGGGGTACACGATTGGGCTTCTCGTAGTGGATTGCTTACAGCTTATACAAATAAATATGAGAAAGCGCCTGACCTGAATAAAGCCCTCAAAACAGCGTGGCTCTCCTCCCCCGTTGCTTACATCAATACCTGGAAATCGCCCGTGCTGATTATACATGCGGATGATGACAGGAATGTACGATTTAATGAAAGTGTTGATTTAATCAATCGGTTGGAAAAACAGCATGTCCCTTACGAAACCTTAATGATTGTGGATGATACCCACCACTGGATGAAATGGGATAATGCAGTTAATGTGTATGGTGCAGTGGCCAATTTTTTTGTAAGAAAATTTAAGCAATAAATTCTTAATAATGAATAGTAAAAACAATAATAACTCATCAAAATACTTAGCGTGGTCATGTTGGATTGGAGAAAACTAATTCAAAAAATTTAATCAATCTGGCAAAACATATAAAAGCAAAATTATCAGGTGCAAACAAAAATGCTGACTGTATTATCTATATAATATTAAACAAATTACAAAAATGAAAAATTTAATAACATCCTTTTTATCTTCAATTATATTTTGTGTTTCGGCAATAAAAGCACAGGTGCCGGTTAGTGAAGAACCCAGGCATCATCCTGTTTTACAAAATAAATATATCAGGCTGCTGGATGTATGGTTGCCACCGGGAGACACTACACAATATCATATTCATGCAACACCTTCTCTTTTTGTAATACTTTCTCAAACAGTTACCGCTTGGCAAACAAAAAACGAAGAATGGGTTACAGATTATTCTCCAAAAGGCAAAGCATGGTACCGGTCTTTTACTCCTGACATACTCATTCATCGTGTTTGCAATTTGGATACAGCTCCTTTTCACGTAAACGATATAGAAATGCTTGATGCGTATAACACTACTGGTGTATCCCGCAATAAACGATTGCCATTTCCAATATTATTTGAAAATGAAAAGGCGTTTGCTTATCAATTGACTACAAAAAATTTTAACAGGAAAATTATTAAAGACCGAGGGCCAATGGTTGTAGAATTGGTTACCGGTGATGACATTTTTTTTAATGATGTGCTAAAAAATAATATAACCGCAATTAAAGCTGGTAACTACTTTTATATAGAACCTGGCACTTCATTTTATTTTACTGCCACAGGAACTACAGAAATAAACATGGTTCTTTTTGAAATTAAATAACAATAAATATTATTTTAAAGTAAAAATAGTATTTGAGGAAAAGGAAGCATTTAAATAACAACTTAATTTTAAACTATGAAAAAAATATTTTTATGCGTATTGGTCTTTGCGTCTTTCAACGTATTCAGTCAAAAAGCAACAATTGCCAAGACGGTTAATGTAAATCAGCAACGTTTACAACAACGAATTTCTGAGCTGGAAAAATTTGGAAAAGATAGCACTGGTAAAGGTTACAGGATAGCTTATACCAAAGGAGACCAGCAAGGACGAGCCTGGTTTATTGACCTGATGAAAAAAGCCAGACTTGAAGTAACGATAGATTATGCAGGTAATATCATTGGAAAAAGAAAAGGAAAAAATCCTTTACTAAAACCAATTACTTTCGGCTCTCACCTTGATATGGTTCCTGATGGCGGCAACTACGATGGTTGCGTTGGCTCTATTGGTGCATTGGAAATAATTGAAGTATTGAATGAAAATAAGATAGTAACGGATCATCCGCTGGAAGTCATCATTTTTTCAAATGAGGAAGGGGGCACCATCGGAAGTATGGCAATGTCCGGACACATAACTGCTGAAGGATTAAAGCAAGTGAGTCAAAGTGGAGTAACCATGGGAGAAGGAACAAGAGCAATTGGTGGCAACCCGGATAGCATTCAAAATAGTGTAAGAAAGAAAGGTGACATCAAAGCCTTTTTAGAACTGCATATTGAACAGGGCGGTATCCTAGAAAAAGAAAATATTCAGATTGGTGTGGTAGAAGGAATTGTTGGTATTATTCACTGGGAAATAACAGTTGATGGGTTTGCAAATCATGCAGGCACTACACCGATGAATATGCGACAGGATGCATTACTGGCATCAGCAAAATTAATTGTAGCCGTTAATGAAGTTATTAATAGTTATGCAGGAAGGCAAGTGGGAACCATTGGTAAAATAGCAGCACAGCCCGGAGCATACAATGTTATTCCGGGAAAGGTTACAATGGGGTTGGAAATAAGAGACCTATCCTACGACAAAATATGGACGCTATTTCATGATATTGAAAAGAGCGCAGCATCCATCGCAACGGCTTCAGGTACAACAATTACTTTTATACACCAGGCCAACGAATCCAAACCTGCTTTGACTGCAAAAACAATACAGGAAACGATTGTGGCTTCTGCAAAAGCATTGGGTTTTACAACCAAAGTAATGCAAAGTGGGGCCGGTCATGATTCGCAGGAAATAGCCCTGATCGCCCCTGTGGGAATGATTTTTATTCCGAGTATTGGTGGCATCAGTCATTCACCCAAAGAATTTTCTAAAACCAGAGACATGGTCAATGGTACCAATGTTTTATTACAAACCATTTTAAAATTAGATAAAGAACAATAGCATGAAAAAAATAACTGCAATAGCTGTTTTAATTTTACTTCAGTTATCCATAGTTGCACAAAAGACTGCCCTGCTTGCCAAAGTCCTGATTGACGGAACAGGTAAAGTGATCAACAATCCTGCGGTAATTATTGAAGGAAATAAAATTGTTGCTGTTTCTACAAAAGAAAATATTCCCAAAGATATAACCGTCATTAACCTTGGAGACTACACGCTATTGCCCGGCCTGATTGATATGCACGTGCATCCCAGCATCACTGACGATGATTACCAGGTAGCTCATTTGCGAACCTCGTCTGCTGCCAAAGCATTAATAGGCTTAAAAAATGTACAGGATTTGCTTTCAGCAGGATGGACAACCCTCCGTGTAGCCGGTGATGCAGATGTGGGCTATGCCAATATGGAAATACGCAATGCAATTAATAAGGGATTATTTGTTGGCCCGCATATTTATGGTGCAGCGCATTATATTTCTGTAACGGGCGGTGGTGGTGACATCAATTTTATTTCGCCAGAACAAAAAATAACTGCCGATGGATTGATTGCCGATGGCCCCGAAGAAATACGAAAGGCCATACGCAATGAAATTAAATATGGCAGCGACTGGATCAAATTATTGGTAACCGGCGCATTTATGACTACAGGGGATAATCCAAAAAATGTACACTTTAGCCTTGAAGAATTAAAAGTAGCAGTGGAGGAAGCTGCAAGAAGAGACGTACCGGTAATGGCACATGCACATGCTGCAGAAGGAATTAAAATGGCCGTGAAAGCAGGTGTAAGAAGTATAGAGCATGGCTCCTTTATTGATGAAGAAGGAATGGATCTGATGATACAGCATGGTACTTACCTGATTCCAACATTTACAGTAGGCTTATATTTTGAAGAAAAAATAGCAGACAGTAAAGCGCTGGCAAAAGCGGTAGAACTTGGTAAAAAAAGCAGGGAAGGTATGTACAGCGCAATGCGAATGGCTTTTAAAAAAGGTGTAAAGTTTGGATTGGGTACCGACAATGTTGGCTGGCCTTCACCCTACTCTGCAAGAGAATTTGGAGAATATGTACAATTGGGTATGACCCCCATGCAGGCAATCGTATGCGGCACAAAAACAAACGCCGAAATTCTAAAAAAAGAAAATGAAATAGGTTCTGTAGAAGCAGGTAAACTGGCAGATATTATTGCCGTAAAGGGCGATCCTTTAAAAGATATTACCGAATTACAAAAAGTAAAATTTGTAATGATAGGTGGCAAGATTATAAAGAATGAAAAATAACTTTTTTATTAAAAAAGATAAAAATTATTTTGTCAATTTTATTATTGTAGTTACTGCAAATTAGCAGCTATGCACAAAAGCCAAGGGCAAGAGACATAGAAATTCCTTTTGGGGACGTTACCGGAAAATACAATGCCCTCACAGATGTAAAAGGTGTGGAAGTAGATTATAGCATTATTATTTCGGGCAGCGGACAAAATATTTTAGGAAAAGGTCCGCTAGGAACCAGTGTTACCGCTATACTACCAAGAAGCAAAAATAATAACCCCGTTTACGCTAATTAGTACATACTAAATGGCAATGGAGAAATGACCGGTACTACCTTGGTTACTGAGTCGGGATTTTTAGAAACACCCATTATGATTACCAATACCAATAGTGCGGGTGTAGTAAGAGATGCTGTTTTAAAATGATTTGTAGACAAACTTTGGTATAAAAAAATTTTTGGTACACCTACCCAGTTGTGGCGGAAAGCTATGATGGTTTTCTAAATGATATTTATAGTTTTCATGTAAAAGAAAGCGATGCATTGTAAGCGCCGGACAGTGCAAAAACCGGCTATCTTGCTAAAGGAAATGCTGGTGGCGGTGCAGGTATAATGTGTTTAGGATTTAAAGGTGGCACCGGTACAGCTTCGAGGATAGTAAAAATTAAAGATTTTAACAACACAGTTGTTGTATTGGGACAATCAAACTTCGGCAGAGGAAAGTTGTTTAAACCTGAGTAAATATTATTTTAAAAATCTTTTACCAGAGAAAAAATGATCCTGCAATTGAAAGTTTAAAACAAGACTTTCTAATAATAAATTCCATACATTCATACAAATATTATTATCACAAAACCATCTACTAAACTATCACCATGAAACTATTGTTTTTACCACTCCTATTTTTATCACAACTTTTAATTGCTCAAAAAACAATTTCAACAGCCAATAAAAATGCAGTACTGGCTTCTGTTGAAAAACACCAGCAGGAGTTAATTTCACTAAGCGACCAAATATGGGGCTATGCTGAAATTGCCATGAAGGAAACCAAATCCTCAAAAGTACTGTCTGATTATGCCGAAGCGCAGGGATTTAAAGTAACTCGTGGAGTAGCGGAAATACCAACTGCATTTATTGCTGAGTTTGGTAGCGGCAAACCCATCATTGGTGTGTTGGGCGAATTTGATGCATTGCCCGGATTATCACAAAAAGCACTACCTACAAAAGAAGCTTTGCTGGAAGGGGCTCCAGGACATGGTTGCGGACATAACATGTTTGGTGCAGGCAGCTTAGGTGCCGCATTGGCAATTAAAGAATTGATAGCCGCAGGCAAATTAAAAGGCACTATTCGCTTTTATGGAACGCCTGCTGAAGAAGATCTTGCCGGCAAAGTTTATATGGCAAGAGCTGGTTTGTTTAATGATCTTGATGTATGCCTCGACTGGCACCCTGATTATGAAAACAAAGCCAATATGCAAAGTTCTCAGGCGATAACAGATTACACCATTTCATTTAAAGGAAAAAGTGCACACGCCGCTGCAGACCCATGGAATGGGCGTAGCGCTTTAGATGCCGCAGAACTATTTAACATCGGTATAAACTTTTTAAGAGAGCACGTTAAGCCAAGTGTACGCATGCATTATGTATACACAAAGGCAGGTAAAGTACCCAATGTAATTCCGGATGAAGCAAGTGTTTGGTTGTGGATACGTGACAGTAAAAGAAGCGGTGTGGCCGAAGTAAGCGAACGCATGAAAGACATTGCAAAAGGCGCTGCATTGATGGCTGGTGTACAATACGATATAAAATTAAACAATGGTTTATACGAATTACTGATTAATGAAACAGGCGCCAAAACTTTACAAAATAATATGAATTTTGTAGGCCCGGTAACCTATACAAAAGAAGAACTGGCCTTTGGTGATAAAATAATGAAAGAGTATGGCCTGGAAGCAAAAGGCATCAATGGAAATATTAAACCAATGGAAGCAACCAAAGCTGATCCTACTGGAGGCTCTACTGATGTGGGTGATGTTAGTTACATTGTTCCAGAAATTAGTTTATTGGCTACCACCGCACCTTTTGAAGCACCCTGGCACAGTTGGGTTGTAGTGGCTTGTGGCGGAATGAGCATTGGCCATAAAGGTATGCTGTTTACCTCTAAATCATTGGGTACAACCATGGTTGATTTATTTGAAAATGAAAAATTACGCAGCGATATTAAAGAAGAATTTTTAAAGAGAAAAGGTAAGGAAGTTTGGAAAGCGATGTTACCAGATGGTCCGCCACCTGTACCAAAAAATTAATAAATCACTATATTAACACATACATATTACCCTAATTTTATAACTGCTTAAAGCGAAAACGTTTCTTTGCATCAATAATTTTAATCAAATTGATGAGTAATGATAAAAAAATATAAAAGTGATACCATTAATTGGGAACACGTATTGAACATTAAAAATCTACTACAAATACTACTGGGCTCAGGTTTAGCGGTGTTGGCTATGAAAGGATTTATGATTCCAAACCGGTTTTTGGATGGAGGCATTACTGGCATATCCATTTTACTTCATGAAATATTCCATATCAACATCAGCGTACTTGTTATAGTACTTAATGCTATTTTTATTTACCTGGGATACAGAAGAATTGGAAAAACCTTTGCCGTACAAACAACCCTCGCAGTACTCGTACTTTCAATAGGATTATTTTTTATAAATATCCACCCTATCACCAGTGATAAATTATTAATAGCCATTTTTGGTGGCCTCTTAATTGGTACCGGTGTTGGCTTGGTTATAAGAGGCGGTGGCGTAATTGATGGAGCGGAAGTAATTGCAGTTTTTACAAAGCGCCGGACTGGATTTTCCAACAGCGAAATTATTATGCTGATCAATACCATTATATTTTCTGTAGCTGCCTTTCAATTTGGTATAGAAACTGCGATGTATTCCATCATTACCTATTTTACAGCCACCAGAGCTACAGATTATGTTGTGGATGGTATTGAAGAATTTACTTCTGTCAATATTATATCCTCCAAACAGGATGAAATAAAAAGCTTTCTTGTAAACCAACTTGGAAAAGGAATTACTGTTTACAAAGGAGAAAGGGGTTATTTACCCGGTAGCTTTGATATTAAAACAGAGTGTGAAATAATTGTTACCATCGTAACAAGGTTAGAGATAAAACAAATTCAGGAAGGAGTAATCAGTATAGATCCCAAGGCATTTGTTTTTGCGCAAAGTATTAAAGAAGCGGCAGGAGGATTATTAAAAGTTAAACCGCATGCAAAATAACCTGTTTCAAAATCATTTTTGATGCATTAATAAAAAGTATAGGCAATATTAAAAGTTACTAGCAATGGTATTCCACACAAAGTGATAGACAAAATATTTCAACCTTTTTTTTCTACTAAACCAACAGGTCAGGTTACAGGATTGAGTTTAAGTTTAAGTTATGGTATCATTAAAACTCATGGCGGCGAAATAAAAATACAAACAACTGAAGGAGAAGGATCAATATTTATCATTGGGTTACCCGGTTAGCCCTATTTTTAACTAAGCTATTCATTGTAAAATAAAACAGATAAAATAGTAAAGTCTTTGTAAAAATATGCCAATGCTTTGGTAAATTTAAAACGGTTTTAAAATTTTAATTATGAAAAAAATAGTGTCCCTATACTTGTATATTTTTATCTTCGGTTTAGTTTTATCTACCGCAGCTAGTGCACAATCGTCTTCAACTGCCCACGATTTATTTACAACAGACTCTGTACTTGAACTTACATTAAGTGGTAACCTTCGAAGCTTATTAAATGACCGTTCCCAATCACCGCATTACCATCCCTTACAACTTTTGTATAAAAATGAAGATGGTAATGAAATAAGTTTTACTGTTGAATTAAAGACAAGAGGGCATTTTAGAAAGTTAAAAGAGAATTGTATTTATCCACCGCTAGCTGTAAATTTCATCAAAAATGATACACTAAAACATTCCATTTTTAAAGACCAGCATAAAATAAAACTGGTTATGCCTTGTATAGGAGATGAATATGTTATCAAAGAATGGCTGGTGTACAAATTATACAATCTTGTAACATCCAATAGTTTTAAATCAAGATTGGTAAAAATAAAATTGGTTGATACCAAAAATAAAAGAAACAGTCCTCCTTTTTATGGAATATTATTAGAGGAAGAAAAACAGCTGGCTAAAAGAAATGGGATGATTGCTGTTAGTAGGAAATTAGAACCAGGTCAAACTGAACCTACAGCTTTTTTAACAATGGCAGTATTTGAATACCTGGCTGGTAACACAGATTGGTCCGTACAATATCTTCAAAATATTAAATTAATAGCTATTGATTCAAACACTGCTCCAATAGCTGTTCCATACGATTTTGATCATGCCGGATTGGTAAATACGCCATATGCCTACCCAGCAGAACAACTAATGATGAATTCTGTTAGAGAGCGACGGTATCGCGGTTATTGTGTTGAGGATTTACAAAATTTTGATACAATAATTGCTTTTTATAATCAGATTAAAAACAACATCTACCAACTTTATACATCTTGTAAACTGCTAGACGAAAAATATAAAAATGCTACATTAAAATATTTGGATGAATTTTACACCACTATTAATGATGCCGTTAAAATGAAAAAAGCATTTGGATATCCCTGTAATAAAAATGGAACTGGTAATGTTATAATAAAAGGTTTAAAGGAAGATTGAACTATTAAAAATAACTTTCACAAAAAATAAATTACTATTTAAGCATTTACTTACGGCTTTTGATACTTGAATAACAAAATATCTGCAACTCCTTCCCCACCCTCGTTCGAAATATATAAGTCGCCTTTATCATTAAATACAATTCCTTCGGGTTGCTTAAACAAAGCAGGATCAATCGGATAAACCTCTTTTACATTCCAGTTTAAATCCAAAACCAGTAATAATTTATTTACAGAAGAGAGAATATACCACTCATTTGTTACAGGATTTCTAGCTAACCCTGATGGATGAAACTTTACTTTACCCTTTGCAGACTGCATGTAAATTTTAGAAACATCTATTGGAAAGGAATGAGAAATAGCTAAGGGAGCGCCGGCAGGCTGCACAAGTGCATACACAGTTACTTCATTAGCTTGTTTATCAGCGATACATTTTTTGCATAAAGTAAATAATGTATCCTTACAGGCAAACAAACCTTCATACTCACCAGCCGGTAAAATAGCATTGTATTCCTCAACACTGTCTATTTTTTCTTTATTTATTTCCCTTACAGAAAATATGAATATTGAACCATCACTTTTTAATACAGCAACCTTATTATTATTTAAAATAGTTACATCTTCATAATCTCCCTTTTTACTAAATTTAGAGCGGTTAAATTTTTTGCTGCTTAAAGAATATGCAAAAAGTTTTCCATGTTCATCTTCAATTGCTAAGATAGTATCGCTGTACCCTTTTAAAAAAGTAATACCAGAAATTTCATTTAATTCGGAGGGCAATAAAAATTTTTCGGGTTTGGCAAAGTCGTATCCAGCAGGACTTTTATATACTACAGCAGTAGTGCAATTTGAAAAAAACGAAAAAATAAAAAAACAGGTTATACAAATTGATAAATAATAAAAAGTCTTTTGCATGGTTAAAAATTAAACTGTCTGTTACAATCAGAAAAAAAAGATCGCTACACCGAATGCCGAAACTGAGGCTATTAGCCCATACATAAAAACAGTATAGGATATTCTTAGTAAACGGTATTTTCTGCCAAGCGTTTTGCCTTGCCAAAAAATATCCTTTGTAAGGCTTCCGTACAAAAATTCACTGTCTGCCATCATTGCTTTTACACCTGCATCGTATTCTTTAAAATTCATATTGTAAAAGCTACCAAAATAAAGCAGGTTTACAGATTTATTATCAACCTGCTCTTGCGTAAATAGGCCGTCAGGAATTTTGGGCCTTGTTGCTAACAGTGCAAAAGATATGGCAGTTACATTTACTACCAACAAAATAATTGTTGGTATCAGCAATTGCTGGTATTCTGTAATATTTTTTAACATCAACCCTAACACTACCGAAATAATAATAGAATTGACGGATATCATTATATGTGCTTTGTTATCGGCCATTACACTTATACGTACGTTATTGGATGCCGAAATCCGAAACATAGTTTCGATACCTTTTACAGGTCGTTTAGTTTTTTTAACTGAGGGTACTTTTTCAATATCCACGTTACTGTCAACAAGTGCTGGTATTTCACTAATACCATTTTCTGACGATGTATTTAACTGAAATAAGGTTAGTTTTTCTTCCTGCTTCATTTTTATAGCCGTCAAATTTTCAGCCTTAGTTTTATCTAATAAATTTTGGCAATAGTCTGTATGATAATGATGGCTTTCTAACATGCTGATAGTGGAAGCCCTCCAAACATTTCCATCAATTTTTATATTCCACAATGCCTCCTGTTCTTTTTTTAACAGCTTATTTTTTTCTTTAAAAGTAGTTGTTCCTAAATTAAATAAATCTGCATCACACACTATTTTTTCTTCAAATAAAACAGGCGACTGTGGCATTTTTGTTGCCAGTATGCAATTTTTTATAGAACTAATATCTTCCTCATTCATTTCTATGCTACGTAAAAACACGTCTGCTAATTCAGCTCCCTTTTGTTCATGTAATTCACCCTTCGAGATAATAAATCCAATATCATGAAAACTAGCTGCTGCACAAACAATAAAAAATAAGCGGTCATTTAACTGATAATGGCTTCCAATTTTTTGAGTTGTTTCCAACACTTCTTTTGTATGAATTTGATTGTGGTAAAAATAATTTGCAATCGAATTCTCCAGGTAAAATAAGTTTACATAGGTTTCAACTTTTATTAAAAGAGCATGATAATTCATCATTAAAAATAACTTAGGTAAAAAAATAGTGAAACAAATATACAAAAATTGACATGCTGCGAAAAGTGATTGTTTTTTTCTTATATTACTAGATTATTTAATTGCTAATGCATAAATGTCAGGGTCAATAAAAATAAATAATGAGGTAGTTTACCTTTTTATTAATAGTCCTTAAAACTACATTGATTGTTAATTATAAAATAAAACCGATTTTTATTGAAGCTATTGTGTACAACCATATAACAAACATTAAACTATGAATGGACAACTAATCATTGCTTTTTTTATTATTGTTTATTTGCGTAAATCTCTTAAAACAAAGGATTCTTTTCCAAGTTGGGATAAAATTCTTTTGTATATCATGCTAGGTTGTATTGCTATATTTATAGCACAAATATGTATTAAATTTTTAAGAACTGCGATTGAATGGTTATCCTACCTTATTTTATTTGCAGTGCTTGGAATGATCTATTTTAATAAAATATTTCGTGCTGCCAGGTCAGTTTTGTTAGCTGTTTTCCCTCTGATTATTGTATCTTTTTTAGAAGATACTTTAAGGTTATTAAACAACGACTTTTATAAAGAATGGAAAAATGCATTTAATGCCATTGAAACTTTTGCCTTCATTTGGATGGTTACGATGCTAATCATAAATAGCAGGCAAAGAAAGGCACTTGCAAAAGAACGACAAAAAACACAGGAGGAGGAGCGGCAAAATAAAATAATGGCATCACTAAAGGATGAATTGGAGGTACAGGTTGCCGAACGCACTGCAGAAATAACCAACCAGAAAGAAGAATTGGAAATTGCTTTAACAGAGTTAAAAGCTACTCAAGCGCAGTTAATACAATCAGAAAAGCTTGCTTCACTTGGTGAGCTAACGGCTGGTATTGCACATGAAATTCAGAATCCGCTAAATTTCGTAAACAATTTTTCGGAAGTTAATTGCGAATTGATTGAAGAAATGAAACAAGAAATTGAGGAGGGAAATTTTGAAGAAGTTAAATCTATAGCAAATGACATCAAAGAAAATGAATTAAAAATTGGTTTCCACGGCAAAAGAGCTGATGCCATAGTAAAAGGTATGTTGCAACACAGCCGCACCAGCACCAGTGCTAAAGAATCCACTAACCTCAATGCACTTGCAGATGAATACTTAAGACTAGCCTATCACGGCCTTAGGGCAAAAGACAAATCCTTCAACGCTACTTTAAAAACTGATTTTGATCACACGATAGGAAATGTAAATATTATTCCGCAGGATATTGGCAGGGTAATTTTAAATTTAATTACCAATGCATTTTTTGCGGTAGATGAGAAAAAGAAATTAGGCATTGAAGGCTATGAGCCAACAGTTTTGGTGAATACAAAAAAAATAAATGACAAAACAGAGTTAAGAGTTGCTGATAACGGCAACGGCATCCCGCAGAATGTGATCGATAAAATATTTCAGCCATTCTTTACAACAAAACCTACAGGCCAAGGAACCGGTTTGGGTTTAAGTATGAGTTATGATATTGTAAAAGCACATGGCGGCGAGTTGAAGGTAAAAACGAAGGAAGCCGAAGGATCAACATTTATAATTCAATTACCAACAAATCAATAAAGAATGAGAAGGATTATTAAAATATTTTTATTGTTGTTGCTTCCCTCTTTTTGTAAGGCACAAAGCAATACCACCGATAGCCTAAAATGGTTATTACAAATTGAAAAGCAGGATACAGGCAGGGTAATGTTGCTTATTCAATTAAATACATTTTATACTTATTACAGGCTTGATACGACATTGCTGCTGGCACAACAAGGGCTTTTGCTCGTAAAAAAAATTGGTTTTACAAAAGGAAAAGCCAAAAACCTGAATACAATTGCAAATGTATTTAGCACTACAGGCAATTATCCTAAAGCATTGCAACTGCACCTGGAGGCGCTTAAAATTGCAGAAGTTACTGGTGATAAAAAAACTATTGCAAGTGTTCTAACAAGTATCGCCACTGATTATTCTTACCTGGGAGATGAATACCAATCTATTAATTATCAGCTTAAATCACTTGCCATTTTTAAAACAATCAACGCCCAACTTGGTATTACAACGAGCACATTAAATTTGGGGGATAGTTATGAAAAATTGAGTATGCTCGATTCTGCTGTAATCTACACCGGGCGTGCCTATGATTTAGCCGTACAAATAAATAATGTACTCAATAAAGGAATAACTTTAAATAATCTTGAAAATATCTATTCCAAAATGGGACAGAATATTGTTGCCATGAGTAAGTACCGGTTAAGTATTCTTTTTTTTTTACAATCAAATATGATTCAGTGCTTAAACGAAGCTTATCTCGGTATGGCTAAATTGTTTCAAAAAGTAGGTGTATTAGATTCCAGCTTGTATTATGCAAAACTATCTTTGGCAATGGCACAAAAAACAGGCTTTACCCGCAGTATAATGAATGCCAGTAATTTTTTAACGAACTATTATTCCGCAGTACACAATGTGGACTGTGCCTTTGTTTACCAGAGCGCCAGTATTGCTGCCAAAGACAGTTTGTTCAGCCAAGAAAAACTAAGGGTAATACAGTACCTCAGTTTTGATGAAACCATGTGCCAGCAACAAATAAAAAATGCAAAGGATGAGGCGCAAACATAAATGAAATTCAATATGTTGTTTGGCGGTCTTTTTTACCCTTTTTAAAGTAGCCTTTATTTTATACCGCAATAACGGGCAAAAGTAAAAAACCAATCATTTATTGCAAAAACAGAAAAATGAGATTGACAGCAAAGCGAAATAATTATTAATACAGACCTGGAATACCTGGGCACCAACAATGCGGCAATACAGGCCAATAATTTATATAAAGAACTTAATGCTTTAAATCCATTAGTAACTGAGCATGACTAAAATAAAACCGAAATTGATTTTCTTACAGCACATCATTATTTTGCGGGTTATTGTAAAACAAATAAGGAACACATAAAACAAGCATATTTTAAAAGCTTGAAAAATAATAAAGTATAGTATCCAATCTGGTATTTTATAAAAAACCGCAATAAAAAATCAAAAAATATTTTTACACAATATGGGTATGCCTAAAGTCAAATTAAACCATCATAAATTAATTTTTAATGAACGCAAAATCAATCAAAGGAAAATCAACACAAGAAATTAAAAATGCTTTGGAAGAAAGTATATCTGATGGTTTTAAACCAATGTTGGCTATAGTTTTTCTTTCCGTAAAACAAGACAGAAAGGGCATTTGTAAAATATTGGATGACGAAGGTATTGCCGTTTTTGGCGCCACCACCAATGGTCAGTTTATTGATGGAAAAACAAAAAGCGCAGCCATAGCAATATTGTTAATGGATATGAATCCTGCATATTTTTCTCTGGTATTTGAAGAATATCCTGAAAAAGATTACCGAAAAAAAACCAGTGATATCGCAAAAGAATCTTTAAAAAAATTTGCTAATCCTGCCTTCCTTCTTTCTTGCAGCAATATCGAAACGGATGCAGAAGAATTGCTACTGGGTTTTGAAGATGTGATAGGTAAGAAAGTAAATGTATATGGTGGAGCTGCGGGAGATGACTACACATTTTCTGAACAATTTGTATTTACTAATAACCACGAGAGTAGCAATGGCATGGTAGTATTAGTGCTTGATGAAGATAAAATAAAAATAAAAGGAAGGGCAACCTGTGGCTGGAAGGCCGTAGGCACAGTACGTACCGTTACCAAGAGTGAAGGCAATCATGTATTTACTGTTGATGACATTCCTGTGTTAGATCTTACGGCAAAATATGGGGGAATTGAAAATGTAACTCCTGAAAATACAGGCCTGATGCTGGAGATCGCCTGCAATTTCCCGCTGCAGATGCAAAGGGAAGCCGGTGACCCAGTGATGAGACCCGGCCTGAAGTTAGACTGGAACGATCATTCTTTTTATTGCAGCGGCTCGGTTCCTGAAGGTTCAAAAGTACGCTTTTCCTTACCTCCCGATTTTGATCTGGTTGAAAAAGTGATAAAAGACAGTGAAGATCTGAAAGCAACCGAAATGCCCGAAGCAGATGCATTGATCATTTTTAGTTGTGCAGGCAGGCAGGTTGCATTGGGCCCGATGATACAGGATGAGATTGAAGGATTGAAAAATATTTGGAACGTACCCATGGCGGGCTTTTTCTCCAATGCAGAACTGGCCAGGGCAAACGGAGGAAATTTGGAGATGCATAACCTCACCAATTGTTGTGTAGTATTAAAAGAAAAATAATGAATCAAAAGCTTCAGCAATTATTGGAATGCATTCAGCAGTCGGCAAAATTTAGTGACGATGAAAAAAAATCGTTGTTAAAAACGATAAAGGAAGTGGATAAGGAAATAGAAATAACAACTTTTAAACTGGACCGTGCTGAAAAAGTAAAACGCACCACGGCCATTCTTTTAGAAGAAACCATTGAAGAGCTTGAACAAAAAAGAAAAGCCGTTGAAGCCCAAAACAAAGAACTGGAAATTGAATCTTCACTTGAAAGAGTTAGAACAATGGCGATGAGCATGAGCAAGCCTAATGACCTGATGGATATTTGCCGGGTCGTTTACGCAGAACTTCAGTTACTGGGTTTTAATGAGCTCAGGAATGCGATGATCAATATTTATGAAGATGATAAAACTTATTTTTTAAATTATGATTTTGCTCCCGGGCCAGGCAAAACAATTACCCGCATGCCGTATAATTTGCATCCGTTAATTGATAAGCAGGTCAGGGAAACTAAAAATGCAGGTGATGCATTTAATGAATTTTCATTTGCCGGCAAAGAATTAAAAGACTTTAGAGAATTAAGAAAGAATAATGGACAAGTGGATGATCCGAAACTAGAAGACAGTTCTTCGTTACATTATTACTTTTATTCAATTAGCACGGGTTCACTTGGCATTTCAACCTATAGCCCTCTAACTAAAAATAAACTTGATTTATTAAAACGTTTTAGAAACGTATTCAATCTTTCGTACCAGCGATACATAGATATTACAAAAGCAGCAGCACAGGCGAGGGAAGCAGAGATAGAACTGGCATTGGAACGTATTCGTGCAAGAACCATGGCCATGCAGCGAAGCGAAGAATTGCAGGATGCTGCCCAATTATTATTTCAACTGGTGCAGGAATTAGGCACACACCAATGGGCCTGCGGGTACAATATTTGGGAGGATGATAAAAAAGCCTGTACTGCCTGGATGAGTGCTGAAGGCACGATTCAGCTACCATTTAAAACGCCCAGTTCAGAAGACCTATTTCTTCATTTTTATGAAGCTGCGCAAAGGGGTGATTCTTTATATGTGGAAGAACTAAGTGTAGAGAAATGCGCTGCGCATTACAGGTATTTGAGTACGCTTCCGGTTGCCAGCGATGTGATAAAAGAATGGGAAGCCGCTGGTATTGCACACCCTACATTTCAAATATTTAATATCGCCCTTTTCAAACAAGGTTACCTGATGTTTATTACGTATGAATCGGTACCTCAGTTGTGGGATATTTTTAAACGCTTCGCCAAAGTTTTTGAACAGACATACACCCGTTTTCTTGATCTGCAAAAAGCAGAAACGCAAGCAAAAGAAGCCCAGATAGAAACTGCACTGGAGAAAGTGAGAAGCAGAACACTGGCCATGCAAAAAAGTAATGAGTTGGCAGAAACAGCAGCGGTATTGTTTCAGCAATTAAACACGCTCGGCATTGAACCAAATCGCTTATCCATTGCAATAGTGAAAGATGAAAATGGTGCATCAGATTTTTGGATAACAGATGAGGATGGTGCTAAAATAAGTACAGCATTTTCTGCCAATCTAAATGACAACTTATCTTTTGCTAAAATGTTTGATGGATGGAAGCAGCAAAAAAAATCGTTGATATTAGATATGCAGGGTGAAGAATTGCAAAATTATTTTAGTCACCTCACTACCCTTGGCGTTCCGTTCAAGGACGCACTTTCACAAAAAAGAAGGGTGCAGGATATTGCCTATTTCTGCAAAGGTTTTATTGGCATTGCATCACCTGATGAGCAACCACAGCAAACCCTGCAATTACTGGAACGTTTTGCTGCCGTATTCAATCTCACTTTCACCCGCTTTAACGATTTGCAAATTGCCGAAGCACATGCGCTGCAGGCAGAGGAAGATTTAATAGCAATTAAAGAAGCAAAGCAAAAAGCAGAAGAGACATTAACGGAGTTACAGGCCATGCAAAAGCAATTAATACAAAGCGAAAAAATGGCCAGCCTTGGTGAGTTAACCGCTGGCATTGCCCATGAAATACAAAACCCCTTAAACTTCGTCAACAATTTTTCGGAAGTGAATACGGAGTTACTTGATGAATTAAAGAGTGAAAGGTCAAAATTGAAAAGTGAAAGAGACGAAAATTTAGAAAATGAATTATTAAATGATATTTCAGAAAATGAAAAGAAAATAAATCAGCATGGTAAAAGAGCCGAAGCCATTGTAAAAGGAATGTTACAGCATAGCCGGAGCAGCAGTAATACTAAAGAACCTACAGCTATAAATAGACTTACCGACGAATATTTGCATTTGGCTTATCATGGCATTAGAGCAAAAGATAATTCATTCAATGCCACCTTAAAAACTGATTATGATGAGACTATTGGCAACATCAATATTATTCCGCAGGATATTGGGCGGGTAATCCTTAATCTAATCACCAATGCATTTTATGTAGTGGATGAAAAGAAAAAACAACAGCCCACAGGTTACGAGCCTACTGTTACCGTTAGCACAAGCCGCTCCTCTCTTTCTGGGAAAGGGTCTGGGGGTGAGGTCTTAATAAAAGTAAAAGACAACGGCAACGGCATTCCTCAAAAAATATTAGATAAAATCTTTCAGCCCTTCTTCACCACCAAACCAACAGGACAAGGAACAGGTTTGGGGTTGAGCTTAGCCTATGATATTGTAAAAGCACACGGTGGGGAGGTAAAAGTGGAAACCAAAGAAGGGGAAGGCTCGATATTTTCTATAATCTTACTAATACAAAATTTAGCATGAAATATTCAATCATTTTTTTATTAATTACCTGCCAGTTCTTTTCGTACGGCCAACAAACTGGGATATTTAAAATTGACAGCTTGCCACCTACGGGAATTCTTTTGGATAAAGAATGGAAATGGCACAAAGGGGATAATGTTGAATGGGCAAAGCAAGACAATGACAGCACTGGCTGGAATGAAGTATTCCCCACTAAATATGTTTTTGACGCACTGCCACCAGCAGCCAGGGACAGTGTTTGTTGGTTGCGGTTGTACTTTACCTTGCCGGTAAACGAAAAAGAAAATTATTCACTGATGATTGAACAATCCGGGGCTACACAGGTGTATTTTAACGGGGAAAAGATAAAGGAATATGGAGTTACCAGTAAAGATAGAAACCAAATAAAAGCCTTTGATCCCATGGGTAAACCGTTGCTTATATTTCCCAAAACCGGGGGCGTACAAACATTGGCTGTGCGTTATTTTTTTCAGCCAGCAGTGACGTATAGAAATATGTTTAACATGCGCCATTATCTATTCAGTGCAAAACTTGTAAAAATTGGCAACGCAATAAATATCTACAGTTCTCACAGGGCTGCTATAAATGAAGGATTTAACGTAGGGTTTGGCCTGGTATTTTTTATTACCCACCTTATTTTATACCTGTTTTATCCGGTATCAAGATCTAATTTGTTGTTTAGCTTATGGGCCTTTTTTTCTTTGATAGGAAATATATTCCTCGTAAAGCAATTTAGTTCAAATTTTGTAGAAGATCGCAACTTCAATGCAGTGGTAGTATTAATGACATTTATGTTTGCTGGTATATCGCTGGCTTATTCTATGTACGTATTATTAAAACAAAAAACCAGGTTGTTGATTGTATTGATTATTCTTCTTCACGTATCTAATGTATTAATCACTTTGTATGGCGATAATAATAAATGGGCTTATATTTCTTTCGGTATGGAAATTTTAGTCCCTTTGCTCATACTGATTATTGCCTCTAATGGTGTAAGGCAAAAAGTAAGCGGGGCATATATTATAGCAGGTGGTGCCATCTGTTATATAATTTTTTGGACAGCGTTTAATTTGAGTTTGGAACTTCATATGGGGCCTTATGTAAATGACCTCACTTTTCACTTGGCTGCTTTTGTATTTCCTGTTTCAATCTCTCTTGTTCTGGGCTTGGAGTTTAGGTTTGTAAACAGAGCCCTCTCACTAAAATTAAGAGAAGTTGAAATACTCTCTAACGAAAAACAACAAATTCTTTCTATTCAAAATGAAACACTTGAACAGCAGGTAACTGAACGTACTTCGGCTTTAAATCAATCGTTAGAAAATTTAAAAGCCACTCAGTCCCAATTAATTCAATCTGAAAAAATGGCCAGCCTTGGTGAACTCACAGCAGGCATCTCTCATGAAATTCAAAATCCTTTGAACTTTGTAAATAATTTTAGTGAAGTAAATACTGAGTTGATTGAGGAAATGAAAGAAGAAATTGATAAAGGAAATTTGGAGGATGCAAAGGCAATAGCGAATGATATTAAAGAGAACGAACAAAAAATAAATCACCATGGCAAACGTGCCGATGCCATTGTAAAAGGAATGCTGCAACATTCAAGAAAGAGTGAGGGTACAAAAGAACCAACAAATATTAATGCACTGGCTGATGAATATTTACGCCTCGCCTATCATGGCCATAGGGCAAAAGATAAATCGTTTAATGCCACATTAAAAACAGATTATGATGAAAGTATTGGCAACATCAATATCATTCCGCAGGATATTGGAAGGGTAATTTTAAATTTAATAACCAATGCTTTTTACGTGGTAAACGAGAAAACCCTGTCGGCGGTTGTAACCCCGACAGCGGTTAAGTATGAGCCAACTGTTTCCGTAGCAACAAAGAAAGTTGCTGGTAAAGTTTTGATCCGTGTAAAAGATAACGGCAACGGCATTCCACAAAAAATATTAGACAAAATATTCCAACCTTTCTTTACCACCAAACCAACGGGCCAAGGAACTGGCTTGGGGTTGAGTTTGAGTTATGATATTGTAAAAGCACATGGTGGAGAAATAAAAGTTAATACAAAAGAAAATGAAGAAACAGAATTTATTATCAGTTTGCCTTTGTAGGCATGGCGGGGTCTCGATAGCAATCGGGATGAGCGGGAACACGAAAAAAGAAAAAGTAACA
>JANXSK010000107.1 GCA_025352695.1 Ferruginibacter sp. | reverse complement strand
TTATCACTTGAACATACATTTGCATTAAATCTCCTGCACCCTGTTGTCCCTTTTTAGTTAATGAGGTATTGTCACCCATTTCTTTTTCTGCATGGCGTACCAGATAAATCGTTGTATTTTTTGTAGCAGCTATAATTTGAGCCTGTAGTAAAAATTGTATGATACAAATAGTAGAAAGAAGGATAAAAAATTTCGTAGTGTACGTTTATTAATCAAATTTAGTTAAGCATTTGTAAATACCTTTAAACAGAAGGTAATTACAAATTTTTATTGACTGCATTTTGGTAATTTGTGTTGTTAACCCACCCGGATTGTTTGGATTAATGTAGCTTGTAGTTTAAACGTACAATTGTGCCACGCCATCTGATAACTAAGGGATCAAGCTCATTATATAATCTATTGCCGGGCTAAAAAATAAAAATATGTGTGGAATAGTTGGATATACAGGACCAAGGGAAGCTTATCCCATTGTAATTAAGGGATTAAAAAGGTTAGAATACCGCGGCTACGACAGCACCGGTGTTGCGCTCCTTAATGGAAGTTTAAAAGTGTATAAAAAGAAAGGCCGTGTTGCCGAGCTGGAAGAATTTATTGTTGGCAAAGATCTTCATGCGCACACAGGAATTGGACACACAAGATGGGCAACCCACGGCGAACCGAATGACAGAAATGCTCATCCGCATATTTCTAAAAGTGGGAAGTTAGCGATGATACACAATGGTATTATTGAAAACTATGTACAGCTAAAAAAAGACCTTGTAAATAAAGGATATATTTTTATAAGCGATACGGATACAGAAGTACTGTTGAATTTTATAGAAGATATTCGAAATAACAACCATTGCAGTCTGGAAGAAGCTATCAGGATTGCGCTTAAAAGAGTTACGGGTGCTTATTGTATTTTATTGGTTGATGAGGATGAGCCGGGTACAATTATAGCAGCAAGAAAAGGAAGTCCGCTGGTAATTGGGGTTGGTAAAGGAGAACATTTTTTAGGTAGTGATGCTTCGCCCATGCTTGAATATACAAAAGAGGTAGTATATGTAAATGATTATGAATTGGCTATAGTAAAGCCCGACGAATTGATTCTTAAAAATTTGGGTAATGAAAAAATAACTCCTTTTGTTACCAAGTTGGATATGGATTTAGCCGCCATTGAAATGGGAGGCTATGAACATTTTATGTTGAAAGAAATTTTTGAACAACCGAGTACCATATATGATTGCTTGCGGGGAAGGTTAGACGCTGTTGCAGGATCCATCACTATGAGTGGCGTTGAAAAAAATATGGAAGCATTTAAAACAGCCCAACGCATTATTATTGTAGCCTGCGGTACTAGCTGGCATGCAGGGTTGGTAGCTGAATATGTTATTGAAGAATTGTGCAGGATACCAGTTGAAGTTGAATATGCATCTGAGTTTAGATACCGTAATCCTGTAATTAATAAAGGCGATATTATCATTGCTATATCTCAAAGTGGAGAAACTGCAGATACGCTTGTAGCTATTGAAAAGGCCAAACAACAGGGTGCCATTATTTTTGGTATTGTGAATGCTGTTGGTTCTTCTATTGCGAGGCTTAGTGACGGAGGCGCTTATACGCATGCAGGTCCGGAAATTGGTGTAGCAAGCACTAAAGCCTTTACAGGTCAGCTAGCAGTATTAACCATGATAGCATTAAAAATTGCAAAAAATAAAGGAACCATTTCAGACGAGCGGTATACAAAATTGTTATTTGAACTGGATGCAATACCAGAAAAAGTTGCGGCCATATTAAAGAATGCAGCTGCCATTAAAATTATTGCAGAAAAATATAAGGGAGCTGCTGATGCGCTGTTTTTAGGACGTGGATATAATTTTCCTATTGCATTGGAAGGAGCTTTAAAACTAAAAGAAATTAGTTACATACATGCGGAAGGTTATCCTGCTGCGGAAATGAAACATGGTCCGATAGCTTTGGTTACAGAAACATTGCCGGTAGTTTTTGTAGCAACTAAAGATAGTTATCACGAAAAAATAATAAGTAACATACAAGAAATTAAAGCAAGGAGAGGAAAAGTAATTGCCATTATTTCCGAAGGCGATGAAGTGATTCCCGGATTGGCAGATGATGTATTTTTTGTGCCTCCCGCTGATGAAATTATGGCACCTATGTTAAGCTGTATTCCTTTGCAATTATTATCTTATTATGTGGGCATTGCCAAAGGTGTAGATGTAGATAAGCCGAGAAATTTAGCAAAGAGTGTAACAGTTGAATAATAGGTGTTGATTTAATTTGGTTTAATAAATTTAAGACCTGTAGGAGTAATTAATTAACCTATTTAATAAAGGATAACATCTAATTTTATCTTACCAAATATTCTTTTTTTTTTAAAAGATTATTTTTATAGGTATATACGCTTAAGTCGCAAGGTGGTATAAAATGCCTACTTTATGCCAATGGCTAAAAAGATTAAGCTATGCAAGGTTACTGTATGTTGTCTAACAGAATTAAATTCAGTGTATTTTACTTTAAATTTGGCAGCAATGACTTATTTCGAAAAGGTAATTTCTTCAGGCTTTCTAATGAGTGTTAGGTATTTGATAAAATTTCCCTTCGAATTGAATTGTGGTTTTAAATCAACAGAACCCTCTCTTTGTTTGAATTTAATTTCTAGGTATAATTTTTCAATTTCGTTTTTTTTTGTGATAATTGTGCATCAAATTTTTTATTAACAACAGTCGTTTTTTCAATTTCTGTCATAAGATAAATTTCTTTTTGACATGAACTAAAAATTAGAATTACAAAACACAGTTTTAGGATTGGTTTAATTACTAAAACAGTGTTTAAATATTTTTTCATTTCGATTTTTTTTTGCTCAATCATTTAGTATTGGGTTTTCAGCACAACCCCTCATTGATTTTTGAAATTATTAAATAGGACTTATATGACTTAATTAAAATTTACTTTTTTTTGACTCTTGCTTTGTAAAAAGTAAAAGGCGTAAGGTATTTTTAAAAGCTTTTGATAAACATCTAAGAATTACCAGAAAGAACCTTGATTTTAGTCAGGAATAACTAGCCTACGAATCTGAAATCGAATTACGGCAATTAGGAAGAATTGAAAGAGGAGAGATTAACACTGATATAGGTTTTTTAAAAATTATTGCAGAAACATTGGGGATACATGTTAAATAGTTACTGAATTTTAATTATGGACACCCACTATATTTGTATAAATAATGCACCATTTCATCAATTACAAATATATTATTTAGTCCGATTGAATACCTTAAAGGTGTTGGGCCTCTAAAAGGCGACATGTTAAAAAAGGAATTGGAAATCTTTACTTTTAAAGATTTACTGGAATATTATCCCTTTAGGCATGTAGACAAAACCAAGGTTGATAAAATTGTTTCCCTTAATACAGATACAGAATATGCACAAGTTGCAGGGCAGTTAACTCATTTTGAGTTGATTGGCGACAAGCGAAGTAAACGATTGGTGGCTTACCTGCAAGATGATACAGGAGAGATAGAACTGATATGGTTTCAGGGAATAAATTGGGCAGAAAAGTTATTAACAGTGGGTCACCATTATTTAGTATTTGGAAGGGTTGGTTTTTTTATGAATAAGGTACAGATTAATCATCCAGAAATTGAATTGTATACCTCAGAAAAGGCAGGCGGCAAAAAATTTCTGGAACCAATTTATTCCTCTACAGAAAAACTAAAAGCAAGGGGATTAAACGGAAGGGCATTTGCAAAATTAACCTATGCGTTGTTGCAACAATTATCCGCTAAAGACCTGCCAGAAAATTTGCCCGATTCAATTATAAAACAATATCGATTTATTTCCCGTTGGGAGGCATTTTGTATTATTCATTTTCCTGCATCTGAAGAAATGTACATCCATGCAGTAAGGCGGTTAAAATTTGAAGAGTTATTTTTTTCTCAGTTAAGATTAGGTCTCATACGCAGCACTCGTCATCGTTTTAGCAAAGGCTGGGAATTTAATAAAGTAGGCGATCTGTTCAATACATTTTATACTACTTATCTTCCGTTTCAACTAACAAATGCTCAAAAAAGGGTACTGAAAGAAATACGTAAAGATACTGGTAGCGGTAAGCAAATGAACCGACTGTTACAAGGGGATGTTGGCAGTGGTAAAACCATTGTAGCCTTGCTAAGCATGCTGATTGCTGCCGATAATATCCGGCTGCCCGATGGGCAACCATTTCAAAGTGTACTAATGGCACCTACTGAAATTTTGGCGCAGCAGCATTATAATACCATTACCGAAATGATAAAAGATATGCCTGTTTGCGTAAAACTATTAACGGGATCATCTGTAACCAAACAGCGGAAAGAAATTTTAAAAGCCTGCGAAGACGGATCCTTAACAATATTGATAGGTACCCATGCTGTGATAGAAGATAAAGTACAATTTAAAAATCTTGGTTTTGCCGTAATAGATGAACAGCACAAATTTGGTGTGGCCCAAAGGGCAAAGTTGTGGAATAAAAATACGTTGCCGCCGCATATTTTAGTAATGACGGCAACACCAATTCCACGAACCCTTGCATTAACCGCTTACGGCGATCTTGACTATAGCGTAATTGATGAATTACCGCCAGGCAGGCAACCAATTGCAACAGTTCATCGTTTTGAAAGTAAGCGTCCAATGGTAATGGATTTTATAAAAGACGAAATTAAAAATGGCCGGCAGGCATATATAGTTTATCCGTTAATTGAAGAGTCTGCCAAAATGGATTTTGAGAATTTGATGAAAGGGTTTGAGGAAGTAAAATCCTTTTTTCCCGAACCAAAATATTGGATCAGCATGGTACATGGCAAACAACCGGTAGCACAAAAGAATACCAATATGCAACGCTTTGTAAAAGGCGATACAAACATTATGGTAAGTACAACCGTAATTGAAGTAGGCGTAAATGTACCAAACGCATCAATTATGGTAGTTGAAAGCGCTGAAAAATTTGGCCTTTCACAATTACACCAACTAAGGGGAAGAGTAGGACGGGGTAGTGAAAAAAGTTTTTGCATATTATTAACAGGCAATAAAATATCCAAAGATGCCCGTGAAAGGTTAAAGATATTGTGTGCTACCAACGATGGATTTAAGGTTGCTGAAAAAGATCTTGAAATACGTGGCCCTGGTGATATTGAGGGTACAAAACAAAGTGGATTATTAAACTTTAGGCTAGCTAGTATTGTCAATGATAGGGTAATGCTGGAAGTGGCAAAAAATGAAGCTTTTAACTTAATTGATTCAGACCCTGATATGGCAATTGTTGAAAATTTACCCGTAAAAAATTACCTTCAATTTCAGAAAGGAAAAACAGTTTGGAGTAAAATCTCGTAAATAGGTAATAATAAATGTTTAACAAAACAAACAGCTATATTTCTTGGTTATATTTTAGTACTTTGTAAAAAATTACCTCTATTGAATTTTTTTAATAAAATAATGTTTTATACATCATTAATTCTGCCAATAATTTTTGTCGGTCAGTGTTCTTTTGCCCAATTGCATTTTGTTGAAAATAAAGGTCAATGGGATACAAGAGTAAATTTTAAAAGTGACATTTCTACGGGAGCAATATTTATTGAAAAAAATGGATTTAGTGTTGTTCTGCATAATTCGGATGATTTGAAAATTTTTTCAGATCACATGCACGGAAGATTTATCATAGATAGTAATAACAGTGGTACAGCAAAAAACAGCGACAGTAGATTGGTTTTACCCAATAAAAATAATTACGTTATTCATTCTCATGCTTATCGGGTAAATTTTATAGGTGCTTCAAATAATGTTGTAGCCCAACCAGATAAAGTTTTGGATAGTTATAATAATTATTTTATTGGCAATGATAAAAATAAATGGAAGGGTGGTTGTAAAATTTATCAAGGAGTAACTTATTCAAATATTTATCCCAATATTGATGTACGGTATTATACCGACGCAGGCACGTTAAAATATGATTTAATTGTGCATCCCGGTGGAAATATTGATAACATTGCGTTGCGATATGAAGGCGTGGATAAGGTAGAAATTAAAAATAAAGAATTGGTAATTGCAACTTCAGTAGGTGATGTAAAGGAATTGTATCCCTATAGTTTTCAGGTTGAAAAAACTGGAAGAACAAGTATTGATTGCAAATATGTGGTAAAAGACAATGTGGTTAAATTTAAAGTAAAAAATTATTCACCTGCAGCTACTATTATAATCGATCCCACACTAATATTTGCTTCTTTTACAGGAAGTAGTACAGATAACTGGGGATACACGGCTACTCCAGGACCCGATGGAAGTTTTTTTGCAGGTGGAATTTCTTTCGGAACAGGATACCCTACAACAACAGGTGCCTACGATGAATCTTATAATGGTGGTTCTCAAGAAGATTCCAACGGGCCTTATGATATTGCAATTATTAAATTATCTCCTGATGGCGTTAAGAGAATATATGCTACTTATTTGGGAGGAGCAACCGGTAATGAGCAGCCGCATAGTATGATTGTTGATGGACAGGGAAATCTTGTTGTTGCAGGTAGAACAACTTCAACTGATTATCCAACAACAACACCCTCTTTTGGTGATACTGGGCAATATGATATTGTGGTAACAAAATTTAATGCTGCGGGAACCGTTTTAATTGGTTCAATAAAAGTAGGGGGTACAGGAGATGACGGCGTTAATATCAGACCAAAATATTCACCATTATCTACTTCAATTGGCGCCCCTGATGGTCAAACAGATGGTGCTTTTGCAACAAGAAGAAATTATGGTGACGATGCAAGGAGCGAAGTAATACTAGATGGTAGTAACAATATTTTACTGGCCTCTTGTACTCAATCTTCTAATTTTAAAGTTACTAGTGGAGCTTTTCAACCAACATTTGGAGGTGGTTTACAAGATGGTGTAATTATGAAATTTACACCCAACCTGACCGGGGTTATATTTAGTACTTTTTTTGGCGGTGGTGGAAGTGACGCTTGTTTTGTTTTATCTATCAATCCTGCTACTGGAAATTTATATGTTGCAGGAGGAACAACAAGCGCAACTTTACCTGGTACAATTGCCGGAGCTTCAACAGAAGCAGGTATCGGTATTACTTATCAGGGTGGAGAAAGTGACGGATTTGTAACTGAAATTAAATCGGATGGCACAGCTATCATTAAAACAATCTTTACAGGTACTGCAGGCAATGATCTTGTATATGGAATTCAGTTTGATAAATTTGGTTTTCCCTATATTATGGGTGCTACTACTGGCAACTGGCCTGTAAAAAATGCGGCTTACAGTAATGCCGGCGCAAAACAATTTATTGCCAAATTGCAACCTGATTTATCAACATACGTATACTCTACCATTTTTGGAACCAACTCCAATAAACCCAATATTTCACCAGTTGCATTTTTGGTAGATAGGTGTCAAAATGTTTATGTATCTGGTTGGGGAGGAAAGTTTAATGATGAACGTCAATATCCTAACGCCGGCACAAGAGGTATGCCTATTACTCCAAATGCACTTAAAAATACCACAGACGGTGGGGATTTTTACTTTTTTGTATTGGAAAAAAATGCAGCCAGCCAGTTGTACGGAACTTTTTTCGGACAAACTGGAGGTTTTGATGATCACGTAGATGGTGGTACCAGTAGGTTTGATGCCAATGGCATTATTTATCAGGCTATTTGTGCAAATTGCGGCGGGCCAAGAAATTCAGGATTTTTTCCAACAACACCAGGCGTTTGGGCTTCAGTAAATGGGTCTTCTAATTGTAACGAAGCAATGGTTAAAATAGAAATGAATTTTGGAGGTGTTGGTGCCAGTGTAAAAGCTACTATTAACGGCGTACTTGATACTGTAGGTTGTGTGCCGTTAACCATAAAATTTACCGATACACTGGCAAAGGGTAAAACTTATATTTGGGATTATGGAGATCCTTTTAATACAAAAAGAGATACTACATATGCACCAAATAATTCAACTACGCATATTTATACCCAGATAGGCACTTATAAGCTGATGCTTATTTCGATAGATTCAACTACTTGTAATATTGCTGATACGGCTTACACACATGTTAAAGTTGGTAATAATCAGGTGATACCAGATTTTTTTGCTACAAAAATTCAACCTTGTACCAATCTCAGTTATAATTTTACCAATACTTCTACCGCTACAGTCCCTAATTTTAAACCAACTAGTTTTTTATGGGATTTTGGTGATGGAACGCCCACTGTTAGAGCTGGGCTCAACACTCTACAACATACATATGCTTCTGTGGGAACTTACAACGTAAAATTAGTAGTAGATGATACCGTTTTTTGTAATGCACCAGATTCGGTTATAAAGCAGGTGCGTTTAGCTATTACTGTTAAGGCCCAGTTTGAAACATCTGACAAGGGTTGTAAACCATTTTTGGCTTCATTTAAAAATACTTCTTTAGGTGGTACAGACTTTAAATGGTTTTTTGGTGATGGAGGTACATCAATACTTGTAGATCCTACGCATTTATATGCGGCAGCTGGTATTTATACTATTAAATTGGTAGCAAATGATACCTCAACCTGTAATAAAATTGATTCAACCAGTTTTACCATTACTGTGTATGACAATCCTATTGCTAACTTTAGTGCATCACCGAATCCTTCCCCTGATAATACCCCTGTTCAATTTAGAAATCTCTCGATAGGTGCTTCAGGTTTTATTTGGAATTTTGGTGATGGACAAACGACAACAGATGCCAATCCTCTTTATCAATTTACTACAACAGGTACTTATAATGTATGTCTGCAAGCTATTAATCCTGCAGGGTGTATTGATACTTTTTGTCTGGATGTAACAGCCAGAATTATCCCACTCTTAGATGTTCCAAATGCATTTACACCAGGAAAGTTTGGTAAAAATAGCGTCGTGAGGGTAGAAGGATTTGGGATCGGAAAAATGAATTGGAAAATTTACAATCGTTGGGGACAGGTGGTTTTTTCCTCTACTAATAAAAGCTTGGGTTGGGATGGTACTTTTAAAGGAGCCCTGCAACCATTGGATGTGTACACTTATACATTGGATGTAGAATTTACCGATGGTAAAAAATATAGAAAAACAGGCGACATCACGCTTTTAAGATAACATAATATAAGTTGAAATTAAATAATTGAAAAATAAAAAAACGATATTATTACTACTTGCTTTTAACATTGAACTTGTAACTTTTGTACAGGCGCAGGATCTACATTTCTCTCAATTTTTTAATGCGCCACTAACAATTAATCCTGCTAACACTGGTTTTATTCCGGATGCAGATTATAGAATTGGCGCCAGCTATCGGGATCAGTACTCTTCTATTTTATCTGCGCCCTATAAAACAGTAAGCGTTTTTGGTGATGCGCAAGTTTTAAGAAATCAAATAGAAAATGGCTGGTTAGGATTGGGCGGTTTTATTTTAAGTGATGTTGCCGGTAGTGGGGGACTTACCTCAACAAAAGTATATGGTTCGCTTGCATACCACCAAATGCTGGGTAATAGCAGTTTACTTACAGCAGGTTTTAATTTGGGTTGGGCCAATAAAAGAATCGATCAAAGTAAATTAAAATTTCCTGATCAGTTTGATGGGAAATTTTTTGATGGCAATACACCAACCTCCGTTCAACTTACCAATAACAATATTAGTTATTTTGATATGCAGGTAGGTTTAAATTACGCTTACTTTCCCAATGAAAATGTATATATAAATGGAGGCTATTCCATACACCATGTGAACAGACCCCAGGAAACTTTTTTTAGTGATAATGTGGATTCCAGTAAAATATCTATGCGGCATATTGGTTTTGTAAATGCTATGTTAAAAGTAAATGACAGGGTTATTATTAACCCCAATATATATTATACCACTCAGGCAAAATCCAGTGAACTAATGTTTGGTTTAAATGCCAATTATAATCTTTCAGGAGCAGGAGGTGATATGCAATTGCTTGCCGGACTTTATTACCGGGCAGGTGATGCAGTTGTTCCTATGATTGGGTTTGAAATAAAAAATGTTCGCTTTACATTTAGCTACGATGCAACAACTTCCTCTTTAAGCAACTTTAATAATATGCAGGGGGCATCAGAATTTAATGTAATGAAGAAGGGATATTATAGTACCTCAAACGGCGATACCCGTCAGGTAATTTGTCCAAGATTTTAATTTTAGGATAAACGGCTTGCTATTTTAAATAGTACCCATACTTCACTACTTTTTTAAGTATCTCTTGCTTTAAAAAATCGCAACTTATATCATTTTATAAAGAGACCTTATATTTTACAGCATATTGCAGGGATATAAACTAATTAACATTTTAATTTTACAGTGATTAAATACAGCATGCACATTCCTCATTTTTTTAAACGATTTTTACAATGTGAAGAAATGTTCAACAAGCTTATTTAAAATTTATGCTCACGATAAAATAGTCATTCATCCAAAAAATAAAAATGAAAAAAATATTTTTGCTTTTGTGTTTAACAAGTTCTTCAATGACAATATTTGCTCAGCAAGGTGAACCCGAAGACGAAAAACCCCGAGGATTTCAAAAAGATAAATTATTTACCGGCGGCGATCTTACTTTATCATTTTATACCGGAGGAACCACAATGGGAGTGAGTCCGTATTTTGGCTACAGCCTAACTAAATGGCTTGATGCTGCGGTAAGCTTAAATTTTATTTATCAGGGACAAAAAGATCCTTACGGAAATAAAGTAAGACAAACAAATATTGGTCCGGGTGCTTTTATAAGATTATTTCCAATCGACTTTTTATATGTTCAGGCTCAATACGAACACAATTTTATTAATCACAAATACATTCCTGTGGGAGGTAGTAGTACCTTCAAAGATAAATTTGATGTTAACAGTTTATTGGTAGGCGCTGGTTATAGCAGTGGCCGGGGAGAAGGAAACAATACTTATTATTATCTATCTGTGATGTTTGATGTGGCGCAGTTACCTAACTCTCCTTATGTAGATTCTTATGGCAGAATGGTGCCAATTATAAGGGCAGGTTACAACGTTGGTTTATTTCAGGGACGCCAAAGAAGAAACCGGAATAGATAACTAATGCCTGCATAACCATACTCAAAGGTTCTTAGCTAGGGATAAACTTTAATTAAAATCAGTACTGAAAATTTCTTCAGGATTATTGATAACAGTAAAACTATTTTCCAGCTTGTGGTATAAAAATTCGGCTGATAACATTTTATTGATATGAATTAATAATCCATCATAAAAACCATCTGTATTTAAAATAAAAATTGGCTTATCATGAATATTTAACTGGTTCCATGTTAGCATTTCAAACAGTTCATCTAATGTGCCGTAACCTCCAGGCAAAACAATAGCGGCATCACATTTTTCATATAGCATTCGTTTGCGTATATGCATGGTTTCAACTATAATTAATTCCGTAATTCCTTCATGTTGATGCTCCCATTCAGTTAAAACCTGAGGAATAATACCGATAACTTTTCCTCCTTTTTCCAATACAGCATTGGCTACTGCTGCCATCAAACCTTTGTTGCCTCCGCCATAAATTAAAGTGATATTTTTTTCGGCTAGCAAATGCCCTAATGTTGTTGCCTGTTGAGCAAATAAAATATTATTACCGGCTTTACTGCCACAAAAAACTGCAACGGATTGAAAGGTCATAATCACATATATTGTTTAAAATTGAACAATTAGTTTTGCATCTGCTAATTTAGTAGTATTAATTTTTAATTATTAATTCAATATGGCTCCTTCAACACTCTTGTATTTTGTTATTGGTTATTTTTTATTATTGTTTGTGGTAGCTTGGTATACCAGCAGAAATTCAAATAATGATTCTTTTTTTATAGGTAACAGAAACAGTAATTGGATGCTGGTTGCTTTTGGAATGATTGGGACCTCCTTGAGCGGTGTAACTTTTGTAAGCGTTCCCGGCAGTGTTGGTAATATTGGTAAAGAAGGGTTGTTGCCTAATGCGCTTGGCTATTTTCAGGTGGTTATAGGTTATTTTTTAGGATACCTTGTAGTAGCCTTTGTGTTGTTACCGTTATACTACAAACTCAATTTAACTTCCATTTATAATTACCTTAAGCAACGCTTTGGTACATGGGCCTATAAAACAGGTGCATCCTTTTTTATTTTATCCAGAACAGTAGGTGCTACCGCAAGGTTATATCTTGTTATTAATGTACTGCATATTTTTATCTTATCAAGATTGCATATTCCTTTTTGGGTTTCGGCAGCAGTAGTTTTAATTATGATATTGTTGTACACGTTTGAAGGCGGTGTAAAAACGATTGTATATACTGATACATTACAAACAACTTTAATGATACTCGGCTTAATTGTTTGTATTGGCTATATATTGTCGCACCTTAATTTTTCGGTTAGTGAAGCAGTGAATGCAATGGAGGCTAAAAATCTTACTAAAATTTTTAATACGGATATAAAAAGTAAAGGTTTTTTTATAAAGCAAATTATTGGAGGTGCTTTTATTACAATTGCCATGACAGGGTTAGACCAGGAAATGATGCAAAAAAATATAAGTGTAAAAAACCTAAAAGATTCACAAAAAAATATGCTCAGCTTTAGTGTGATACTGGTTTTTGTAAATTTACTATTTCTCTTATTGGGTGGTTTGTTATACTTGTATGCTTATAATAATGGAGCTAGTTTTAAAACTATTATGTTGAATAATGTGCCAACCTGGGCCTTTGTACAAAATGATCTTAATATTACCGGCGATAATTTATTTCCATCAGTTGCATTGGGGCTGCTACAAACAATGCCTTCTTTTATCTCTGTCATTTTTATTATTGCTTTAATATCAGCATTGTTTCCAAGTGCTGACGGTGCGTTAACAGCACTAACATCTACTTTTTGCATTGATATATTGGGTATCAAAGAAAGAGCTGATTTAAATGAAAAGCAAAAAAGGAAACTCAGACTTACTGTTCATTTAGTAATGACCATTCTTTTTTTTATCAGCATATTAATTTTCAGAGAAATAAACAGCCGGTCTATCATTGATAAAATTTTAGACTTTGCCGGCTATACTTATGGCCCTTTATTGGGGTTATTTACATTTGGTATTTTAACAAAACGCAATTTGCCAGATAATTTTATTATTGCCACTATTGCTTTAATAAGCCCAATAATTTGTTACCTGTTGCAAATTAATGCGGCTCATCTTTTCAACGGTTATGTAATAGGCATTGAGATTTTAATTATTAATGGGCTGCTCACTTTTACAGGATTGTTAATCATATCAAAAAGACAATAGTCAATTAAATATATATTTTACTTTTACACTATTAATTAGCAAATTATAATCGCATTATTGTTAATAAACAATCAATATTAATGGAACTTGTAAATATTGCAGCAGAAGCCTATGCAGCAAATTTTTCTTCAGCAGAAGATGACCTTTTGCTGGAAATAAACAGATATACTACAAAAACACATGCAAAGTCACATATGATTAGCGGGCATGTTCAGGGAAGTTTTTTAACAATGTTTAGCCGTTTATTACAACCAAAAAAAATTTTGGAGATCGGCACATTTACCGGATATAGTGCGTTGTGTTTAGCAAAGGGATTGCAGCCGGAAGGTAAATTACATACCATCGAGTTAAGAGAAGAAGATGGAGCTACAGCAAGGGCTTTTTTTGAGCAGTCTGCTAATAACAAAAATATTGTATTGCATATAGGCGATGCCAAACAAATTATTCCAACTTTAGATGAAGTATGGGATATCGTTTTTATTGATGCAGATAAAATAGGGTATATTCATTATTACGAATTAGTTTTGCCATCGGTAAAACAAAATGGTATTATCATTGCTGACAATGTGTTATTTCACGGCCAGGTATTGGAGCAAAATATAAGTGGTAAAAATGCAAAAGCCGTAGATGCATTTAATGCACATGTAAAAAATGATAGAAGAGTAGAACAGGTTTTGTTAACTATAAGAGATGGCCTGCTGTTAATTCAAAAATTGTAATTAACAAATAGATCTTTAAAATTTTTGATTTATTATGTTTAAAAAAATTATTTATTTCTTGCTGATTCTTGTAATTAATATATCAATTGCAATGGCGCAATCAATAAAGCCGCTGGAGTATATTGAAATGTATAAGGATCTTGCAATAAGAGAAATGAAAAGAATGGGCGTACCCGCAGCCATTACGCTGGCTCAGGGAATATTAGAAACTGAAAGTGGTAATAGCGACCTAGTAAAAAAATCAAATAATCATTTTGGTATAAAGTGTAAAACCTCTTGGACGGGGGAAGGAGTAAGTCATGATGATGATGCAGCCGGTGAATGTTTTCGAAGTTACAAAGATGCAGAAGCATCTTACAGGGATCACAGTAATTATTTAAGAGGTACTGAGCGCTATGCGTCTTTATTTAAGTTAGCACCAACTGATTACAAAGGATGGGCGATAGGATTAAGAAAAGCAGGTTATGCAACCAACCCAAAATATCCGGATATTCTGATAAAAAATATTGAGCAATACAACTTGCAACAGTATTCACTGGAAGCAGCAGGGGATGTACCTAAAATAGAAAGTGATAAATACCAGGATGATAAGGAACCTCGGGTATCAAAGCCCGAAAAAGAAACAATATTTGATGAAATTGCTGCAAAATTTTCAAGTGCAAAAGGTAACAGTATCAATAGCCATAAATATATAAATGCCACAAAAGGAACATCTTTGCTAGCAATTGCAACTGAAAATGATATTGATTTAAGTAAATTATTAGCCTTTAATGATTTGGAAAAGGATGGGATTCTTACCAACGACCAGATTATTTTTTTACAAAAAAAATCTAAAACAGGCGACAGAGATTTTTATGTTGTACAACAGACCGAAACGCTCTACGATATAGCACAAAAAAATGGTATCCAGTTAACATCCCTTTTATCTTACAATACATTAACCCAAACTACAGATGTACCAGTTGGCACAAAATTGTATTTAAAGCCAACCGTCCAAACCCAGCAGGCTAATGCAATACAGGCCGCCGCAGAAAATACGTTTGCCACAGTAACTGAAAAAATTCATTCTGTTCAACCAAAAGAAGGCTTATATATCATTGCAAAAAAATACCAGGTATCTGTGAAGCAGTTAAGAGAATGGAATAATTTAACTTCAGATAATTTACAAATAGGACAGCAATTAATTGTTTCTAAATAATTTGTACAAATAAACAGCCCATAACTATTTTCAATAATGTCAGTAATTCAAGTAAATGATAAAAAATTTAAGCTCTATATTAGTGCGGCAGTCATTAGCAACCGCATAAAAGAATTAGCAGCAGAACTTAATAAGGAATATGAAGGTAAGCGACCAATATTTATTGCTATTTTAAATGGAGCTTTTATGTTTGCGAGTGACCTATTTAAAGAGATTAATATTGACGCAGAAATTTGTTTTATAAAATTAGCATCCTATAAAGGAACCCGTTCAACAGGCAACGTAATTACTTCTATAGGACTTGACGAACCATTAAAAGACCGGCATGTAATTATAATAGAAGATATTGTTGATACAGGTAACACTTTACACCAGTTTTTACCACAATTACATATTCAGCAACCTGCCTCCTTAAAAATTGCAGCTTTGCTACATAAACCAACTGCGTTACAATATCCAATTAAAATAGACTACCTGGGGTTTAATGTGCCAAATATATTTTTACTTGGCTTTGGGTTGGATTATGATGGACTAGGTAGAAATTTGAGGGAAATTTATGAGGTGGTTGAAAACTAAAAAATTACATCAGATAACAATAAGCTATTTTTTTAAACAATTTTTTATAACTTACTTTAATTTTTATTTTGTGATTTGAAAAAACTAGTAGTCTACATATTACTATTATCCCTTTTTGTTCAAAAAACCAATGCGCAATATTACCTGCGTGGAGAAATTAAGGACGTGAAGAATCAATTGCTACAGAATGTTAAAATATTGCTACACTCTGATAAGAACATTTATTATTCAGGTTCTTCAGGCGGTTTTGGTTTATCCTGCCGCAACGCTGTAGATTCGCTTACCGTCATGTTTGATGGTTATGAAACTGTATCGATCAATGTAAAAACAGATGTGTTTCAGCAGATTGTTTTAAAGGCTTTATCTACTAACATAAGTAAAAATCGTTCCAAATTAGTTTCCATTACAAAAGATCAGAATTTTTCTTCTACTTACAATTGGTATGTAAGTGATGAATCTTATTTTTCATTGGTAGAAAATGAAATCGTAAATGTTCATAAATTCCCAAACACAGGTTTTTCACTCAATATAAATAAGGCTTCCTATAGCAATATCCGACGGTTTATAAATGCAAAAAGTATGGTTCCTCCTGATGCCGTACGTATTGAAGAATTATTAAATTATTTTAATCTTCATTATAGGGAACCTGACAAAAAGGATGTTTTTGAAATTGAATCACAGATATCAGATTGTCCGTGGAATGCTGAAAGCAAACTATTATTTTTAAATGTAAATGCATGTAAACTTGATATGGAGAATATACCTCCATCTAATCTTGTTTTTTTAATAGATGCCTCGGGCAGTATGGAGCTTCCAAGCAGATTGCCGCTTGTAAAAGCAGCCTTTCAAATGCTGATAAAGAATTTAAGGGCTATAGATACAGTATCTATTGTAGCATATGGAGGCACTGTTTCAGTTTGGCTTCAGCCAACAAGTGGTGCAGAAAAACAAAAAATCATAGCATCTATCGAAGAGCTTACAGCAAATGGAGATACACCCGGGGAATTGGCTATTAGAATGGCTTATAAGGTAGCAGAAAGTGCTTTTATAAAAGGGGGTAATAATAGGATAATACTGGCAACAGACGGAGACTTTAATGTAGGTGAAGTAACAGAAAAGGCATTGGAAGATCTTATTACAAAAGAAAAAAAATCGGGTGTGTATTTAACTTGTCTTGGTGTGGGTATGGGAAATTATAAAGACTCTAAATTAGAAATTTTAGCTAAAAGAGGCAATGGCAATTATGCATACCTGGATGACATAAATGAAGCTGAAAAAGTATTGGTAAAAGAAGTAACACAAACATTTTTTTCTGTTGCAGATGATGTATTTTTAAATGTACGCTTCAATCCATCTGTAATAAAAGATTATCGCTTAATTGGCTTTGATAATAAAAGGGATGCTATAGCAGATAGTTCCGGCGAATTGGAAGGAGGAGATATAGGTAGTGGAAATAGTGTACTAGCTATTTTTGAAATAACACCTGCAATGTTTAATGGAATTTTTGATTCCTCCTCTTTAATTTCTCCTGCACAAGTATCACTAAAATTTACTTTCCCTGCAACAAAAATTAGAAAGGTATTAAATTATGATTGCCCGGCTAATTACCTTGCTTTTAATAAAATTGACAAAGAGTTTCAGTTTGGGGCAGCCATTGGAATGTTTGGAATGAAAATAAGGCAATCCAAATATTCCAATGGCTGCGATTGGGTAGAAATTGAAAATATCGCCAACGATGCTGTTGATCAAAACAACTATTTGCAAAAACAGTTTATACAACTTGTGGTTAATGCAAAAAAAATTTATGGAAAAAAAAAGAGATAAGTCACTTTGCTAAGCAAACATTTCTCTTACCTTGTCAAAAAAAGATTTATCTCCTTTTTCGGGCTTAGGTTCAAAATTGGGGCTTTCCTGCATTTTTTCCAGCATTAACTTTTCTTCACTACTAACATGTTGAGGCGTCCAAACATTTACATGTATTAATTGGTCACCTTTTTCGTAGGAGTTTACAGATGGAAATCCTTTACCTTTCAACCGAAATATTTTACCGCTCTGTGTGCCTGGTGGAATTTTTATTTTTGCTTTTCCGTCAATGGTTGGCACTTCTATATTAGTACCAAAAACTGCTTCAGGAAAAGAGATATGTAAATCAAAAGCAACATTCAATCCATCTCTGTGTAATTGAGCATGCGCTTCTTCTTCAATTAAAATTATCAAGTCGCCATTTACACCGCCACGTTCACCGGCATTTCCTTTGCCATTCATGCTTAGCTGCATACCTTCCTGCACACCGGCCGGAATTTCAATTGTTACCGTTTCTTCTCCGTAAACCCTGCCTTCGCCTTTACAACTTGTACATTTGTTGGCAATAGTACTTCCTTCACCATTACAGTTGGGGCAGGTTGTTACTGTTTGCATCTGTCCTAAAAAAGTATTTTGTACCTTTCTTACCTGCCCACTACCACCGCAGGTACCACAGGTTTGCACACTATTTTTATCTTTTGCGCCACTACCACTACAGCTAGCGCAAGGCACATATTTTTTTACTTTTACAGTTTTGGAGGCGCCCTTCGCCATCTCTTCGTAATTTAATTTTATTTTTATACGAAGATTACTACCTCTAACACCTTGACTACGTCCACCAGAAGCACGACGTCCACTTCCACTACCAAAAAAACTACCAAAAGGGCTTTCTTCACCAAAAATATCTCCAAACTGGCTAAAGATATCATCCATGTTCATGCCACTACCGCTAAATCCACCACTTCCACCGCGGCCTCCATTGCTAAATGCTTGATGGCCAAACCTATCGAATTGTGCTCTTTTATCAGTATCACTTAATATTTCATACGCCTCTGCAGCTTCCTTAAATTTTTCTTCAGACACCTTATCTCCAGGATTCCGATCAGGATGAAATTGCATAGCTACTTTGCGGTAAGCTTTCTTTATTTCGTCTTGTGATGCAGATTTTGCAACCCCCAATATTTCGTAAAAATCTTTCTTCATAACCCAGCGTCCCCAAAGGGTAATTTTTTAAGTCTAACCTTGTAAAAGGATAAAGACATGTTATTAACTATTTTGTTATAAGCTTTTTTTTTGTTGATTATTATTGTTGTCTTATATCACATACCAATTAGATACTTTTATCAAAACTTAAAAAAATAAAATAATTTTTTAAGTAAATTTTGTCCACCCAAAATAATTTAAGTGCAGAATATAGTTGCCAGGAGCTAGTTTATTTACCTACTACCACTTTAGCAAACCTAATAATTTTATCATTTAAATAATATCCTTTTTGCACTTCATCTATCACTTTATCTTTTAATGTTTCGGTTGGCGCAGGTATTTCTGTAATGGCTTCATGTTTCTCTACATCAAAATCTGTATTAATACTTTCCATAGCTTTTAAACCCTTAGCTTGCAAAATATTTCTAAGCTTACCAAATACCAGTTCAATACCTTTTTTAATTTGTTCAAGATCATTGCTCGTCTGCAGTTGTTTTTCTGCTCTTTCACTATCGTCTAAAACATCCAATAAAGAAGTAATTACCTCTTTGCCTGCAGTTTGAATTAGTTCAATTCTTTCTTTGGCACTACGGCGTTTATAGTTATCAAATTCGGCAAACAAGCGAATATATTTGTCTTTTTGTTCTTCCAATGCTGCTTGAATTTTCTCTAATATATTTTCTTCTTCAGGATTGGATAAATGGTTATTTCCGGGTATATCAGCATCGGAATTAATATCTTCAAAACCCTGCATTGATGCTGATAAAGTTTGCTCGTCTTCTGTTACTTTTATTTTTTGTTCCATATCAAATAGTATTTACAACTTTTTACGCTTACATCTAGGGCACAAACTGTCCCAAAAGATGCGTGAATGTAGCATAGTCAAACATTTTGCCAAGCCTTGATTTACAGCCAAATTGGCAAAAAAAAGCTGCTATTTGTGATAAAATGAACAGCCTGACACGTTAAAAGTTACCTTTGCGGCATGAAAAGTCTTTTTCTTAATAAAAATGTTGGTAACAGGGTAGAAAATGGACACCCCTGGATTTTTGCCAATGAAATAAACCGTGGCAAAGCATTAGATGCTGCGGCCAAAGCTGGTGAAATTGTAAATGTGTTTACGCATGACAAAAAATTTATAGGTAAAGGGTACATAAATCCACAATCGCAGATTATGGTTCGTTTGCTTACAAGGGATAAGGATGAAGCAATTGATGACCAGTTTTTTTATAATAAAATAAAACAGGCATGGGCATATCGGCAAACTTTGGGATATACAGAAAACTGCCGGTTAATTTTTGGCGAAGCAGATGATATTCCTCAGTTAATCATCGATAAATTTAGTGACTATTTTGTTATACAAACGCTGGCCTTAGGTATTGATGTATGGAAGCCAGCTATTGTTGGTGCCCTCAATAAAATATTTTTGCCTAAAGGTATTTATGAGCGTAATGATGTTCCTGTTAGAGAATTGGAAGGATTGGAACAACATAAAGGTTTTTTATCCGAACCTTTTGATACCAATATTATTATTACTGAAAATGGGATTAAATTAAATGTAGATATTGCCAACGGGCAAAAAACTGGCTATTTTTTAGATCAACAAGATAACCGTCGTGCCATACAACATATTGTAATAAATGCGGATGTACTGGGTGCATTTTGTTATACAGGATCTTTCGAAATAGCTGCAGCAAATTATGGAGCAAAATCTGTTTTAGGCTTAGATATTTCTCAAAGTGCAATTGATATGTGCAATAACAATGCGGCACTAAATGGACTAGAAAATACTTGTAGGTTTCAATGTGTAAATGCTTTTGATGTATTAAAAGAATGGAGTAAGGAAGGTAGGCTATGGAACGTTGTAATGCTTGACCCACCTTCATTTACAAAAAGCAGGAGCACCATTGATAAAGCAGTTTCAGGTTATAAGGAAATTAATTTGCGGGCCTTGAAACTGATAAAGCCAGGTGGGTTTTTAGTAACTTCCAGTTGTACCAATTTAGTAAAACCTGAATTATTTTTAGACATCATTAATATGGCAGCAAAAGATGCCAAACGAAAAATAAGACAAGTAGTATTTAATACTCAATCTGCTGATCACCCAATTATTCGTGGTCAGGAAAATACACATTATTTAAAATTTTTGATTGTACAGGTTTTGTAAAAACAGTACATCAATTTAAAGGAGTATTTATCAAAACAAATTCTTTAGGATTATTAAATGACGAACAACCTTTGTTAAATACTTAGATTTTTCCTGAATAAAATGAATAAAGTAGAATTGTACAATCTGATGTCATACAAAAGACTACCAAATATTAATTTAAAATTTAGATAAGTAAAATATTTAAAGAAGATTAAACAGAAAAGAAAATTAGTTTACTATTTGAAATTTTCCTGAGTCAATGATGTTACCATTTTTATCACTCAGGCGAAAAATATAAACACCCCGGTAAAAACCATTTAAAGATACGTTGGTAAGCTGGGCTAGTGTGGTTACATTCAAAATTTTTTTGCCCATAAAATTATAAAGTTGTAGTGAAAACGACTTATCGTAACCTCGTAAAAATTCAAAATTAATTACCGTAGTGGCAGGATTTGGATAATACTTAATCAATTTTGCAGATGGATCACCGTAGTTTCCGGCAATTTTATTTTGAGCAAAAGAAGTAAATGTTAATCCAAATAAAATGGTTGATATAATAATTAATTTTTTCAATTGAGTAAAAATAGTTAATTCTTTCATAGAATAGACAACTCATTAAACAAAAAAAAATACAATTTATTGTAAAAGGTTGCATAAGTTTAAAATTTCTTTAACCTTTTACAATTAAATATATACTAATTAAGTGAAGCTAGTATTAATTGTATTGCTTCAAAATTGGGGAGTTCACCGGCACTTTCCAACACCTCAGCATATATTATTATGCCATTTTTATCTATTACAAAGGCAGAGCGTTTACTAACACCTTTCATGTCTAAGATCCAGTCATTATAAATAGCATCATAAGCAGTTGATACCTCTTTATTAAAATCGCTCAATAAAGGAAAATTTAGTTTTTGTTCTTCTTTAAATTTTCCAAGAGTAAAAACAGAATCTACCGAAATACCTAATACCTGCGCATTGGTATTGTTATACAATGCTATGTTATCACGAAGACTACATAATTCTGCCGTACAAACTCCAGTAAAAGACTGCGGAAAAAAAATTAGTACAACATTTTTATCCTTATAATCGGCTATACTCACTTTTTTTTTGTCACTATCGTGTAGTATAAATATGGGAGCTATTTGCCCAATTTCAATTGCCATAATTATTAAATTTAAATTATAAATTAGTAATATTAAAAACAACAGCCGACTTAGCATTTTGTTGTGCTTTACATTAATTACAATTACCTGGTTTAAGGCTATTGAATTTGTAAGTGCCAGGTTTTTAGCATTAAGGGTTATTAATTTACCTACAATTTGATAATTAATTTATCAGACTTTGATAACATTTTTATTTTTATTCAGCATTATTTTAGGCGGTATAGCTTCTATGATTGCTACTTTCAATACATCTACCAGTTTTTTCTTTACATAATCCCTGTGTGTTACCAGGCTAACTTCTCTTACCGGAACCGGAGATTTAAAATGCCTTATCATATTTAGTTGTTTTACTGTAAAATCTAGGGTGGCCATTTCGGGTAATATCGTTACTCCGTTATTCATTTCAACCATTTTTCGGAGCGTTTCTACACTACCTGCCTCATATTCAAAATTACTTTGTTGTTTACTCATTTTTTTTAATTCGCAAAGATTTACAATCTGCGAACGAAAACAGTGCCCTTCTTCCAGCAACCACAATTCCTTTAAATCAATATCATCTGCCAATACATACGTTTTTTTATAAGCAGAATTTTTTTTAGAAACATACGCAATTAATTCTTCGTAAAATAAGGGGTATTCCCTGATAGAATTATCCTGTAATGGGGTTACTAATAATCCTGCATCAATCTTACCTGCTTTTAGTTTTTCCACAATTATATCGGTGGTCATTTCCTTCACCCTTATTTTTATATCAGGATATTTAAGTAAAAATGGATGTAGAAATAAAGGTAAAAGATAAGGGGCCAGCGTTGGTATAATTCCAATTCTTAATTCGCCCCGTAATACACCTTGTCTATCCTGTATTAACTGGTGCAACATCTTAACTTCATGTACAATTATTCTTGCCTGTTGAATTACTTCTTCGCCAATTTCAGTAGGTATTACCGGCTGTTTGCTGCGGTCAAAAAGTTTACTGCCCAATTCATCTTCTAATTTTTGCACCTGCATGCTTAAAGTGGGCTGCGTTACAAAACACTTATCTGCAGCAGTAGCAAAATGGCGGTAAGTATCCAATGCAATGATGTAGTCTAATTGAGTAATAGTCATAATTGCAAAAATAAGTAATATCTATATATTTATCATAAATATCAATATTACTTATCAAAGTATTTGTCTACTTTAATGTATAATAATTTTAATTGGCAACCTCTAAAACGATTTATATGAGCGAAGACAAAAGCAAAAGACTCACGACAGCATCAGCATCCGGCAGGCCGTTTGCTGAAAATGAAAATTCGATGAGCATTGGCCCCCGTGGCCCGTTGTTATTACAAGATTATGTCCTGCACGAAAAAATGGCGCACTTTAATCGGGAACGCATTCCCGAAAGAGTTGCACATGCAAAGGGTTCTGGTGCATTTGGTACTGTTACAGTTACCCACGATATTAGTAAATACACCAAATTAAAATTGTTTAATAACATTGGTAAAGAGACAAAAATGTTATTAAGGTTTGGTACCATTGGTGGCGAAAAAGGCAGTGCAGATACATAAAGGGATTCCCGTGGCTTTGCCATGAAATTTTATACAGAAGATGGCAATTGGGATTTAGTAGGTAACAACACGCCGGTATTTTTTATAAAAGATCCCAAAAAGTTTGGTGATTTTATTCATACCCCAAAAAGAGACCCCCGTACCAACTGCAAAAGTCCTACGATGATGTGGGATTACTGGAGTTTAAACCCAGAAAGTCTGCACCAGGTAATAATATTGATGAGCGATAGGGGAACACCTTATGGACACCACCACATGAATGGATATGGCAGCCATACTTTTTCGATGATCAATAAAAGCAATGAAAGAGTATGGATACAATTTCATTTTAAAATCGCTCATGGTATAAAAAATTTCACCAACGATGAAGCAACCTAAATGAAAGGGAAAGATCCGGATATTTCTCAACGTGATTTGGTATATGCCATCGACAATAAAGATTTTCCAAAATGGAATGTAAAAATACAAGTGATGACAGATGCGGAAGCAAAAACATTTCCATTCAATCCGTTTGACCTTAACAAAGTTTGGCCATACGGCGATTTTCCTTTGATAGATGTTGGTGTGCTTAAATTAAATGAAGTGCGAAAAAATTATTTTTCGCAGATAGAACAAAGTGTTTTTGCACCAGTACATGTAGTGGATGGTATCGGTTATTCGCCGGATAAAATGTTGCAGGGAAGATTATTGAGTTATCCTGACGCACATCGCCATCGTCTTGGCGAAATCTACGAACAGATTCCTGTAAACCGTTACCCATATGCTGTAAATAATTACCAACGTGATGGTGCCAGGGCGGTGAATGGTAATGGCGAAGATGCGCCTAATTATTTCCCTAATAGTTTTTGATGATATAAAAGTAGATGCAGATTACAAAGAACCTGCAATGGCTTTGTAAAATACACTGGCAGACTGGTACGACAGAAATAGCGAAGGCGAAACTGATCATTACACCCAGCTTGGATTTTTGTTTAACAAAGTAATAAATGATTATGACAGGCATAACCTGGTATCCAATATTGTTGGTGCCATGAGTGGTATTGCGGAGCCTAAAAAAAACCATATTGTAAATCGCCAATTATGTCATTTCTTTAGGGCCGATGCTAAATTAGGAATGGCCATTGCTACAGGATTACGGGTAAATGTAGAAACAGTGGTGGTAAGTTTAAATGCCAAACATGCAAGCGCAGAAGCATTACTATCTGCATAAAATATTTCCTTATTTAAAACTTAAACCGTACTGGCTTTAAGACCGGAAGGATTTTTATATTTTACCTCAAAAAAAAATTATTTTCCAGCAAATGAACAATTTATTGAATGATTGTTGTCTCCCTTTTCTATCCTGTCGGCCTCCAATGGTGCATCTGAATGGGCTACTGTAACTTGTAGATATCTAACTCAATTTTTATGTAAGTGAGTAAATCAGGGTCTTCTAATAACTCTCTGAAACAGCGCCCTTATTTTTATAACGAAAGGATTGGGGCAGCATTTAATACCACCGTAAAAGTGCTACCAGTCCCATAATCGCTTTCTACAAGTATTTGCCCACCCTGTGCTTCAATAAATTCCTTACAAATAGAAAGACCCAAACCAGTGCCATCTTTATGCGTACCCGGAACACGAAAATAGCGATCGAATATTTTTTCTTTGTATTGTGGCGCAATGCCCTGCCCGGTATCCTTTACGGTAAAAGTAATAGTTTTATCAACAGCCCCTGTGCTTATAAAAATTGTGGAGTTGTCGTAAGAATACCGAATGGCGTTTGATAATAGATTGTTTAGTACCCAGACTGTTTTTTCACTATCAGCTACCACTTTTGGCAGTTGGTCCGGTATGGAAATATCCAGGTGTATATTCTTTTGTTCTGCGGCATTCCTATTGGCATTGATGGCATAAGTAAGAATTTGTTTTGTATCGCTGGCAGCTATACTTAGTTGTATTTTACCACTATCTACCTGGGTCATATTCAATAACTCACCGGTAATTTTTAATAACCTGTTGGTATCATCCTTAATTCCATCAAGTAACAATTGTTGCTCTGTATTTATTTCGCCGGTTTGCTTGTTATCCAGCAGTTTCAAACTCAATTGTATTGAGGATATCGGTGTTTTTAATTCGTGCGAAACGGTAGCAATAAAATTGGTTTTCGCTTCATTCAGTTCATGATAAGGGGTAATGTTGCGCAATACAATTACCTGTCCTATTACAGCTTCATTGGCCATTACATTGATTACATCTTTATTAAAAAAGCTTTCTTTTTTATCTGCGTAAATTTTTAATTCCTTAATTACGTCTTCTTTTAGCAATGTTCTCATCAGGTCATTATGTATGGCGATATCAGCAGCATATTTACCAATGATATCACTTTCTTTTAGTCCTAGTATTTTTTCAGAAACAACGTTTACAAATAAAATATGGTTCTTTTCATCTAAACCAATAATGCCATCTTTCATTTGGTTAATGATGGTTTCTATCCGGCTCTTTTCAAACTTTATTTTTGCCAGGTTACTGTGTTCGTATTCATCCAACTTTTCAGCCATGCTGTTGAATGCATTGGCTAAGTCTCCAAACTCATCTTTTTGTTCTAAATAAATGCGTTGCTTGTAATTTTTATTAGCAATTTCCCTGATACCTTCTGAAAGCCTTGTAACAGGATCAGAAATTATTGAAGGAAAATTATAAATAAAAATTATACTCACAATTATCAATAAGGTAAAAATAATGGTAAGCCAAAATCTAGCATTTTCGGCGGTTTTTTGAGCAATTTCATTTTTTCTAAGTATTGCATTTTGATTAAGATCATTAATTAATTGCAATGACTGGCGCAACTCCGTATAGTTGGAAGCGTCAGTAGGATTGGTCAGCAATTCATTGAAATTTTTTCTAAGTTCTTCTGTGCTTTCTTTTTCACCAGGTTCGGTTATGTTCGCCTCCTGCTTTTTTAAATTGTCATCAAATATTTTGAAGGCATCTTTTTTTCCTGGAATTTTTTCTAATACTTTTAGCATATTGTTGCTATACACCAGCGATTCATGATTATTTTTTAACACCATGGAAGCATCATTACTTAACCTGTTAATATAATAAAAGCCAAGAATGCCAAAGGCAAGTATTATTGCAAATAGAAAAGAAAGTCCAAGAGATAATTTTGTTTTTAGTTTCATGTCAGGATAAAATTACAATGTCAATATCTGATTCAGATAATTTATTTAATAACTGGTTAAATACCGGTGTACTTACAATAACATTAAATAAAGTAAGATGAGGTTTGCCAATACAGATGGTGGTAATATTTTGGCTGGCAGTGGCTTCCAGAATGCCTTTCGCAATATTTTTATTTTTTATTTTAATGATCTCTGCGCCAAGTTCCGTGGCTAATTTAAAATTGTTGATCAGGTGTCTTTGTGCTGCCAGTCCGATATTATCACCATCTTCTTTTGGTGTTTGTACATACAGTACATACCATTTGCTGTTGTAGTAAGCTGCAAGCCTGGCAGTTTTACGAATTACCTTTTTAGCTATCTCGTAATTACTACTGATGCAGCATAAAAAACGTTCTGTTTTTAAATGCGTATTCCGCGGTAATTCTGTTTCAATTTTTCTTTCCACCTGGCTGGCTACTTCTTTTAAGGCCAGTTCCCGCAACTGCAAAATGCGTTCGCTTTGAAAAAAGTTTTTGAGGGATACTTCAATTTTGTCAGGTGTATAAATTTTTCCTTCCTTCAGCCGGCTAATCAGTTCATCTGCCGTAAGATCAATATTTACCACTTCATCCGCCTGCCTTAAAACGCTGTCGGGTATTCTTTCTGCAACATCTACACCAGTTATTTCTTTTACATCGGCATGCAAACTTTCTATGTGCTGAATGTTAACTGCACTGATTACATTGATGCCTGCATCTAAAATCTCAATTACATCCTGCCAGCGTTTTTCATTTTTGCTGCCTTCAATATTGCTGTGTGCCAGTTCATCTATTATCACAATTTCGGGATGCAGATTGATAACTGCCTGCACATCAAACTCTTCAAGCTCTTTGCCTTTATAAAATAATTTGCGGCGGGGTATTACCGGCAACCCTTCTAGTAAATCGTGAGTCTCTTTGCGGTTATGGGTTTCAATATATCCGATCTTGATATCTACACCATTGCGTAGCAGGGTTTGTGCCTCCTGTAACATGCGGTAAGTTTTACCCACACCAGCACTCATACCTACATAAATTTTGAACTTACCTTTTCTTGATTTTCTTATAAGGTCAAGAAAATGTTCTGCACTTTTTTTATTTTCTTCTGGCATAAATATTTTAGTCTGTTTTTCTTTTTAAGAAAATATTTTTACAGGTAATACCAACAACGGATATTTTGCTACCCACACATTACTTATTTCCAGTTCAAAATTATCTTCTTCTCTCACAGCTATGTTTTTCAGGATATAAATACAATACCCATGGCTATTAATAAACCAGCGGGGTAAACCTTTGAGTGAAAATTAATATGTCGTTGATTACTCATTTAAAATAAGCCACTGGTTAATCAGTGGCTTATTACTAATTTATGATGTATATTTTATAAAATGCATAAAACAAATGTTAGAAATGATACACTGCCGCAAGTAAGAAACTACCAGTTGATTTTGATGTTGCTGTTGCATTTTTGTAAAACAAGCTATTGCCCGTTCTATCAAATCTAAACTCCGGGATGATGGTTAAATTGTCTATTTTAAAGTTGGCCGATAAAGTTGGTGCAAAAGCATTTTTTAAACCCAGGTACGCATCCTTATCGCTAATATATTCTCCTCTTAATGTTAGGCCAACCCATGTAGCCGGATCATAATTAAGGTACAATGCTATACCGCTCCAATTAGATTTATTAAAAGTGCCATTGCTATCAATATCTGTTTTTACAGATTGCATGGTGCCATTAATGCCTATACTAAATTGGCTGCAGACTGAATAAGTTGCCACAATATCAGCCTGTATTAATTTTTTATAATCGGTTTGCTTGCCCCCTGCAAAATTCAAATAAACTTTTAGTTTATCATTTTTTGATCCGGTAGAAAATTGGGCGATAAATGTTTTTGGTGCGGCTGGTACAGATCTAAAATCAATTGGGTTTGAGATACCTACCATCAGCGCAGATTTTCCACCAAGATTTATATCAGCTTTTAAACCAGTATGTGTAAATGGCCCGTTCGTAAACATATAACTCATGCTATAATTTCTGTTTAAATACGGGTCTAATACTTCATAACCAATGTGAGTACCCCATGTACCTAATGTAAATTTTATAACTGAAGATGGGGCATAGGTAACATATAATTGTTTAATGGCTAGCCTTGTGTTGGCGTCATTGTACGCAAATTCTTCAGCTCTTTTTCCAAACCCAAGATCAACGGTGGCACTAACTTTTCCGAAACTGTGGTCAGCCCTTAAAGATGCCATTCCTAATTCGAATGAATTACTGGAACGGGTAAAGCTGGTAAGGCTGTTATAGGATGCGGTTTTAGGATTATGAAAATCATACCTGTAATAACCATCAACAGAACCTGTAATAATTACCGGCTGGGATATTTTTTTTTTAGAATCTGTTGCCTGCGCAAAGGCAAATTGTGCAGCTGTAATGCCTGCCGCTAAAATCATGATCTTCTTCATTTTCATTTTCATTTTTTTTTCTTTCTTCGTTTATTTTATCTTATCTAATTCGATATTAAGTTTTAATACATTTACTTTTTTAGGGCCAAATAAGCTAAGTAATGGTTTTTGAATTTGCTGTTCTACTAAAGCGTTTATCTTTTCGGCAGATATATTCCTTGTCTTTGCAACTCTTGCAACTTGCACATAAGCACCTTCAGGAGAAAGATCAGGGTCTAATCCACTACCAGAGGCCGTTACTAATTCCGATGGTATATTTTCTTTTTTTACACCAGGGTTATGCACTAAAAAAGTATCAAGTCTATCCTGTACCTGTTTAAGGTAGTCAGGATTTGTAGGGCCCTTATTAGAACCTGCAGAACCAGCCGCATTGTAGTCTACACCAGATGGGCGGCTCCAAAAGTATTTATCATCTGTAAATTTTTGCCCCACGTTAGCATAACCAACCACTTTACCATTTACGCTTAATGTTTCACCCTTGCCACCGCCAGGAGCAAGTTTTGCTACAGCCGCTATAAATAGCGGATACAGTATCGAACAAAGTATAATGAGTACAAGTGTTAATTTTAAAGAAGGCAACAAATATTTTTTCATTTTATTATTTTTAAAAGATTTCAATTTAATATTTAAAGCGGTGAATGTTTTGCAGCAAGGATTTTGCTTCTTGCACTACAGCTATTTTTACATAAACAAACTCAGCAGCATGTCTATTAATTTTATACCTATAAATGGCGCAATGAGGCCACCAAGACCATAAATTAAAAGGTTGCGGCGCAGCAAGGCACTTGCACCTATTGGCTTGTAGGCCACACCTTTTAAAGCCAGTGGTATAAGAATAGGTATAATGATAGCATTGAAAATTACTGCCGATAAAATAGCACTTTCGGCACTTTTCAGGTACATAATGTTTAATGATTGTAAACCTGGTATAGATACAATGAACAAGGCTGGCACGATGGCAAAATATTTAGCCACATCATTGGCGATTGAAAAGGTGGTGAGTGTTCCCCTGGTCATTAGCAATTGTTTACCAATCTCTACTATCTCAATCAGTTTTGTAGGGTCATTGTCAAGGTCTACCATGTTGCCCGCTTCTTTTGCAGCAGCAGTTCCACTATTCATTGCAACGCCAACATCGGCCTGTGCAAGAGCAGGTGCATCGTTGGTGCCATCACCCATCATTGCAACCAGTTTACCACTTTGCTGTTCCTTTTTAATGTAGTTCATCTTATCCTCTGGCTTAGCCTCAGCTATGTAATCATCTACACCTGCTTTTTCTGCAATAAACTTTGCAGTAAGGGGGTTATCGCCTGTAACCATCACCGTTTTTACGCCCATTTTTCTTAACCTTTCAAAACGTTCCTGAATGCCCGGTTTTATTATATCCTGCAATTCAATTACGCCCAGCGCCTGGTTGTTACGGCTTACTACCAATGGTGTTCCGCCGTTGCTCGCAATCAGCCTTACCCTTTCTTCTGTTTCCGCAGGAAATGGGTTCCCTGCTTTTACTACCATGTTACGGATACTGTCAAACGCACCTTTGCGTACTTTCGTGCCATCTGCCATATCCATACCGCTGCTTCTTGTTTCAGCAGTAAATTTTATAAATGTAGAGTTGTTGGTATCGAAATAAGAAGGGTTTAATTTGCCCAGCTCAACAATTGATTTCCCTTCTGGTGTTTCATCTGCCAAAGAACTTAATACCGACGTTTCAATGAACAATTTTTCATCAATTCCGTTGGCAGGATAAAAGTTGGTAGCCTTTCTGTTGCCTATTGTTATTGTACCCGTTTTATCTAATAAAAGTACATCAAGGTCACCTGCGGTTTCTACAGCCTTACCACTTTTGGTAATTACATTGGCACGTAAAGCCCTGTCCATACCAGCTATACCGATGGCACTTAGTAAGCCGCCAATGGTAGTAGGTATCAGGCAAACATAAAGTGATACTAATGCAGCAACAGTAAGTGGCGTGTTGGCATAATCTGCAAAAGGTTTTAAAGTAACACACACTATCAAAAATATCAATGTAAAGCTTGCCAATAAAATTGTTAATGCAATTTCATTGGGTGTTTTTTGCCGGCTTGCACCTTCCACAAGAGCTATCATCTTATCTAAAAAACTTTCGCCGGGTTCTGTGGTAACCCTTACTTTTATTTTATCAGATAATACTTTTGTGCCACCGGTTACTGAACTTTTATCACCACCGCTTTCTCTTATCACTGGTGCACTTTCTCCGGTAATGGCACTTTCATCGATGGTGGCTATGCCCCAAATAATTTCACCATCCATCGGTATCATATCGCCTGTTTCGCAAAGAAATATGTCGCCTTTTTTTAACTGCGATGAAGGAACTATTTTCATCTCATTTACATACATGTCACCAACAGCCTGTATCCATTTTGCAGGTGTTTCTTCCCTGGTTTTACGTAAGCTGTTTGCTTGCGCTTTACCTCTTGCTTCTGCAATGGCTTCTGCAAAATTTGCAAATAATACTGTTAACAATAAGATTAAAAATATTGCTACATTATACCCCAGGTGACCCTGAGATTTTTCTCCGCCTGCTATCCAGATGCATACAGCTAACATGATTGCCGTGCCTATTTCCACGGTAAACATTACGGGATTGCGCAGCATAATGCGTGGATTAAGTTTTACGAAAGACTGTTTAAGCGCTTCCTTTACAAGTGCTGGCTCGAACAGTTTATTTGATTGATCCTTTGCCATAATTTTTATTTTGTTCCGTTATTATTTATATGAGATAAACATAAAGGCATTGATTTTTTTTATTAATTTTTAATGAAAAATCCTTTGCATTAATTAATGAATACTGAAATATTCTGCTATTGGCCCTAACACCAGCGGAGGAAAATAAGACAGTGCTGTTACTATAATGATCACTGCAAACGTCATCATTCCAAATGTGATGGAATCCACTTTTAAAGTACCGGCAGATTCAGGAACATATTTTTTATTGGCCATCAATCCTATAATAGCTATAGGGCCGATGATAGGAATAAACCTTCCTAATATCATCGCAAAGCCAGTGGTGATGTTCCAAAATGGGTTATTGTCTGCAAGTCCTTCAAACCCGCTGCCATTGTTTGCGTTGGAGGAAGTGTATTGATAAAGCATTTCTGAAAAGCCATGATAGTTTGGATTGTTTAACCATGCACTTGGTTTTACCGCCCAGTTTGCATCGCCATGGTTTACAAAATAATAAGCTGCTAATGCGGTTCCTCCTTTGATGATAAAGGCAGATAATAAAGTTACCAGTGCAGCAATCTTTACTTCCCTTGCTTCTACCTTATGCCCCATAAATTCTGGTGTTCTGCCTACCATTAAGCCAGAAATAAATACTGCAATAATTATGTAAATAAAGTAATTAAGTATTCCCACCCCGCAGCCTCCATAAAAACCATTCACTAACATACCCAGCATTTGCATAAGGCCGGATAATGGCATAGAGCTATCATGCATAGAGTTAACAGAACCCGTAGAGATTACTGTTGTTAATATACTCCAGTAACCAGAAGCGGCTGGGCCAAATCTTAATTCTTTACCTTCCATGGCTCCCGTTAATTGTGTTATACCCATTTTCGTTAATAGTGGGTTGCCATGTATTTCTGTAATTACTGTGGGTATCAACAACAACAGCACTCCCAGCGTCATCACGCCAAAGATTACATAAGCAAATTTTTTACGCTTAATGTAAAATCCAAGCGCAAATATCATTGCAATTGGTATAAGAGTTTGTGCAATTATTTCTACTATGTTGGTAAAATAATTTGGGTTTTCGAGAGGATGTGTGGAGTTAGCGCCAAACCATCCACCCCCATTGGTACCAATATGTTTAATTGCAATCATTCCAGCTGCAGGGCCACGACTAACTTGTATGGTATCGCCTTGTAAGTTGGTAATAGTATCTTTACCATCAAAGCTGGCAGGCGATCCGTTAAATGCTAATAAAATAGCCACTACTATACAAAGCGGTATTAACAAACGGGTGATGGTTACTGTAAATATTTGCCAAAAATTACCAAGGTTATTGGTTGTCTTTTCTTTTAGCCCGTTAAACAAAGCAATTAAACATGCAATCCCTGTTGCTGCACTTACAAATTGTAAAAAAGTTATTACAAATAGTTGCGTAAGATAAGTTACACCGCTTTCGCCTGAATAATCTTGCAGGTTACAATTAACAACAAAACTAATAGCAGTATTAAAGCTAAGGTCTGCCGTCATATTGGGGTTACCATCGGGGTTAAGTGGCAAATGTGCCTGGTAGAGGAACATAAAAAAAGCGTACACCAGCCACAACATATTAATGGTGAGCATCGCTTTTAAAAATTCTTTCCAGTTCATTGCTTGCCCTGGGTTGATGCCTGTAAACTTGTAGATGGAACGCTCTACAGGTTTCATAAAGTCGAGCCAGGTTTTTTGTCCGCTGTATAATTTAGCTATGTATTTTCCCAGTGGGTAAGCCAATAGTATGGTTAAGATGAATGTTACTATTATACCGGTTATTTCTGTGTTCATTATTTCTTTTTTAAAGAGTTAAAATTTTTCTGGTTTTAATAAAACATACACGAGGTAAATAAATACCCCGATAGATAAGATGAAGAGTGTTACAAACATGATTTTTTGTTTTTTAATTTTAAAATGGGTGTACTAAGAGCTAAATGTTTTCAAAGAAATCAATAGATTTAAAAAAGAGTACAAAACACAACAATGCGGCGAGTAAGAGTAAAATGGTCATTAACATGTTTATGAATTTAAAAATTTATAAATAAGGACAGAAGCTTTTATTTAAATGTAAAGTGCTAATTACTTATAAACTTTTTTTTAAAGTTTATAAAATAAAATACTATTTTTTTTTGATCTGTTTGCCATAAACCAAACAATATGCCCAGGTTAATTTGATGCCGATAATATTATTACAATCTAATACTGTAAAGGGTTTTAGCTTAATTAAACAACCGGAGAAGATATTTTGAAAATATAAAAGCCTTCCATTTTGAAATGGTGATTTTCATTTTGGGGTATAATATTTTTTAAACAAAAATTACTCCCAACATAAAAATGCATTAATCAGGTACAAGTTTACAAAGCCTCCTATTTTAAAACATAAAGCCTTTGAAATAAAAAGTTTTTTTGAAATGGATATTCAGAAAAAAAAGTAGGTTTTCTTTCAAGCCGCCTGCTGTAACGGGGCTGGTTGCAAAAGTTGTACAAACCACTCATTTTTTAAAAGAAAAAATTATACTAATTGTTGGTGTACAGCAATGTCATTTACATCTGCAAATAAAAATGCGCTGTATAAAGTGAAGTAAGGCGAGTTTTAAATTTATAATTTATATTCTTCAATCTTACGATACAAAGTAGTTAGACCAATATTTAATAACTTAGCTGTCTCAGTCTTGTTTCCTTTAGTGTGGTTGAGCATTCTTTGTAAATGTAATTTTTCTACGCTTGCTAAATCAAAGGCAGAAAGTGTTTGCTGCCCATAATGCAACTGCTGCATTTCCAATGGTAAGCTCTCTATTGTTAATTTACTATCACTGGCTAATATTACTGCTCTTTCTATTACGTTTTTTAACTCACGTGTATTGCCTTTCCAATTGTGCTGTTGCAGCCTTTCCATAAAATCTTTGCTAATGCTGTTTATATGACCATTCATTTTTTGTGCAAATATTTCTAAAAAATAATTCGCTAAAATAGGAATGTCTTTTTTTCTATCTCTTAAAGCAGGCAGCGATATGGCAAAAACATTGATGCGATAAAATAAATCTTCCCTGAATTTACCTTCTGCCACTTCCTGTTGAAGGTCACGGTTGGTAGCTGCAATCACACGTACATTCACCCTGGTAGGTTTTGTATCACCCACTTTTATAAATTCACTTGTTTCTAGCACCCTCAACAATTTCGCTTGCAGGTCAATATGCATTTCGCCCACTTCATCTAAAAACAACGTTCCTGTGCTAGCTTCTTCAATTAAACCTTTTTTATCTTTTATAGCACCTGTAAAAGCACCTGCTTTATGTCCAAATATTTCGCTCTCTAATAATTCTTTACCAAAGGCACTGCAATTGAGTGCCATAAAAGGTTTGCCCATCCGCTGACTACCAGTATGTATTGCCTGTGCAAATACTTCTTTACCGGTACCCGTTTCACCCAACAGTAAAACGGTAGCATTGGTTGGGGCTACCTTTTTTGCAAAGGCTATTGCCTCAAGTATCAAAGGCGAATTTCCAAGTATGCTCTCAAAACCATACCGTTTGCCCACTTGCTGTTCCAGTTTTTCAATGCGTTTTTGCATCATTGCTTTTTCCAGTGCACGATTAATAAGGGGAATTATTTTGTCATTGTCATTGCCTTTAGTAAGGTAATCAAAAGCGCCATTTTTTATTGCTTGAACACCATCTGGAATATTGCCATAAGCCGTTAATAAAATAACTTCAACTGAAGGATAACTATGTTTAATTTCTTTGATAAAGTCAACACCATTGCCATCTGGTAATTTTACATCACAAAGCACCACATCTATAGCTAACTGTTCTAGTTTTTTTAGAGCTGCTTTGCAGGTTGCCGCTTCTATTACTTCAAAGCCTTCTAATCCAATAATTCGTGCTAGTAACGACCTTAGTTTTTCTTCATCATCAATGAGTAGTATTTTGTTCACTGCTTATTTTTATTCAAATTTAGTTAAATACCTTTTCGTGCTACTATGAATATTTGATATTGATGTTATTTTCAAGCAGTTGATAGCACCCATTGCTAAAAATCTTCTACTTTAATTTTTATTTATTTAAAGTAAATAAGCCGATAAAAAATATTTGCTTACACAGTTTTATAAATTCTTACAAACTTAAAATACAAAACATAAAAATGCTGTACATTGTACAAGTAAATAAAGTAAAATACCAACAAAAATAATGCTATGCCAATTAATAAAAATGCGCTCAAATACCTGCTGTTTTATTTATTTTTTTTATTCATTCTTTCTTTTACTGCCATGCCCCAGTCGCATAATCTTTTTAATGGTAAAGATTTAAAAGGCTGGCATATTGATATTCCTGAAATGGATACGAATGCCCATGCAAAAAATCCATTCATTATCCGCAATGGTTTGCTAGTAAGTATGGGTAATCCACAAGGACATCTTATTACAGATTCTGTGTATCAAAATTATCGTCTGGTCGTAGAATATCGCTTTGCCGGTAACCCTGGTAACTGTGGCATATTGGTTCATGCGTCTACACCAAGGGCTTTATACAAAATGTTTCCAAAATCAATTGAAGCACAGATGGAGTACAACAATGCAGGCGATTTTTGGTGCATTGTAGAAGATATAAAAGTGACTCATATGGAAAAGCGTCGTGGCCCCAAAAAAAAATGGGGTATTACAGAAGGGATGGGACGCCGGGTAAAAAATCTTACAGATAATTCTGAAAAACCTTTGGGTCAATGGAACACGATGACGGTAGAATGCTATAAAAATTCCATCCGTGTTTGGGTAAACGGCGACTTGGTAAATGATGGTTTTGATTGCACTGCAGATCATGGTCAGATTGCTTTTCAGGCCGAAGGTTCTGAAGTGGAATGTAGAAAGATGCTTTTAACACCTATTGCTAAATTAAGCGATAGTAGTAAGTAATATTAAGACGAAGTTGTTATTTGGAAATGATTAACGCCTATTAAAAAAACTGTAAAATTAGCTCCTAGTTGCATAGCCTTTAATTATCTTAATACTATTGTAAATAGATATTTCAATTTGTTTAAATTGCATCTTTTAAAAAAATATAAAATGCAGATTGAAATTTTAAAATCAAAAATACATCGTGTTGTTATTACCGAAGCCAATCTTAATTATATAGGCAGTATTACCATCGACCAAAACCTGATGGATGCAGCTAATTTAATTGAAAATGAAAAGGTGCAGGTTGTAAATGTAAATAACGGCAGTCGTATTGAAACCTATGTTATAAAAGGTGGCCGTGGTACTGGGGTTATTTGCCTTAATGGCCCTGCGGCACGGCAAGGCGCAGAAGGTGATATCGTAATTGTACTGTCTTACGCCACCATGGATTTTGAAGAAGCAAAAAGTTTTAAGCCTGCTGTTATTTTTCCGAAAGAAGGGAATAAGTTATAAATTTTAAACAGGGGTTGAAAGAATTACATAAAAAACTCTTCCTTAATAATTTTACCATCTTTTACGTGGTAAACACAAAGTTCACCGATAGTTTGTCTTGGCTGTCCTTTCATGGTTACATCTATAGTAAGTGTAAATGCAATTATATTACCAGTAACAAGGGGCTCAGAGATAGCTGTAGCGTGCATCTCTTGAACAATTTTTTCAAATTTATGCCCCTTTTCAATAATGTTTTGCAAACCCGTTGTTTCCTTTTCAAAAAATTCAGATTCCATCGGTTCAATGCTTACAACATTATCAGCAAATAATTGCAATTGTGCTGTTTCATATTCCCCTTTGCTACAAAGTTCTTTCAGACGGTTGGCAATTTCGAAAGTTGTCATCATATGTTGTTATAGTTTTAAATTATTAACAATACTGGCTTATTTTAATTTACAGAAATGTACCGTTCTGGGACTAACTTGTAAAGAAAAAAGCGATAATTGTGTTTTGATATTTTTTATTTTTTGGATTACCTTTTTACTGTAAAATGATTTCTTTCATTTTATATTTATTTACCGCATTGCATTTTAATTCTTTTAAAGGCATTATTTTAGCAGACAATAAAATACTCTATTCAAAAACTGCACAGTATATTAATCATCGCAAAAAAATAAAAAATGCCAACTGCATCATTTAAGAAAATTTCAATAGTACTAAGTATTTTTATTATGACTTTTTTAGGTAAAGTTTTTTGTCAATCTGAAAAACAAGTCAATCCCAAAAACCTTGCCATATTGCTGGTTACAGTTAGCAACAATTACCAAAATAAAAACCAGGCACTGGTTGCATTGTCAGTTAAAAATAATTCTACACAAGTGCTACCAGCCAATGGTTGGAACCTATATTTCAATTCAAAAAATAATATTGCTTTAAAAGAGGGCGAATCTATTTTTAGTTTAAAGCAGTTCAATGGCAACTTATTTCAATTGGCTCCACTGCAATCTTTTAAAGGTATTGCGCCGAAGCAAACTATTGTTGTCGAATTGCTGTTGGAGGGACAAATATTGAATAAGAATGATCAACCCGAAGGGTTTTACCTTGTTTGGGATGATGCGCCGGATAAAGGAATTGACATAAAAAATGTAACTAAAATACCGCTTCCTATTCAACCAATTGATGGAAGAATCGTATCAGATTTTGCAACTACCATTTATAATCAGAACCAGGCAATAGAAAAAGTTACGGATGCAAATTGTAGTAAAGTATTTCCTACTCCAGCTAATTATAAAGAGAATGGGGCTACTTTTTTATTAGACAATTCCGTTCAAATTAATTCAGACAATGCATTTGCAAACGAAGCAAAATTGCTGGCAGATGAATTGTTAGCGATGGTGGGAATAAAATTAACCATCTCAGCCAAACCTATTACAGGAAAGGGTATCAGCTTAATAATGAAAACCGGAATTGCTGCTGAAGGATATGAATTAAATAGTACCGCAGAACGAATTACAATTGCAGCATCTACAGCTACAGGAATATTTTATGGTATTCAGTCTCTAAAAAGTTTGCTTCCTCCTTCCTCCTGGATGGTAACAAAAGATAAAAAAGTTATTGCCATTCCTGGGGTTACAATTACAGATGCTCCACGCTTTGGTTACCGTGGATTTATGTTGGATGTAGCCCGTAATTTTCAAACAAAAAAGGAGGTATACAGAATGTTAGATCTGATGGCTTTATATAAATTAAATACCTTTCATTTTCATTTAACAGAAGATGAGGGATGGCGAATAGAAATTGATGGATTGCCTGAACTTATTTCTCTTGGTGCAAGACGTGGCCACAGCCTTGACGAAAAGAATAATATGCCCGCAGCTTATGGCTCAGGCGCCCTTACTGATTCTTTGTACGGAAGTGGTTATTACACCAAGGCAGATTTTATAGAAATTTTGCAATATGCCACTAACAGGCATATAAAAGTTATTCCAGAAATTGAAACTCCCGGACATGCAAGGGCGGCAATTAAAGCAATGGATGCCCGCTACGTAAGGCTGATGAAAGAAGGGAAGAATGAAGAAGCGCTGGAATATTTTTTAAGAGATGTTAACGATAAATCTGTTTACACTACCGCACAAAACTATCATGATAATGTGATGGATGTGGCAATTCCATCTACTTATAATTTTATAGAGAAAGTTGTTACGGAAATAGTAAAATTATACCAGCAGGCAGGAGCCCCGTTAACCACAATTCATTTGGGTGGCGATGAAGTTCCAGCAGGGGTTTGGCAACAATCGCCAGACTGCATTTCCTTAATAAAAAATAACCCGGAAATTAAAAATACTGATGGTATTTGGTATTACTATATTTCTAAAGTAAACAATATTTTAAAAGCAAAAGGGCTTACACTTTCTGGTTGGGAAGAAATGGCTTTTCGCAGAACGATGGTTGATGATAAAAAAATAACAATCCCTAACCCTGAATTTATAAATCAGGATATGAAATTGTATGTTTGGAACAACAATGAAGGCAGTGAAGACCTTGCCTATAAACTTGCCAATGCGGGATATAAAGTAGTTACAACTTTTGTTAGTAATTTCTATTTTGATATGGCACAGTACAAAACCTATGATGAGCCAGGATATTATTGGGGAGGCTACACTCAACTTGAAAAGAGTTATCGTTTTATACCTTACGACTATCTTAAAAATATTAGAGAAGACGCTGATGGTAAGCCAATTGATAAATCATTTTATTCCACTAAGCAACGTCTGTCAGATTATGGTAAAGAAAATATTATTGGGTTACAATGTGCTATGTGGGGCGAAACAATTAAGGGGCCTCAGGAAATGGAATATATGATTTTGCCAAGATTTACAGCATTGGCTGAAAAGGCCTGGGCAAAAGATCCTGAATGGGCAACTGAAACTGATGCAGTAAAGAGCGAAGTTTTGTATAACAAAGCATGGTCGCAATTCGTTAACATGTTAGGTGTACGTGAACTACCGAGATTGGATCATTTTGCAGGCGGTTACAATTACCGTATCCCCTTTGCCGGAGCTATTTTAAAAGACGGAAAAGTTTTTGCCAATGTACTTTTTCCTGAAATGACAATTAGGTATACCTCCAACGGCGAAGAGCCGACTATTAAGAGTAGAATATATTCCACACCAATTACTGAAAAAGGAATGATTAAATTTAAAGTGTTTAATAAGAGTGGCAGATCTGGTATTATGACCACAATTGAAAATAAATAAGCGACGTATTTAATTGCAATTTCCTACTACTGCTTATTCAAAAATTCTAATTATTAAGAATTTTTGAGTAGGCAGTATTGTATCGTTTAAGTTGTTACTTCTGATAACTAATTGTTAAGCAGTTTTTTTATTCTTATTTATGTCAGATCTTAGTATTTCTTTAGCAGCTTATAAGTTTTTTCTGTATTTTTTATTCTTAAATAAAAAAAGCATTAAAATGACTATCAATAAAAATGGCATTATAGTTGGCACAATGCTGTGAATAATTTAATAATATCACCTAAATGTAAATTTCCATGATTTCCACCTCACAACAAATTGAGCAACTTGGCATCAACACAGTAAGAATTTTGTCGATTGATGCAGTACAAAAAGCCAATTCTGGTCATCCTGGTATGCCCATGGGCGCTGCTCCAATCGGACACGTTTTATGGGCACATTACATGCAGTACAATCCTAAAAATCCAGACTGGCCAAACAGGGATCGTTTTATTTTGTCAGCAGGGCATGGTTGTATGTTGCAATACAGTTTTTTATACCTCACCGGTTACGATTGTACACTGGACGATATTAAAAATTTCAGACAACTAAATAGTAAAACTGCCGGTCATCCAGAACATGGTTTAATGCCGGGTATTGATATTACTACAGGTCCGTTAGGTCAGGGTTTTGCCAACGGTATCGGCTTTGCCATTGCACAAAAACATTTAGCCGCAAGATTTAATAAGCCTGGTTTTGATCTTTTTAATTATAACATTTATGCCATTTGTAGTGATGGCGATATGATGGAAGGGGTAACTTCTGAAGCGGCTTCTCTGGCAGGGCATTTACAATTGGGCAACTTAATTTATTTATATGATGATAACCATATTTCAATAGAAGGTAGTACCGGCATCACTTTTACAGAAGATGTTGTTAAGCGTTTTGAGGCATACCACTGGCATGTACAGATTGTGGAAGATGGTAATAATATTGATGCAATTGCAGCAGCGGTAAAAAATGCAAAGGCAGAAACCAAGCGTCCCTCTTTAATAAAAGTTCGTACACATTTAGGATATGGTAGCCCAAATAAGGTAGATACACCAGGTGCACATGGTTCACCATTGGGCGTTGAAGAAGTTAAACTCGTTAAATCATTTTTTGGTTTTGATCCTCAGCAATCTTTTATTGTTCCAGATGAGGTATTAAAATATTATCGTGGCATTGGCGAAAAAGGGTCTGTACTTGAAAGTGAATGGAATCAATTGTTTACAAATTACAAAGTTACTTTTCCTGAACTTGCTGCTGAATATGAGCTTGCTGTAAGTGGTAAATTACCACAAGGTTGGAAAGATAATTTGCCAATATTTGAAGCCTCCGATAAAAAGATGGCTACTCGCCAGGCTTCAGGAAAAGTATTAAATGCAATCGCCGCAAGTCTTCCTAATTTAATTGGTGGTTCAGCCGATCTTGCCCCATCCACAGATACAAATCTAAATGGCTACGATTCGTTTACCCCTTCGAATTATGGCGGAAGAAATTTTCATTTTGGTATCCGGGAACACGCCATGGGTGCGGCTTTAAATGGTATGGCACTAACAAAAGGAGTTATCCCTTATGGTGCAACTTTTCTTATATTTTCTGAATATATGCGGCCGTCGATAAGGTTAGCTGCCATTATGAAAATTCGCTCTATATTTGTTTACACACATGATAGCATTGGTTTGGGTGAAGATGGCACCACACACCAGGCTGTTGAACAATTAATTTCGCTGCGATCAATTCCAAACATAACATTGATACGTCCGGCAGATGCCAATGAAACAACACAGGCATGGCGGGTGGCATTGGAACATACAAGTGGACCAGTGGTATTGGTTTTTACCCGACAGGGATTACCCATTATCGATCAGTTAAAATTTGGTAAAGCAACCGATCTTGAAAAAGGCGCTTATATTCTATCAGATTCTTTCATGGATCCGCAATTAATTTTAATTGCCACAGGCTCTGAAGTAGATTTAATTTTGAAGGCCCAGCAAATATTAAAAGAAGAAGGAATTGCAAGTAGGGTGGTAAGTATGCCTTCATGGGAATTGTTTGAAAAGCAGGATGATAAATATAAAGAAAAAATATTTCCGGAGGCGATTAAAAAACGCTTGGCTGTGGAAGCCGCATCTCCATTGGGCTGGCATAAATATGTAACAGACGAGGGAGCTATTATTGCAATGACTACTTTTGGAGAGTCTGCACCTGCAGAAGATTTATACAGGTTATTTGGATTTACGGTAGAAAATGTAGTTGCTAAAGCAATGGCGCTGTTAGCAAAATAAACTGTAAATTTTTAAACATTGTTTTAAAAGATAAATTCATGAAAATAGGTATAGCAGCAGATCACGGCGGATATGTATTAAAAGAAATCATTCATCCATTTTTATTATCACAAGGTTTAGAGGTAGTAGATTTTGGGGCTAATGAATTGGATAATTCAGATGATTATCCAGATTTTGTACTACCATTGGCGAAGGCTGTTGCTGACAAAGAAGTTGATCGTGCTATTGCCATTTGCGGCAGTGGAGTAGGAGCTTCGGTAGCAGCAAACAAAATTGCAGGTGTTAGGGCTGCATTGATCAATGATCATTTTTCGGCACATCAGGGTGTAGAAGATGATAACCTTAATATGCTTTGTCTTGGTGGCCGCGTTACAGGTTATATGGCTGCACAGGAGCTAATTATTGCTTTTTTAAATGCTAGGTTTACAGGCGAAGAACGTCACTTGCGCCGCTTACAAAAAGTACATCTACTGGAAAAATAAAAACGATGCAATGTTAAAAATAACTGACCTTAAAATTCTTTTTTTTGATGTTGGTGGGATATTACTGAGTAATGGTTGGGGACACGAATCAAGGAAAAAAGCAGCAGAAAAATTTGGGCTTGATTATGCCGAAATTGATGTGCTGCACAATTTTATATTTAATGTGTACGAGATAGGAAGCATTTCGCTTGATGAGTATTTGGATACAGTGATATTTAATTACCCGAGAGATTTTGTTCGGCAGGATTTTAAAGATTTTATGTATGCGCAGTCGATTGAGTTGCCGGATATGTTGCAGTGGTTAAAAGAGTGGAAAAATGATTGTGGTTTCAGGATTATTTCTATCAATAATGAAGGCAAAGAATTGAATGATTATCGGGTGCAAAAATTTAAATTGCACAAAGCTTTTGATGCATTTATTTCAAGCTGCGAAGTAAAAATACGCAAGCCCGATCCTGGAATATTTAAACTTGCATTGGGTATAGCGCAGGCGTCTCCAAGCCAATGTGTTTATTTTGATGACAGAATTATGTTTGCCAATGCAGCACAAAAATTAGGTATCCGTTCTTTTCATCATGTTAGTTTTGAATCAACAAAAGAAATATTAGAAAACTTAAAAAAAGAAAATTTTAACCAATGAGCAATTCAGCAGGTAAATACGATTTTGGTATGATAGGTCTTGGCACCATGGGCCGCAATCTTCTATTAAATATGGGCGATCATGGAGTGGCTGGAGCTGGTTATGATAAAGATGCATCAAAAGGGAATTTATTAGAAGCGGAAGATCAAAATGGCAACCTGAAAGGCTTTAGCGATATAAAAACTTTTACTGGAAGTTTAAAAAGTCCCAAATCAATTATGATGCTGGTGCCTGCAGGTAAAATTGTAGATAGTGTGATAGAAGAATTATTGCCATTATTGGATAAAGGAGATATTTTGATTGATGGAGGAAACTCCCATTTTACTGATACCAATCGCAGGGTTGATTATTTGAAAACAAAAGGTTTTCATTTTTTTGGAATGGGCGTATCTGGCGGAGAAGAAGGAGCAAGAAAAGGTCCAAGCATTATGCCAGGTGGAGACAAAGAAGCTTACAATGTAATGAAACCAATTTTAGAGTCAATTGCAGCTAAGGTAGATGGCGAACCTTGCGTAACTTATATTGGGCCGGGGGCCGCCGGGCACTTTGTAAAAATGGTTCACAACGGTATTGAATATGGATTAATGCAGCTAATTGCAGAAACATATGAAATATTAAAAAAGGGATTACAGTTAGATAATGAATCAATAGAAAAAGTATTTACCAAATGGAATCAAGGTACCCTTCAATCTTTTTTACTTGATATCACAAAAGATATTTTTATCTATATAGCGCCCGGTGCCGATCATTTATTACTTGATGATATTAAAGACGAAGCAAGAGCAAAAGGAACAGGTAAATGGACATCACAAGTGGCGATGGATTTGGAAAGTCCTATACCAACAATTGATACAGCTGTTGCCATGCGTGACCTTTCAAAATACAAAGCATTAAGAGTTGCTGCTGCTGCATTGTACAGCAAAAATGATGATAGATTAAATGTTGATAATGAAGTGTTTCTTATTGAATTAGAACAGGCATTATATTTTAGTACCATCATTACTTATGCTCAGGGAATGCATCTTTTGTCAAAGGCTTCAGCCGAATATAAATACGATCTTCAACTGGCAGAAATTGCAAAAATTTGGCGTGGCGGCTGCATCATTCGTTCAAGATTTTTAAATGATATTTTTAAGGCGTATCAAAAAGACAATGCGCTAATTCATCTGCTGCTTGATGAAGATGTTCAAAATCTTGTAACAAAAAATTTACCCGGTATAAGATCAGTTTTATCAAAGGCAATTGTTGCAGGTATTGCGTTACCCGCTTACGCAGCCTCTTTAAGTTATTTTGATAATCTTAGAAATGAAAGAATGCCCAGTAATTTAATACAGGCTCAACGGGATTTTTTTGGTGCACACACTTACGAGCTCACGGGCAAGGAAGGTGTTTTTCATACTCAATGGGTAGAGAAATTATGATTTTTAAATTACTCTAACCGTCATCATCAGAAAGTTATTTAACCTCCAAATAAGTACAGGAGAATTTTAAAAAAATGTATCCTGCATCATCTTTATTTGTAAAGGGAGATTCGTTGTCAAAAACTTATAACTAATAGTTTATAATTCATAACTAAATATGTATTCAACGTTAAAATCACAGCCTGTTATCATCATAATTTTTGGTGGCACAGGCGACTTAAATAGCCGAAAATTAGCGCCGGCATTGTATAACTTGTTTCTTGATGGCTGGTTGCCAGATGATTTTTCTATTATCGGAACGGGAAGAACTTCACTGACCGATGAAGCGTTTGCTGAAAAATTATTAGACGGTATTAATAAATTTTCCAGAAGAGGTAAAGCAAAAAAAGATAAGTGGGAGGCGTTTTCCAAACACCTTTTTTATCAGGCGGCTGATGTAAAAGATGTAAAGACCTATAAAGAATTTGGAACCAGGATAGATAAACACAACAGTGAATGGAAAACAATAGCCGACGTTATTTATTACCTCGCTGTAGCGCCTGATCTTTTTCCCATTATTGCTGAAAATATTTCGAAAGCTAAATTAGCTGAGGATACTAAAAAAACAAGGATCGTTATAGAAAAACCTTTTGGACATGATTTGGAAACTTCCCGTTCTCTAAATAAATTAATAGGTGGTATTTTTAATGAATGTCAAATCTATCGGATAGATCATTATCTGGGCAAAGAAACAGTTCAAAATATTATGGCTTTTCGTTTTGCCAATGCCATTCTGGAACCAATTTGGAATAGAAATTATATTGAACATGTTCAAATATCCGTTACAGAACATTTAGGTGTAGAAGATAGGGGTGGTTATTATGATGGTTCGGGCGCATTAAGGGACATGATTCAAAATCATTTATTACAATTGCTTTGTTTGGTGGCAATGGAAGCACCCAATAGTTTTAATGCCGATGAAGTAAGAAACCGCAAAGTAGATGTATTAAATGCCATGCGAAAATTTGAACCGGAAGATATACGGATGTCAACAGTAAGGGGGCAATATACCGGAGGATGGATGGAAGGAAAAGAAGTGTCAGGATATAGGGATGAAGTAAAAGTAGATAAAGAATCAAATACGGAAACCTTTGCCGCCATAAAATTTTTTATTGATAACTGGCGTTGGAAAGGTGTACCTTTTTATGTTCGTACAGGTAAAAGAATGCACCAGTCAGCCTCTGTTATCAGTATTCAATTCAGGGATGTGCCACACCTGATATTTCCTGCGGAAGTTAGCGAAAGCTGGCAGCAAAATAGGCTCATCATTAGTATACAGCCAGAGATGAGTATCAGGTTACAGGTACAGGCAAAACGCCCCGGACTTGAGATGGCGTTAAATACAGTAGATATGGTATTTGATTACAAAGGCACATATGCAAGCCAGGCGCCGGAGGCATATGAAACGCTGCTACTCGATACTATGGTGGGTGATCAAACTTTGTTTATGCGGGGTGATCAGGTAGAGGCCGCATGGGATTTACTAATGCCTATTTTAAATGCATGGGAAGGAAGACAAAGTTTAAACTTTCCTAATTATTCTGCAGATTCCTGGGGCCCCGAGTTGGCAGAGGCGTTGATTGCAAGAGATGGTTTTCATTGGTTCACACTACCATTAAATGGTAAAAAATAAAATATGTGCAAATAAATATTTTTACATCTGAAGAGGAAGTGTTAGAAAATCTTGCTGCATATTTTATCGCATCAGCCAACAATGCTATTGCTAACAAAGGTAAATTTTCTGTGGTACTGTCAGGAGGTACTTCACCCCAAAAATTATATGAGTTATTAAGTTCTGGTGCTTTTAAAGAAAAAGTAGATTGGCAAAAAGTTGACTTCTTTTTTGGAGACGAGCGCTATGTGCCACAAACAGATATCAACAGCAATTACCTAATGGTAAAGAAGGCGCTGTTTGAACCATTGCAAATAGATACAAAAAATATTTTTGCTATTGATACTTCTATTGAGCCTCATAGTTCTGCAGAACAATATGCAAGCAAAATCAATAATTATTTCGCAAATAACAAAATGAGTTTTGATCTAATACTTTTAGGTCTTGGAGATAATTCGCATACCGCTTCCCTTTTCCCTCATACAACTGTTTTACACGATAATACGGCTTCCGTAAAAGCTGTTTTTCTGGAAGATCAGAAAGTATACCGCATCACCTTTACAGCACCTTTAATTAATTTGGCTCAACATGTTGCATTCCTTGTGTATGGGCAAGGCAAAGCAGTAGCAGTGCATCATGTAATAGAAGATGAAAAGAATATAGAAAATTACCCTGCTCAATTAATTGCCCCAATTGAGGGAGATTTGAAATGGTTTTTGGACACAAATGCAGCATCAAAATTAAAATAATACAATTTTTTTATAGCTATTTGCTACTTAAGTTGGTGGCCTAGCTTTTTATTTAGCCATTATATGCGATAATAATTTTTTCTTTTTTTCGTTCTTAATTTGATTAAATAATAACTGATTAGTAATCCGATAAAAGGATTATTATTAGCGAATTAAAAAATTTATTTTAATAAATATTTTAATAGTAATTTATTTAATAATATAAAATTTAACATAAATTAACTCTGTTTAGTCCGATATTTGACATCCAATTTAAAATTTATAGTCCAGTTTATTTATTATGAAAAAACCTTATTTAAAAAAGGGTTGTCTTTTTTTTTACTCTCTAATTATTTTTCTTTTACATGTGCCATTTGTTTTTGCTAAAACAAAAAGCCAGGGTAATTTTTTAGATAAAAAACGTACAGCAAACCCAACCATTGCAAAAGATTCCCCAATAGTGAGTAGTAGTATTATTCCTATCGAAAAAATAAATTTATATGACAGTTTGAGGCTTGGTTCACTTGGCCTTGCAAGACGAGCATTTGATTATGCAATGAAGGGGTTTACTGTAATGAAATCTGTTGGTGAAGTTGCCAATGAAAATATTATTTCCATAATTGATTTTAGTAAACCATCCTCTCAAAAAAGATTATTTGTTATTGACCTGGCAAATTGTAAAGTGTTGTATAATACTTATGTAGCACATGGCATGCAGTCAGGAAAAGAATTTGCTAACCAGTTTTCCAATAAGGTAGAAAGTAATAAGAGTAGCCTTGGGTTTTATGAAACACTTTCTACTTACAATGGGGGAAATGGCTATTCATTAAAATTGCAAGGAGTAGAAAAAGGGATAAATGATAATGCTACCAAAAGAGCTATTGTTATACATGGGGCTAATTATGTAGATGAAAGCCTAATTCATTCACAAGGGTATATTGGTCGCAGTTGGGGTTGCCCGGCTTTGCCACAGCGATTGCACAAAGCTATTATTGATGTAATAAAAAATGGCACCTGCTTATTTATTTTTAGTCCGGATAATAAATACCTTAGTCATTCAAGAATTTTGAATCAGAAAATGAGCCCTTCATTTGCTTTTAAATAATTGATTGTTAATAAAACGCATAAATTTCTTATCCCCTGCAGTAGTCGGGGGATTTTTGTTTTACAATTTGGCTGCATAACAATAACTTCACAAAAATTAAATTTTAGCGATGAATATCAGGGAGCAGTTAAAAGGTACTGGCGTAGCAATTGTAACGCCTTTTAAAGAAAATGAATCAGTTGATTTTGATTCGCTTGGTCAGCTTATAGATTCTATCATAGATAATGGAGTTGAATATGTGGTTACCTTAGGTACAACCGGCGAAACACCTACATTGGAAAAGCAGGAAAAACTGGATATAATAAATTTCACTTTCGAAAAAATAAATGGTCGAGTGCCTGTTATTGTCGGTATTGGAGGAAATAATACCAAAGAAGTAATTGAGCAGGTACAAACTTACCCGCTTGAAAAAGCTACTGCAGTGCTAAGTGCCTGTCCTTATTACAGCAAACCATCACAAGAAGGTATTTTTCAACATTATAAATTAATTGCGGAAGCTTCTCCAAAACCTATCATTTTATATAATGTACCTGGCAGAACAGGCCGCAATATGGAAGCCAATACTACGCTGCGTTTGGCGCATGAAGTTGCCAATGTTGCGGGCATTAAAGAAGCTGGAAATAATATCAGCCAATGTATTCAAATTTTAAAGGACAGGCCAGATAATTTTTTAGTAGTGAGCGGAGATGATGATTTGGTATTACCGGAACTTGCCTGCGGTATAGATGGTGTGATAAGTGTGATTGCTAATTGTTTTCCTAAGCAATTTTCGGATATGGTTAGGGCTGGTTTAAAGTTTGATTTTGTTACCGCCAAAAAATTAAATGATCCATTGCTTGAAGTGTATAATTTATTGTTTACAGAAAATAATCCTGCTGGTGTAAAAGCATTTTTATCAGAACAGGGCTTTATTAAAAATATTACGAGGTTGCCGGTAACCCCATTAAGTGATAGTGTTTATCAAAAAGTTGCTGCCTTTGTAAATAAAAATAGTTAACCACCCATCAACTTGGCCTATGTTAAATTGTTGCAGGAAATTGTATGTATTGTTGTTTGCATTGATGGGTGTTGCTTCAACAACATTTGCTCAATTCAATATCAGGTTGAGAATAATTTCGCAGCCGGCAACACATCCGCTGGATTCAATATTTGCTGCGGGCAATTTCAATAATTGGCAACCTGATAAAAGTGCGTATTGTTTTTTTAAAACAGGAACAACTGCTGAGTTACAAATAAAAAATTTGCTCGCAGGGATATATGAATTTAAATGTACCAGAGGAAACTGGCAAAAAGCAGCAGTTGCTATTGATGGAGGTGATATTGAAAATCATATTATTAAACTGACAGCTGATACTACAATAGATTTTTCCATTGCTGCATGGAAAGATGATTTTACTTTAACTCTAAAAAAACATACAGCTTCTGTAAATATTCAGCTATTAGATACCGCTTTTGACATGCCACAGTTGGGTAGTAGGAGAAGTGTATGGATTTACTTGCCGCCAGATTACAAAAAAAGTAATAAAAAATATCCAGTGCTGTACATGCACGATGGACAAAATATTTTTGATGAATACACATCCGCTTTTGGTGAATGGGGGGTGGATGAATGCATTGATTCATTGATAAAAATGGGCAGCCGGGCCTGTATTGTAATTGGGGTAGAGAATGGCTCGGAAAGAATGCAGGAATATAATCCTTATGACCTTAATGATTTTGAAGAGGGTAAAGGTGATCGATACATAGATTTTTTGGTTAAAACGCTGAAACCATTTATTGACAGGCATTACAGAACATTGCATTCAGCCGAAAATACGCTGATTGCAGGTAGTTCGATGGGTGGATTGATTTCTTATTATGCGATGTTAAAGTACCCTGATGTATTTGGTAAAGGAGGAATTTTTTCTCCTGCATTTTGGACGGCAGAAACGATAAAAAATCTTACAGATTCTACCGGAAATAAATTGCACGGAAAATTATTTTTTTACATTGGAGGATTGGAAGGTGCAACTTATTTAAATGACATGAAGGAAGTAGTTGAAATCATTGGTAAAAAATCTGATGCAATGATTTATTCCATAGTTGACTCTGCAGGGCGCCATAATGAAGAGACTTGGCGTAGATGGTTTACAGATTTTTATAAGTGGATTATGGCAAATGGTTTTAATAATGTGATAGAGTTAGAAAAATAGCAGCAGGATACTTGTAATACCTTAAAAAATAGTATTAAAGGATAGCCGTTTATTTTATCTAGGCGTTATTAAAATTTCCCGGATAGGATGCCGTAAAAGAGGGCGATGCAACGATTTACCACATAGCTTTTTTTGGTGGGACAATATTTTTATTTTTTAAATTCGGTAACTAACACCTTGCAAAGCCAACTCCGTATTTTCAAAAACCTTGGAGGCTTCGGTTAAAAATTCGTCTAATATTTCATATTTGGAAGAAAAATGGCCAATCAACAATTTTTTAACATTCCCTTTTTTTGCAATAGCTGCGGCTTGTACGGTTGTGCTATGAAAACGCTCCGCAGCCCTTTGATGAAGGGCTGCTAGGTAAGTTGCTTCGTGGTACAAAAGGTCTACAGATTTAATTTTTTCTACCAGTGATTCATCATAAATAGTATCTGCACAATAGGCATAACTTTTAGGTTTAACGCCCTCAATTGTTACTTCTTTATTTGGGATAATGGTTCCTTTTTTGGTAACATAATCTTCCCCTTTTTGTAATTGTTCATAATAGCTTGTTGGTATTTCGTACAATTTTACTCTAACACTGTTTATCTTTCTTGGATTTTTCTTTTCCCTAAAAAGAAACCCCCAACATTCAATACGATGCTTTACTTTAAAACTTTCAACAGTAATTTTATTGTCATTTACAATAATGCCATTTTCTGTAATGGGGTGAAAATAGAGCTGGTAGGAAAGTTTTACATCTGCAACGTTTAATTGTAAATTAATAATTTGCTCTAAAGCGGCAGGGGCATGTAAATGAAGATCTTGCATGCGGCTTAATAAACTCATACTTGTCAACAATCCGATTAACCCAAAATAATGATCCCCATGTAAGTGAGAAATAAAAATATGATTGATTTTACTTCGTCGGATTTTGTATTTAGACATTTGAATTTGGGTGCCTTCCCCACAATCAATAAGATAACACTCCTCAAACGATTGCAAAATATGTGCAGTTGGATTTCTGTCCCATGCAGGAATAGCAGAATTATTACCGAGAATGGTGAGTGCTAACATCGTTTATAAAAGGGATTAAATTTATTGTAAAAAAAACTTAATATATGTATCAGATTCAAAATTGATATCAATGCGTTCTGTTAAAAAATACCGAAATTTTAAATGATTATTCCTCATCTCCCAGCAATTCTCTTTCAATTTCTTCCATTTGAACCATATCCCAGGCCTCACTTTCAGTTGGCGTTACATTCATTATTTCCAATAACCCCATTTGATCCAGTAAATTTTCTACTGATGGTTGCAAGGCACAAACAACAAAAGAATAATTATGTTCATAAAAATTTTGTTGAAGATTGGCTAAGTCTTCACCACTTTTTTTATCAATATTTTCAACCAGTTGCATATTCAATATAATATGAGGAGTGTCTTTTTGTTGGTATACAACCAACAAATTACCTAGCTCTTCTGTCATTATAGCAGTAAATTTTACTTCGTTCGGCGTAATAACTGTAAATTTTTCTTTGGTATCTATTTTGACATTCATTAAATAAGTTTAAGGTTTTGAGCGTTGTGTTTTTGTAAAGTAAAGAAATTTTTTGATGTAATATTTAATGAAAAAGGTAAGGTGTTTTTTTTAAGAATTGCACACTTTTAATTTTATATAAATTAACCAACTTCAGGCTTAAAAATTTTCTGAAAAAGTCTGTGTCCGAAATTTCAACATATTAACATTTCACATTTCAAGCAAACTTTATCTAACAAATAATCGTTATTATTGTATAAGTTAAATTCTATACGAATGGACAACAATTTTTCAGCACAAGTAAAGGAAATTATTTCTTATAGCAGGGAAGAAGCACTGCGCCTGGGAAATGATTTTATCGGCACTGAACATTTAGTGCTAGGATTAATAAGAGACGGAGAAAATACCGCCATTAAAATTCTAAAATCACTCAATGTTGATCTTTACGAATTACGTAAAGAAATAGAAGTAGCCGTAAAAGATAAGACAGGAAAAAACATTGCCAATATTAATTCTCTTCCATTAACAAAGCAGGCAGAAAAAGTAATTCGTATCACGGTGCTGGAAGCCAAAGCACACAAAAGTGTTATGGTAGAAAGTGAGCACCTTATGCTGTCTATTTTAAAAAATAAAGAAAATATAGCTACACAGATTTTAAGCCAGTTTGATGTAGACTACGATATTTTTAAAAATGAGTTGGGGTTTGTAACAAGTACTCCACCCTCTGCAGAATTTAGTGATGAGAATGAAGATGATTTTGATGAAGAGAAAAAGCAATATAGTCAACAACAAAAAGCACAACGTGGCGGAGCAGCAAACCAACCAAAAACAAAAACACCTGTATTAGATAATTTTGGACGGGATATTACCCGTTTAGCAGAGAGTGGTTCTTTGGATCCTATTGTAGGAAGAGAAACTGAAATTGAAAGAGTATCACAAATATTGAGTCGTCGTAAAAAGAATAACCCCATTTTAATTGGTGAACCAGGAGTGGGTAAAACAGCTATTGTAGAAGGGTTGGCATTACGCATAGTGCAAAGAAAAGTGAGCAGGGTTTTGTTTGATAAAAGAGTTGTTTCACTAGATCTTGCAGCATTGGTTGCAGGTACAAAATACCGTGGCCAATTTGAAGAAAGGATGAAAGCCATCATGAATGAGCTTGAAAAAAACAGGGATGTAATTTTGTTTATTGACGAAATACATACTATAGTTGGTGCAGGTGGGGCAAGTGGCTCGCTTGATGCTTCTAACATATTTAAACCAGCATTGGCAAGGGGAGAATTACAATGTATAGGTGCTTCAACATTGGACGAATACCGTATGCACATTGAAAAAGATGGTGCATTGGATCGTCGTTTTCAAAAGGTAATTGTTGAGCAGCCATCTGTTGAAGAAACGATTGAAATTCTTACAAACATTAAAAGTAAATATGAAGATTACCACAACGTTCTTTATAGCGCAGAGGCAATAGATGCTTGTGTAAAATTGAGTGAGCGTTACATGACGGATAGGTTACTGCCTGATAAAGCCATTGATGTAATGGATGAAGTAGGAGCTAGAAAGCATATAAAAAATATCAATGTTCCAGAAGAAGTTATTGAGCTTGAAAAGAAAATTGAGGACATTAAATTAGAAAAAAATAAAGTAGTAAAAAGTCAGCGGTTTGAAGAAGCTGCATCTTTACGAGATACTGAAAAACGTTTGCAGGAAGAACTTGAAAAAGCTAAGAATGATTGGGAAGAAGAAAGTAAACACAAACGTTTTCCAATTGAAGAGGATGATATTGCAGAAGTAATTAGTATGATGACGGGAATACCTGTAAAGAGAATGGTACAGGCAGAAACCGAAAAATTACGTCGGATGGCAGAGGATTTAAAAGGTGCTGTTGTTGGTCAGGAAGAAGGTATTTCAAAAGTGGTAAAAGCTATTCAACGTAACCGTGTTGGATTAAAGGATCCTAAGAAACCAATCGGAACATTTATATTTCTTGGTCCTACGGGTGTTGGTAAAACAGAGCTTGCAAGATCGTTGGCAAGATATATGTTTGACAATGACGATTCTTTAATTAGAATTGACATGAGTGAATACATGGAAAAATTTAGCGTAAGTCGTTTAATTGGGGCACCTCCAGGATATGTTGGGTACGAAGAAGGCGGACAACTTACTGAAAGAGTTAGGCGTAAACCTTACAGCGTAATATTATTGGATGAAATTGAAAAAGCACATCCAGATATTTATAATATCTTATTACAAGTATTGGATGACGGTCAGTTAACGGATGGTTTGGGTAGAAAGATTGATTTTAAAAATACGCTTATTATCATGACTTCAAATATTGGAGCACGACAATTAAAAGATTTTGGAGAAGGTGTAGGTTTTGCCACTGCTGCAAGGGTGTTAAATGCAGATGAAAATAATAAAGCAGTTATTGAAAAAGCATTAAAGCGTACTTTTAGTCCCGAGTTTTTAAACAGGATAGATGATGTAGTGATTTTTAATTCTCTTAGCAAAGAAAATATCTTTGAAATAATAGATATTTTAATGAAAGGTGTAATGAAACGTTTAGTTAACCTAGGTTTTGCAATGGAATTAACTGCAAGAGCAAAAGATTTTATTGCAGAAAAAGGATACGATTCGCAGTTTGGTGCAAGACCATTGCACAGGGCTATTCAAAAATACCTTGAAGATCCACTAGCAGAAGAAATCTTAAATATGTCAGTAAAAGGCGGCGACACATTGATAGCAGATTTGGATGATGCAAAAGAAAAAATTCTTTTTACATTAAAACCAACGGCAACTGCAATTGAAGCAAAATCAGAAGCTTAATTTTAATACATTAATTGTGAATAAAGCCATCCATTAGGATGGCTTTATTTGTTTAAAGCCGTTAAAAGTTTGCATTTTTAATTATCAATAAACTTTATAGCATTTTACTTTGAGGGTTCCCTTTTTTGGCTGACTTTTGCAATAATGAAGAACATTGTTATTACGATAGATGGCTGGTCATCTTGTGGAAAAAGTACTTTGGCAAAACAATTGGCAAAGGAATTAGGTTATGTGTATGTTGATAGTGGTGCCATGTATCGTGCAATTACTTTATATTTTTTGCGCCACCATATTGATTGGACGGATACAAGCGAAGTAAAAAATGCGCTGAAAGATATTATCCTGGAATTTAAATGCAATGAAAAAAATAGTCAATCAGAAATCTATTTAAACGGTGAAAATATAGAATATGTAATTAGGGATTTGGTAATTGCAGAAAAAGTTAGTGAGGTGGCTACAATAAAAGGAGTGAGGTTATTTGCAGTAGCTCAGCAACAAAAGATGGGGAAAAAGAAAGGCATAGTAATGGATGGCAGGGATATTGGCACTACCGTTTTTCCGGATGCGGCACTTAAAATTTTTATGACTGCAGATATAGCAGTAAGGGTTGAACGAAGGTTTAAAGAGATGTTCGAAAAAAATCCAAACATTACGATTGAGGAGGTAAAAAATAATCTTGAAATGCGAGACTACATTGACTCTAACAGAGAAGTAAGTCCTTTAAGAAAAGCTGCGGATGCTATTGTAATTGATAATACTAACATTAGTATGGAGCAACAATTAAAAATTGCGTTGGATCTTTTGAAAGAAATAAAATAAAATAGAAAATCTATTTTTTGTAGAGTGAAAGATGTGACTGTTGTTTCAGGATAAATCTTTTACCATTTTTCCAATAATTGAACCGTTAAAATATATTTGCACACCATAGCGTCCTTTTGGGAATTTATCAGATTTTAAAGACAAAAGCAGATTTTTTAATTCGCCTGCTGAATAATCGAAATTTATTTTACCCGAGTATTTTTTTTCCCCTTCAGGCGTATAAAATGTACCAGCTTCCCAAACCGAGTTTTGCAATACCTTTCCGTTTGGTTGTAACACTACTACAATTATTTCGGCTGTTTTATTTATTTGCAAATAGTTATTGCTTTTTACAATAATGGATACATTTAATTTTTCAGTTTCATCGGCTTTATTCGTTTCTATATATTTTTCATCTTTCGCCATTAAGGCTGTTAAATGAACTTCGGTAGCAGTAAAACTTGTTGCTATTTTTGATTTATTACCCAGCTGCTGTTTTTCAATAACAGGTAAATGACTGCTATTTTGATCAGAAATTATTTGTTGCAATAGTTTTTTTAAATTTTTATTGCCATTTTCAATATCAAGATTGGGGTTTTGAAGCTGAGCGGTTTTTTGCTGAAGCGCTTCAATTTTTTCACTGGCAACACCAAATTTATCAATGCTGTTTTCGTTTTTTAAAATAATGCTGATCTCTTCTTTTAATTTATTGATTTCTTTTAATTTATTATCAATGTTACCCAGAAGTGAATCTGTTGAAATCTTTGTTGAATTGATACGGGAAGTCAGTTTGTCTATAATAGCTGTGTAAATAGTAAGTAAAGAATCTCTTATAATTGCTGATTTTGAGGTGCCGGTAGTTGGCTTATTCTCAAGTAACTGGGATTTTAGTTTTTGGTTATCGTTGTAATAATTATAACTCCAAAGGCATAAAAATACCAATGATAAAGTAAGTAACACTAATGATAGTATAATTAATGATGTTGATTTATTTTCGCTCATAAATCCTTAGTAAAAAGGTTGAATAAAAATTGCAATAAATAGTGTAAAATTATTTACCAATGTTTTGATCGACATATGCAGAAATCCATCCAACCTGTCCATTTTTTAGTAAAAAGAATTGTTTTTTTTCATTGATGCATTCAAACTGGCGCATTATTTTTATTAGCAATGCAGTGCCGGCTATAAAGGATTTTTGATCAAAAACCTGATTCACTTTTTTTATTTCTTTTGCAATCCCAATTTTATCGAGTGTCTTATCCTTAATATTTTTTATTATTACCGCATCTGAAACGGAAGCGCAATTATTTGCTAACAGATCATTGAATTTTACAACTTCATCGTAAGTAACTGCTACCACTGAATTATCAATAAGTTCGGGGAATAATAAATTTGCAATTGCCCATGAAATACTGCCACTAAATGCAATATTATCACTCATATTATAAGCACCACTTTCATTAACGGCATAAATTACTTCTGTATTTACAGCACCAGTAATTATCCTTGGCAACTGTCTTTTAAAATTTGCCATACTTTTATCTTCCTCACATCTTTTGTCGGTTGCTGTGGCAGTACTTTTGGTACCCCACGTTAATTCAAAAAGCTTCAGGTCTTTTGTATTTCCATTGGGGAAATAGCCGCCTTTTGTGTTTCCACTACCAATGTCAATCAAAAAAGTTAAATATCTTTATGCTTCCGGAATAATACCTAAATGCGATAAACGAGCTTCTTGCAGTACATCAATAATTTCTACCGCACGGTTTGGTTCCTTTATTTGAAGCCTGAAAGAATCAATCAGTTTATTGACCCAGTTTATTTTATCATCTTTTTCAGCCTGTACTTTGACCCCACTGCTTATTACCGTAAAAATCCCTTCAGTTGGTATATTATAATTATTAACAGCTGCTCAATAAAGATTACAAAATGCAGTTAAGGAAGCATGGAAAGTGGCGTTGGTAAATGAAATAAAATCTGTGTTTACAGCAGTATTTTTTAGGGCATTAAAAGCTCCATTCTTTTTTGCATTTTTACCTATTTCCAGCAAACTCATTTTAACGCCTTTTGCACCTACTTCAATACCTGCGTAAACAGAAGAGTTTTTATATTTTAATTTTAAGTTATATTGGGCTGTTACTTTACCAAAACAGGTAAAAAGCAACAGAAGCGGTAATAAAAATAATTTCAATAATTTGCTATTCATCCTAAATCAATTTCTTTTTTTAAAAGTAAGAAAATACGGGCAGGTGGTTGGTATCATTTTCTTTTTGTGAAAAAAATGTGATTAACAGCAGTAAACAAATCAGTAAGTAGCGACTTTTTTTTATAAAGTAATAACGGTATCAAATAATTGCAATAATTGGTTATTGCAAATAAATATCTTACATCGAATGGGAAGAATATGGGCGTATTTTTTTATTTTCAATGGGGATAAGTAAGTAGTTAGTATTGCATTAAAAGTTAAAAAATAGTAGGTAAGCAATTGTGTTATCGATGGTTTAAAGACTTTTACTTATTCCATTAAATAAAACAAAAACAGCCATATCGTTTCCGATATAACTGTAATTGTATCATTAAGAACATAGTTTTATTGAACTCCTTCAGTGGCATTCATTTCGCCTTTGCTGCTTTTGCGTTTAAATAAAGAGGCATCTATTTTACCAAAGCGGTAACTCAGGTTTAGCCTAACCATTTGCGGATCACGAAGCCGATTGTATGTTTGAGTAAAATATTCGCTGCTTGAATATTGATTGCTGACACGGGTTTTAAAAATATCATTGATACTTACTGACACGGATGCTGCATTGTTTTTTAGAAAGCTTTTTTTAACTGCTAGGTCCATTCCCCATGATGGAAGAATATATCCCTGAGAAGAGCTTTGGCTCTGCATCATTGGTGGACCACCCATGCCAGGATTGTTATTTACGGGAAGGTTTGTTTTAGACTGGTAAGTTGCTGTTAACTGAATAGCATAATTAGAAGGCAATTTAAAGTTACTGTTAAACTTGCCAAACATACTCCACAACGCACCTTGAGAAATGGCAGAAATATTATTCGTATTTACTTTAGAGTTGTACACATTTATATTGGCACTGATATCCCACCATTTTTTTAAATAATTCTGAGCAGTTACTTCTGCGCCAGCAGAATAACTTGAGTTGGCATTGATATAAGTATTTATTAATTCATCTGCACCTGTAATCGGATCAGCTTCCTTCGTTAAATAACGGGTTATTAAATTGTTAGTATGTTTGTAATAGATAGAACCTAGTATAGTATTGTTGCCTTTAAATGTTTTTAGATAAGATAACTCCATTGATTGGGTAAACTCCGGAACCAGATTGGGGTTGCCTTTAGTGATATTTAATTTATCTGTATAATCAGTAAAAGGTATCAGTTAAAAAAAGTTTGGCCTATTAATACGGCGGCTGTAATTTAATTGTAAATGTTGTTTGTTTTTTAATTGCTGACCTAAAAATATAGAAGGAAATAAGCTGACAGGATAACTGTTTTTAAATTTTTCGCCGGTGTTTGTTAAGGTACCTGTATAGTCAGAACGCTCGGCACGTAATCCTACTTTATAACTAAAGTCTTTTATACTGCTACTTAAGGTAGAATAGGCTGCAAACACATTGTCATTGTTTTTATAATTACTTACCGCAGATGGTATTACAACATAGTTGGTACCATCGTATAAATAGTTGTTATTAATATTTGTTCTGCTGCGGATAGCTGCTCTTATACCAGTTTCTACTTTAGTTAATTTGCTCAATGGTTTTATATAGTCTGATTGTATAACAAAGTTTTGATCGCTACCGCTGCCAATTGCTTTTTGTAATTCTGTTTTAGAAATATCGTTACTGTTATACCCATAATAATTGTTAGTGTATAATGAGTTATTGTTATTCTTACCACCAAAAAAATTAGCATCAATCGTTAACTCTTCACCCTCTTTTGCAAAAATATGCTTAAGACCAAATACAAGGCCTTGCCCATTAAATTCCCTTTTACCAGTAGTGTTACGATTACTTTCAGTACTTGTTTTTCGGCTGTTGAATAAACTATCAGTAGTTATATGAATCATTTCATTGGGGTTAAATTCGCCATGTACTTTAATACCTGTTAAAGACAAGGTAGTTCGGTTGGTTACAAAATAATCAATACCAAATTTGCCAAACAAAAACCCACCCATTGTTTTATTAAAATTGCTTTGATACACGGATGTTTGTGGTACATCCAGTAAATTTAACCTGTCAGTAGTACCTGTAGTTCTGCCTTTATTTTGGTTGGCATTAATTGCAGCAGTAAAGTTGAATTTATTCTGTCGAAAACTGAAATCGCCACCACCATTAAATGCTCCACGCTTATCTACTCCTGCCCTAAAATTACCGTTGTAACCACTTTTTTTATTTTTCTTTAACACGATATTTAAAATGCCTGCACCACCACCAGATGCATCGTATTTGGCAGATGGGTTGGTAATTACTTCAACGCTTTCAATTGCATCTGCAGGTATTTGATCAAGTGTAAGGGTGGTGGGCCTGCCATCAACTAACAATTGAGGAGGACTATTACGAAGCATAACATTGCCATCAATATCTACATTTACAGAAGGTACATTGCGCATTACATCAATGCCGGTACCTCCGGCACTCATTATATTTTTTTCTACATTAAATATTTTTTTATCTGCATTTAATTTTATAGAAGGGGAAACAGAGTTAATTATTACATCCTGTAATTGTTTGGAATCGGCAGTTAATTTAATATTACCTAAATCTTTATCAAAAGATGGCATTGCCCTTGCGGCAGGTATAACAGCACTGGGTTCCATTTTGGGTAAAAAAGAAATGGCCTGCTCGGTAGGTTTAAAACCACTGCTGCTTATTTTTAATTGCAGGTTGCCCATTATTGGTAACTCATCAAAACTAAAATCACCATTGTTTTTGGTGATCATTCCTTTAACCAATATTTCTTTCATTTTTTTACTTGCAGAATCCATTTTTTTGCTCATTAACATTACCGATGCACCTGTTAGAGGTTTACCATCAGGATCTGTTAATTTACCGTAAACATGACCAACATTTCCCATGCCTTTGTTCATTCCTCCAGGCTGCATTCCCTGAGGCATTTGTGCAAAAATGCTCAACGTTGTAATCGAAATAGCTATTAGTAAAAATATTTTTTTCATAACTTTTATTTAATTGAATACAAATCTACTTTGCAATAAATGCTATGATACGCAAATGAGATAAGTAGGTAAAAAGTTGCGACGAAATGGGATTTAGCGCCAGCTTACTTGCAGGTACAAGGATTTTTTTTATATTTAATTGTGAAAAAATATATGCAGCCCACAAATAATTATGATTTTAGATATATGGGCTTAACTAAAATTATTCGGGCAAAGAAATATTTAGGGAAGTTGAATTATTTTGCTTTAGCATGCAATAGTTGCAACCCTGTAGCTGTTCTTGGTTTAAAACCTATCCACGTTTTTTCATTAGAATTTTGTGGTACATCCAGGTATTTTTCGTAATCTTTTTGCTTTAAATAAATACCGATAAAGGCAGTTACAAAATGCTGGTTGATATTATTAATGCGTTGTCCGTTCCAAGCTGGCTCGGCGTAATGGTAATATTCGTTGAAATTTACACCTGGTTTTAAAGATTCGGGCGGGGGCGGATTTGGGGCAACATTATGGCGTGCATTTTCATAGGTTAAAAGGTATCGGTTGCTATTCACTGCACCGGTATAAATTGCTTTAATGCCATCCTCATAACCAGACACATCATCCAGGCTGCCAGCTACAAAAAAGGCGGGTACTTTTAAGCCCTGCAAACCTTTAGCATCCCACGCTCCACGTTGCATTCCCCATGGTGCAAACGCTACAACTGCCTTTATTCTCGGGTCCATGGAAGCCTTGTATGCTTCATTGTTGGTAGTGCGTACTTTTAAAGCATTGCTTCCATCTGTCAATTGGCTAAAAACTGTATCTAACTTATTGCTATAACCGGCACCGGCAACATTAAGCACACCATAACCACCCATTGAATAGCCAATCAGCGCAGTATTGTTGGCATCTGCAAGATCTGCTAAAAAACTTTTACTATCTGCATCACTTAAGGCAGCTATTTGATTAAGCACAAACAAATCGTCTTTGGAGCGGTTAAGCAGCGTACTTTGAAAAGCAGCTTTGTCACTGTAAGTAGATTCCGAATGCCCGATTGCTACCACCACATAACCCTTTGACGCTAAATTTTCTGTTAGATAAGTTAAAAGTAGTCTTGAACCCGGATAACCATGGGATACAATTATTAAAGGAAACTTTCCTGTAGTAAGATCAGGTGCTGCATTGCGTAAAGCTCTACCTGCAAATGTGTATGGGATTAGTGGTCTTGTAGAATCTTTATAAATTCCCAGTGTAGTATTATAAGATACCAATTCTTTTTTGCCTTCGGGTAAAATGGCCGGATACCAAACTTCTACCTTTAATGATCTGTCATACAAAGGATCTACCCCTCCTTTCGAATGTAAAATATCTACCTGATTTTTATTAATAAGATCAAGGGTTCTAACCCCAACTTTATAATCGCCCCTGCCAGATAATGCAGGCGCATCGGGTAAAGCATCACCAACTATAAAAGAATCGACATTTGCCCCGGTAATTTTATTATTTGTGCTACAAGATTGTAAAAGCATTAAGGCAAAGGAAATCAGCAGAAGTTTTGATGGAAATAAATTCATGGCTTTATGGCAATTAAACGCTGGTTAAAGATTTGCGAGTTGTAATTAAAAAACTGTAATGAAAGTAACAATTTGTTTTAGTTTTTTATTGTTTTGTGTACAAACCAGTAAAAAATAATTTACACATTTATCAATGATTTTATTTTTTGGTGATTATCAAACGTTAAGGCTTTTGTGGAATAAGGCTAAGTAAACTCCAGCTTGCGTACTAAAGCATTGTTACTTAGAATAAAAATAGGCAAGGAATTTAAAATAAATTATATCATAATTTACCACTAAGTGTGGTAATGTTATTGCGGTAATTATCACTTACCGGTAGTTCGAGGGTATCAATAAATACACTTGCTTTTCGCACAGCAATAAAAAAAGGTATTAAAATAATATAAGATTTATGTATGCGAATAAATCCGTTAGACGGTAATTGTTCTTGGATAGTTTTCAAGGGCATACTGTTAATCACAGGGTGTTGCGAATTTTTAAGGTATATTTTTATAAAATCTTTTAAACCCTCGATATAAACAATATCTGCGAAAATTATTTTTATTAAACTGTAATCTACATTTACAAAAAGAAGCTAGCTTCATGGAAGGTTTGGGTTACGTTTTTAACTCAAATAATTCTTTGGCTTTGTTGCATGCATTAACAAAACGATCCAGCGAAACAGGTTTAAACAGGTAATCAGTTACATTTAAGTCAAATCCCTGAAGTGCATATTTTTCATAGGCTGTAATTAAAATATTCATAGGTTTTACTGTCATGCTTTGTATAAACTGCAGACCAGTAAGGCCGGGCATTTGTATAGCCAAAAATATGAGATCAATGGTTTGTGGTTGATTATTTTCATGGCTTCCAACGCATTTTCGCAGGCGGCAACTAAACGCAGGTAAGGTACTTTACTGATATTATCAATCAGTAGTTCAAGTGTTAAAGGCTCATCATCTATAGTAATACAGTGTATCATAGCGCAAGATTTATTTTAAGTACAACAATAAATATATTTTCATTTTAGGTAATTTGCAGACTATGAAGATGAGGGTATAATAAATCTAATCTTCTTTGTACATTCACCAATCCTATGCCGCTGGCTTTGTCTTTTACCTCAATCGAAACCGGATCGTATTTGTTGCTAACCGTAAAGGCTAACTCGTTGTTTGCTGCTTTAAAATCAAAGTCAATTTGCGCCTGTTCTATTATGCCGGTGCCATGTTTAAAAACATTCTCAACAAATGGTATTAATAATATTGTCTCTATATCATATAGTTTATCTGCCGGCTTCATGGTAACATTTATGATCACTTTTTTGCTGAAACGTTGTCTTTGTAAATCGATATAACTCTGCAGATATTCAGTTTATTTCTCCAGCGATACTTTTTCTTCTTCTGTTTCTTACAGCAAGTATCGCATTAAAGAAGATAATTTTATTAGCGACGGCTCTAACAAATTGGATTGTTTGCGGGCAAGTGCTACCATATTATTAAGCATATTAAACATAAAATGCAGACTAACTTGGCTGCGAAATAATGATAACTCAGTTTTCAGGTACTCATTTTCATTTTCTTTTATCAAATTATCTGCAATTATTTTATCCTGTATAATTTTATAAGCAATGCTGCAAGCTAAAATAAAGATGAAGATAAAAGTGCAAAAAAACAGGTGCTTTCTAAATGAAAAAATTGTATCAGAATGTAAAAAAGTTATTGCGAATAACCAATATAATAGGACGTAGATTGCAAAGCAAGCAATAAATGAAAGTGTATAAAATGTATATTTTTTTTGATAAAAAAAACGGGATACCTGTACTAAAGTATTCAGATAAAAAAAGCTTATAAGCATTAGATCGCTGATGCGAAATATGATAAAATTTATAAGCGGATTTTGTGGTTCAGGATGCGTGGGTTCATTTGGATTATTACGAGACTTTAGCAAATATGGAGATGAAAATAAAAGTACCCATGCCATTATATGCAATAGGATTGTTATTCATTTTTTGGTTTACCATGCTTTTTTAATAAACACCAAATTAGTAATAGACTGCTATAAAACAGGGATTGCTTAAATGTTGCGACGACTGGCGGTATTTCGGATACAAAACTTGCTTTAATAAGGCTAAAATAAGACCAGCTTTGTTATTACTGGATTTACAATCTTTTTTTTCTTCTGATAAAAAAAACAAATATTTGACCAAAGAAAAAATTATTGTTAGGTAACCGAAAGTTTAACCGTTGAGTTGGTGTAATATTTTTTTAATAAAAATTCTTGCAAATGACAAAACCACGGTTGGCTTATTTAAAAGGATTTGTGGATAAATAATATTTGGTGTTTTTATAAATAATGAGAATCACTTAAAGCTTTAAAAAAATCTGAAGGTTAGCGACAGTATTGGATTTGAGTGACTTCACGTCGAAATGTAGGAAAGATTTTATTAATTTAATACATTATAAACACTCCGCAATATTAAGTTTACATTATCAATTTAAATTGTTAAAAATTAGTATTTTGTTTCCAAACTTGTTCTTGTAGCTTTACAAAAAAATATGATGGTACAAAACGAAAAATACCAGGAGTTGAATGCTGAGTACTACAAGCAGGAAAAATTTTTGGATACAGTTACAAGAAAAAAAATTAAAAAACATTTTACTGATATAACCGATACTATAACTGAGGAAGATATCAAAAATGTTAAAACCAATTTTGGTAACAGCATTTCAATTGCTACCACTTTAACTATCCTGCATCGTAAAGTAATTACTTCCCAACAGTAAAGTGTTGATTTATTTTTCTTATTTTTTGTTACTAAGTGTAATAAATTTTATTTTTGACTACTAATAGTATACTTTTTGTTTTACTAAATAGTTCAGAAAGTACTAAAATTGCTTATTGCTACAAAATGTTATAATTTAATCCTATTTGATTGTAGAAACTACCAAAGCTTTATGTTATTTAAACGCTGCTTCATTTTTTTTTATGTATGTAGTCACTTTAGTATTAGCTACAATGACCGAGTGCCCACCAAATTATAATAAATACTATAACAGTACTAAAGCAGCCTCCACCTAATTTTTTAGCACCGTATCCAGCAATAATTGCTTTAAAAAAATTATTCATTAAAAATATTTTTAAAAATTATTCATTAAAATAATAAACGTCCTTTTTGAAATGGATTTAAAATAATTTATTGAGGTGTGTATTTATTTACACAATTTATTTAAAGCGTTTTTATTGGAATTACCAATACCGGCACTTTGGTTAATTGTAAAACTTTTTCAGCAACATTCTCCATTAATAATTTATCAAGCCCTCTGCGGCCATGAGATCCCATAACAATCAGATCTGCTTGTTCTTCTTCAGCACATTGTACAATCGATTCAGCAAAGTTTCCTTCGGCTATAAGTGTTTTAATATTTTTATTCCCTAAATGAGCCTTGGATTTGTCTAAAAATTCCTGCGATAATGTAGAAATATTCTCTTTTAGCGCATCCGAAAGTTCCACATTATAACTATCCATAAACCCGCTGTAGCCCATGATAGGCGAATATTGCATGGAGGAATAATAGGCGGGTTCAGCTATAACATGTAATAAAATAACTTCAGCTTGTAGGGCAGTAGCAATGGCATTGCCGGTTTCTGCTATTTTTTCCGCAGATGGTTCATAGTCTAATGCAATCAATACTTTTTTCATAATGTATAGTTTAAGTAAATAAAATCGTATGATATTTTGTTAATCAATAAAATTTAATTTATAACGGCAGCGTTTGCAATAAGAGTGCCAACGAAAAAGTAATAATACCTCCATCTCTTTAACGTTAGGTACTTATAAAGAATTGGAATTTCTTATTTTTCTTTTACCTGATATTTATTACATTATTTAATAGCAACATCGCTTTTGGCCAGATAACGCTACTTATTTATTATCATCATTTACCTCAATCCAGTAACCATCAGGATCCTGAAAAAAGATCTGCTTAATGCCATCAACCCTGGTAGTCACAGATATTTTTGCGCCCAGCCAACTCTCGTAAGGAATGTGTTCTTTATCCAGTTTGGTGATAAAGTTGCCTAACGAAGGAACACTAAAACAAAGGTGTGCAAATTTATCATGTATAGTTTCTTTTTCTGCTCCACTTATCAGGTGTAATTTACTGGAGTTGCTTACAGTAAACCAAGTGTGTTTCCCATCATGAAATGGCTCTGGTACAGTATCCAATTCTAGTATTTGCTGATAAAATTCGGTACTTTTCTTTAAATCGTATACATGTATAGCCACATGATTAAGTAAAGTTTCTTTTTTTGGTAGTAATGCTTTTATACTAAATCCACAAATAAAAATGGCTAAAGGCAAACCAATCAATACTATTTTTTTCATGATACAAGTTAATAAAAAGTTTGATTATAGTTTGTTAGTTATTTTTAATTAGTATTGTCCGAAATAATTTAAAATAAGGGTGGTTTTATGGCCACCCTTTATCAACTTTGTAGTTACCACACAAACAATGTTGATATGGACAAAACTACTACTTATCTCGGACAGCCGATATTCACTCAAGTACTTACTTTGATAGAC
>JANXSK010000100.1 GCA_025352695.1 Ferruginibacter sp. | reverse complement strand
CCGTTGGTGAAGGGGATGACGAAAGAGAATTTGGATTCCATGATGATCTCCCATCATCCTTATGGCGACAATACCAAAGAGTCGATCAACGGTACTGAAGTAGAAGGTAAAAAAATACCAGGTGTAGGAAGCCCTCATTCTCCTGAAGCGATGAGTGTGTTTACCATAGACCTAACTACCAATAAAGTAGTTGATAAATTTAAAACCGGTTTTCAGATAGGAGAGATGATTGAAGGGGCTGAAGTGGTAGGTGGAGCAAGTCCCAACTCAATAGCCGTAGGTAAACAATTTGCCTACGTAACCAATGCAAGCAATGATAATATTTCTATCATCGATTATAAAAAACATAAAATACTGGGGCACATTCAAATAACTGTTGATAAACGCATTGATAAATTCCGTGGCCTCTTACCTTTTGGCATCACATTGAGTAAAGATGAAAAAACATTGTACGTTGCGTTGCTTGGTTTCAATGCAGTGGCGGTAATTGATGTACCAACAAAAACTACCAAAGGGTTAATACCAACCGGCTGGGGCCCTTCAAGAGTTCAGTTATCTAAAGACGAAAAGGAAATATATATCGTCACCTGTCGTGGCTTGGGCGCAGGGCCTAATGGTGGCGCAGGTTTTATTGCACCGCCGCAGGGAACTTATATAGGTGATGTTCAATTGGGAACTTTTCAAAAAGTGCCCATGCCTTCTGTTATTAAACTAGCGGCTTATACAAAGCAAGCTATCAGAAATACTTTTATAAGCACTGCAATAGAAGATGACAAAAAAAATCCATTACCAGCCTTACCGGGCCTGCATGAAAGCCCTATCAAATACATTGTGTACATCACCAAAGAAAACAGGAGTTATGATGAGGTATTTGGACAAATGGAAAATGCAAAAGGAGATACTACACTTGCAAGATTTGGAGTGAATTGCGAATATACATTACCGGATTCTTTACGGTCTAAATATGCTCATCTGAGAGTAACACCCAATCACCACAAAGCTGCAAAGCAATTTTCTTTTAGTGATAATTTTTATTGCGACAGCGATGCATCAATTCATGGACATCATTGGATGATGGGTGTAATACCCAACGAATGGGTAGAAACCAATTCAAGCGTAGATAAAACAGCGGGGCTATTTTCAAAAGCTCCTGGCCGCCGTTTTCCTGGTTCTACCGGCAGTATGGACCCTGAAGATTATGGAGAAATTGGCGGAATGTGGGAGGCTTTGGAAAGAAAGAAAATAAATTTTTACAACTTCGGCGAAGCCAATGAAACAGGGCATGTTAGGGAAGAATGGATGGATACTGCAACAGGTGCCGGGCATGCCGTAATGGTACCTATGCAAAAGGCTTTGTTTACAAGAACTAGCCACAATTACGCAGGCTTTAATATGAATATTCCAGACCAGTTCAGGATGAACCAGTTTGAAGGCGAGTTTACAAAAATGTGGCTTAAAGGAAAAAAGCAAATGCCTTCCTTAATTACTATGCAGGTGCCCAACGATCATACCGCAGGAGCAAGGCCGGAAGATGGTTATTATTTTCCGCATTCTTTTGTAGCAGATAATGACCTTGCTGTGGGCAGGATATTACATTTTCTTTCCCGTACCAAATACTGGAAAAATATGCTGGTGATTATTACAGAAGACGACCCCCAGGGTGGAGTTGATCACATTGATGCACACCGAAGTATTTTGATGATGGCCGGGCCATATGTAAAGAAAGGATACGTGAGCCATATACATGCCAACTTCGGTTCTATTTTAAAAACCATCTACAACATCCTTGGGGTAAAATATGTAAATCAATATGATGTTACCGCATCTTTATTGCAGGATTTTTTTACCGATAAACCAGACTACACACCCTACACTTTAGAGCAGCATGATCCACGTGTTTTTGATGTGGAGAAAGCTATGAAAAAATACCATCGCAATATTGACTGGCGCAAAATAATGCAGGGCCCCGATATGGATGATGAAGATGACATGCGTAAAAATCATTACAAAACAACCAAAGGAAAATAGCAGCAGCCCGATATGAATAGTAACAAACATTTTTTATGTGCTCTTTTTTTATCGGGTATCAACCTATTGGTGTTGGCACAAATAAAAGATACAGTACCGGTTACTGACTTGAAAGAAATAAAAGTTGTTGGTTACAAAACTATCAACGGTATAGGGCATTTTAATGAAGTACATGGGGCTGTTATTTATGCAGGTAAAAAAACGGAACTGATAGAAGTAGATAGTATTGATGCCAATAAGGCCATCAATAATACCAGGCAAATTTTAGGAAGGATACCCGGATTGAATATTGTAGAAAGTGAAACAGGGGGCTTTGTGGCCAATGGTATTGGTATACGGGGCCTTAACCCTGTGCAGTCGCTTGAAATGAATGTACGGCAAAATGGCTATAATGTAGCAGCCGATATATATGGCTATAATGAAACCTATTACCTGCCTCCAATGGAAGCCGTTGCAAGGATAGAAATCATCAAAGGGGCTTCATCCATACAATTTGGATCGCAAATGGGGGGTATGGTAAATTATGTGTTGAAAGAGGGTAACGCCAATAAACCATTTACATACAGTAACATGCAAACAGCTGGCAGTGACGGGTTATTTAATACATATCATGCCGCAGGTGGCACAGTAAAAAAGTGGAATTATTTTACCTTTCTCAACTACCGCAGTTTATCTGGCTGGCGCTCCAACTCTCAGCAGCAGCAACTGACCGGATATGGAAAAATTGCCTACCAGGCCAGTGAAAGAACGAGTTTTGGTCTTGAGTATTCTTTATTGCGCAATAAAATTAAAATGCCCGGCGGCTTAACTGATGACCAGTTTGAAGTGGATAGCAGGATGTCTGTCCGTTCCCGCAACTGGGTAAAAAGCCCCTGGAATATATTAACTGCTTCAATGGATCACGGCATCAATAAAAATACTTCCCTGCACGTAAAAACAACTTTTATTTCTGGTGAAAGAAGCCTGGTGTGGTTTAATAAGTTACCCAACGAACCAGATCTTGTTGACCCGGTAACAGGCCAATATGCTGATAGGGAAATTGATAAAGAACTGATGAAAAGTGTAGCCACAGAAATAAGATTACTGCACCAATACAACTGGGGAAAAATGAAAAGTACACTGGCAACAGGAATTCGTTTTGCCACTGCAAAATTCGACAGAAAAGAAGGAGCCCCCGGAACCAATAAAAGTGATTTTGATTTGACTACTACTGGTGAATACGAAGAAAATTTTCATTTTACCACTACCAATATTGCTGTCTTTGTTGAAAATTGCCTGCAGGTAAATAATCGTTTTTCCATCACGCCGGGCATCAGGTTTGAATCGTTGGCATCAGAGGCTCAATTAGATTATGAAGTGAATGGAATTGAGAAAGAAATAGAAAAAGAAAAAGAAAGAGGTTTTTTATTAATGGGCATGGGTTTGCAATATAAAGCGTCTAAAACAAGCAGCTTCTATGCTAATATAACCCAGGCTTATCGCCCTGTTGATTATGCACAACTGGTGCCATTGGGTACTGTATCTAAGGTAGATCCCAACATGAAAGACCCTAAAGGATGGAATGCCGATTTGGGTATAAGGGGCAACATTCAAAACTTTTTTAATTATGATATTGGCTTATTTTATTTAAGCTACAATAACCGTATAGGCCTGGTTAGTAAAACAGATGAAAACGGGCTGCCCTATACCTTACGAACCAATCTTGATAAAAGTTTGCACAAGGGTATTGAAAGTTATGTGGAGTTAAATATTACCCGTGCCCTGAAGGTTAATAAATCCATGGGTGATTTGAGTATTTATAATTCATTGGCTTATACAAGAGCCAGGTATGTAAAAGGTATTTACAAAGGCAACCAGGCAGAGTATGCACCTGAAGTAATCAATCGAATTGGTATTACTTACACTAAAAAAATCTTTACTAGTTCTTTCCAGTTTTCCAATCAGTCAAAAGCTTATGGAGATGCTGCCAATACAGAAAGAAGCAGTAATCCTATTATTGGTCGAATACCTGGGTACAGTGTTGTTGACTGGTCGATGTCTATAAGCTATAATAAATTAAAATTTAAAGGGGGCATCAATAACCTTGCAGATAAAAGATATTTTACCCAGCGCACAGATGAGTACCCGGGGCCTGGTATTATTTCGTCAACCGGAAGAAGTATTTATGTAGGTATCGGGTATAATTTATAATTATAATTAGAAGAAGAAGTATAGAAATATTTATGAAACAATTTTTTTTAGCATTGATATTGTTTAGCGCAACCCGTGTAGCGTTTACTCAAAACAAAACCGAAAATGTAGTAATCGTTACGTTGGATGGTATGCGCTGGCAGGAAGTTTTTGGCGGAGCAGATTCGGCCATTCTGAAAAATATACAATACACAAAAGACAGCAGCGGCACCAGTGGAAATTTTTGGAATGATGATGCAGGTGAAAGACGTAAAAAACTCTTTCCTTTTTTATGGAACACCATTGCAACTTATGGAAAGTTATATGGCAACAGGTGGTTTGATAATAAAGTAAACAATGCCAATCCTTACTTTTTTTCCTATCCCGGCTACAACGAAATTTTTACTGGTTACCCTGATACGGCGGTAAACAGCAATGATAAGATATGGAATAAAAATACCAATGTGCTGGAGTTTATAAATAAACATAAGGGTTATGAAAGTAAAGTAGCCGTGTTTAGTACATGGGATGTATTTCCTTATATTTTAAATACTCAAAGAAGTAAGCTTTTTGTAAATGCAGATGTGGATACTTTAAAATTTAAAGCTCCTTCTTTACAACTGATTAATGACATGCAATTTCTTACTGCCAAACCCATTGGGGTAAGGCCCGACGTGTTTACCTATTTTGCTGCAAGGGAATATATGAAGGCTTACCAGCCAAAAGTATTGTACATAGCTTTTGATGAAACAGACGACTTTGCCCATGCAGGAGAATACGATCAGTATTTAAAAAGTGCCCATGCAGAAGATGCTATGATAGCCGACCTGTGGAGCTATATTCAATCATCGCCAAAGTATAAAAATAAAACAACATTAATAGTAACCTGCGACCATGGAAGGGGTGATAAAATAAAAGATAACTGGCGAAGCCATGGCACCAAGATAGAAGATGCAGGCCAAATATGGATTGCTGCTATTGGTCCGGATACCGCACCAATAGGAGAAATAAAAACGGCGGGATTATTGTATCAAATGCAACTTGCTGCCACATTTGCAGCCTTGCTGAATTTAAATTTTACTGCTACTCATCCGGTGGCAACACCTATTGAAAATATTTATAAAAGATAACGATATGAAAAAGGAACAAACAGTAAATATAGCAGACGAGATTGTGCTTTTATTTGAAAAATATGGTAACGAAGATTATGATGGAGAACCTGTTTCGCAAACATCGCACATGGTGCAATGCGCCATGCAAGCCATAAAAGAAGGCGCAGATACTGAACTTATATTAGGTGGCTTTCTGCATGATATTGGCCACTTATTGCGGCACGAACAAAATACAGAAGCCATGGGAACTTTTGGTGTTGTAAATCATGAAGGCTTGGGTGCAGATTATTTAAAGGCAAAAGGTTTTTCCGAAAGAATATGTGCTACAGTAGAAAAACATGTGGATGCTAAAAGATTCCTGGTAGCAACCCAGCCATTTTACCGGTTAAAGCTTTCAGAAGCCAGTTTGCAAACACTTATATGGCAGGGTGGACCGATGAATGAAGAAGAAGTAGCCGCATTTAAATTACACCCTTTTATGCATGATATTATTAAAGTAAGGTTATGGGATGAAATGGCAAAAGATGCATCTGCTCAACTACTTCCTTTGCAGTATTTTAATACATTAATCAAGACCTATTTTGATAATTAATTGAGGACGCTTTATTGCAGGAAAAGTAAATTTTAAAAAATATTTTATTCAACAAACAATATAACGATGAATATTTCAACCAATGAATTCTCTGTAAATGGCAAAACCTACAAGCCATCCGCCAAACCAATTGTAGTGATTTGTATTGATGGATCTGCCGATGAATACCTAGATAGTACAATGGCGCACGACCGCATGCCAAATCTAAAGCGTATGAGTGTAAATGGTTACAGGGGAATGGTAAGAGGTGCATTACCTTCTTTTACCAATGTAAATAATTCTTCTATTGTTACAGGGGCATCACCTGCTGTGCATGGAATAAGTGGTAACTTTTTTTACAATGCTGCCATCGATCAGGAAGTGATGATGAACTCTTCTGAATACCTGCGTGCAGAAACCTTACTGGCAGCAGCAGCCAATGCAGGGCGTAAAGTTGCCGTAGTAACAGCTAAAGAAAAATTAAGGGATATTTTATCTTATAAATTAACAGGCATTGCCTTCTCCGCCGAAAAAGCCAACCTTGCAAAAAAGGAAACACACGGCATTGAAAATGCAGAAGAAGTGATTGGTTTTCCTACACCGGCTATTTACAGTGCAGATGCAAGTTTGTTTGTATTGCGTGCGGGAGTAGCATTGATAGAAAAAGGAATTGCAGATTTTCTTTACCTGTCTTTAACAGATTATATGCAGCATACTTATGCGCCTGAAACTGAAGCCTCGCTTGCCTTTTATGAAACAATGGATGCGGAGATTGGTAAAATGGTAGCGCTTGGTGCTATTGTTGGCGCTACAGCAGATCATGGAATGAATGCGAAAGTAAAAGCCGATGGAACACCCAATGTTTTATTTGTAGAAGATATGCTGGAAGCACAATTTGGTGAAGGTTTCCGGGTAATTTGTCCTATAACAGATCCCTATGTAAAACATCATGGGGCGTTAGGTTCTTACGTGGTGGTGCATGTACCGGATACTTTAAAAGTTACCGAAATAAAAAATTGGTTAATGCTTCAGCCCGGTATTACAGAAGTGTATGACAAGGCAACGGCAGCAATCGTTTTAGAACAACCAGAAGATAGAATTGGTGACATTGTAGTGATGTCTGGCCGGGATGTGGTTGTTGGAAGAAGGCCGCAATACCACGATTTGTCTGCACTTGATGGCAGTCTGCGTTCTCATGGAGGAAGGTACGAAGAGATGGTGCCTATGATTATTTCACATCCTTTAAATACCGCCTACAAAATGAAAGCTGCAGGCGATCCCCGCAATTTCGACATCTTCGATTTTACTGTAAATGGAACAAACTAAAAAATTAACGTTATGAGTGAAATCGCTGAAAAACAAAATGCGTCTATTAATAGCAATATAATGGATGTTATAAATACCAGTTGCTATGTAGCAGGTAAAAGAATTGAATCAGAAAAAATATTGGAAGTAATAAGTCCTTACGATAATCGGTTGGTAGGAACAGTTGCATTGGCCAATGCTACTCATGCAGAGCAGGCAATAGAAGCAGCTTTAAAAGGTGGGCAAAAATTAACCCGTTACGATCGTTTTAGTATTCTTGATAAAGCAAGGCAATTGCTGATTGAACGCAGGGAGGAGTTTGCAAAAATAATTAGTGCAGAATCGGGTTTAGCCATAAGGGAAGCCATTTATGAAACAGGGCGTGCACATGATGTGTTGATGTTTGCTGCAATGGAAAGCTTAAAAGATGACGGCCAGATTTTTTCCTGCGATATTTCGCCCCAAGGAAAAGCACGCAAAATATTTACCACTAGAGACTCCTTGTCGCTTGCACTTTGCATTACGCCATTTAATCATCCGCTAAATCAGGTAGCGCATAAAATTGCACCCGCCATTGCAGTAGGTACACCGGTAATTTTAAAACCCTCAGAAAAAACGCCTTTAACGGCTATTAAGTTTACGGAGTTACTGTATGATGCTGGATTGCCACATTATATGCTGAGCACTTTACTGGGGCCTACAAGTGAAATTGCAGAACCATTGGTAAAAGATCCCCGTGTAGAAATTGTTTCATTTACCGGAAGTGTAGCTGTTGGTAAAAGAATTTCTTATGTGGCAGGATATAAAAAAGTTATTCTTGAATTGGGTGGCAATGATCCCATTATTATATTGGAAGATGCGGATATTGATATGGCAGTGCACCTGGCTGCTGAAGGTGCTTACCGCAATAGCGGACAACGCTGCACAGCAGTAAAACGCATATTGGTACACGAAAATATCAAAGATATTTTTACTGAAAAGTTTGTAGTTAAATCAAAAACATATAAATGTGGCGATCCGTCAGATGCTGCCACTGTGGTGGGAACAGTGATTGATGAGGCTGCTGCTATTTACCTTGAAACTGTTGTAAACAAGGCAGTTGAGCAGGGTGCAAAAATTTTATTGGGAGGTAAACGCATCGGTGCATTGATGGAGCCAACAGTAATTACAGCTGTGCCACGTACTGCCGATATGGTGATGCAGGAATCATTTGGTCCGCTTGCACCCATTCTTGCATTTAAAGATATTGACGATGCCATCGCATTAAGTAATTCTACAGCTTATGGTTTATCAAGTGGTATCATTACCAATAATATGCAGCATGCTATTCGTTTTATAAAAGAATTAAAAGTAGGTACTGTAAACATCAATGAAGTGCCTGGCTATCGTATAGAAAGTTCTCCATTTGGTGGCATAAAAGATTCCGGACTTGGAGTAAAAGAAGGGGTTATAGAAGCTATGAAATGTTTCACATTTGTGAAGACTTTTTCTATGCCCTGGTAATAATTTTTTCAATTGCAAAAATTTTGCTGGTTACCGCAGAAATGGGTTTTAATATTTGCGCTACTGTTTTTTAAATTATTTAATGCTACCTATCATTCACTATAAAAATTGAACATGCAAAAATTATTGTTTACGCCTGGCCCACTTTCTACATCTACAACAGTAAAGCAAGCTATGCTGGAAGATATGGGCTCTAGGGATCATGCATTTTTATTAGCTGTAAAAGAAATTAGAAACGGTTTATTAAAGCTGGCTAATGTTTCAAAAGAAGAAGGGTATGAATGTGTTATAGTGCAAGGTTCTGGTACTTTTGGTGTTGAAAGTGTGGTGGGCAGCGTGGTTGGCAAAAATGATACCCTGTTAGTTTTGGTAAATGGTGCTTATGGAGAACGCATTGTAAAGATGGCAAAAATAAATCAACTCAATCACCAGGTAGTCCGTTTTGAGGAAGATGAAATTGTAACCCCGGAGGCTACCCAAAAATACTTGAATGAACATCCGGAAATTACACACGTTGCCTGTATTCATAGTGAAACAACCACAGGACTTTTTAATCCGATAAAAGCGATTGGTGCAGTGTGCAAAGCTCAAAATAAAGTTTTTATTGTTGATGCCATGAGTAGTTTTGGGGGTGTGGAAATGGATATAAAACAGCTCCACATCGATTTTCTTGTATCCTCATCTAACAAGTGTATAGAAGGTGTTCCGGGCTTTTCTTTTGCATTGTGTAAACGCAGCGAATTAGAAAAAGCAAAAGGCCAGGGAAGAAGTTTAAGTCTTGATTTGTATGATCAGTGGAACGGACTTGAAAACAATGGGCAGTTTCGATTTACGCCTCCAACATTAAGCATTATGGCATTTCGCCAGGCAATGAAAGAACTGGAAGAAGAAGGTGGCGTAAAGGCAAGAGAAGAGCGGTACAAAACTAATAAAAAAGTGTTGGATGAAGGTATGGCGTTACTTGGATTTAAACAATATTTAAAAGCTGAAATACAAGGACATATAATTACATCTTTTTTATACCCAACAGATAAATCTTTCAATTTCGAGGATTTTTATAACAAGTTAAATGATCGGGGATTTGTAATTTATCCCGGAAAACTGAGTAAAGCAGATGCATTTCGAATTGGCAATATCGGTCAAATTTTTCCTGCTGATGTTAGTGCGCTTATTGCTGCAATTAAAGAAGTATTGTAATCATTTAATTCATTAAGAAAAATTTCTTTCTATAAAATATGGTTTTTAATTCTT
>JANXSK010000059.1 GCA_025352695.1 Ferruginibacter sp. | reverse complement strand
ATTAGTTGCTACGGCTCTTTTAGCAAAAGTGTATTTAACAATGGCTGGTAATCCATTAAATCAAATACAGTATTATACCAATGCCAGGGATAAGGCTCTTGCAGTGATCAATTCCGGAAAATTTACATTGATGGATGATTTTTCCAAGGTTTTTCATAACATTACTTATACAACTGAAAGCATTTGGGAACAGACTTATCAGCCTGGTATCGGCGGTAATCCCCTGATGCAAAACAGTGCCACTGCACCGGGTTTTGTTTATATCCTTACCCCTGCCACCTGGTTCATTAATAGTTTTGGACCGGGTGATCAGCGAAAGGTTTGGGGCATAAAAGAAAATTATGCTGCGCCAAGTGGTGTGCTGCTTCCCTTCTTTCAAAAGTTTGTAGACCTTTCTTATTTGGATGCCGGCAAACCTGCATCGGGTGCAGGTATATTGGCCTACACAATTCCGTTATTGCGTTTGGCAGAGATGTACCTGATAGCAGCCGAAGCAGAAAATGAAATAAACGGGCCTGGTAATGCCTATAAATATATCAATTCCATACGGATGAGAGCAAGGGTAAATAAAGCTGATCCAACCAATGTACCAAACCTGTCCGGGCTTTCTAAAACGGAGTTTAGGGATGCAGTATTACTGGAAAGAAAATGGGAGCTAAATCTGGAAGGCAGTACCTGGTATGATCTGAAACGTACCAATACTTTGAGCAGAATTCAGGCAATCAGGCCAACTACAATGGTTCACCCAATTGGACCGTATAACCAAACCTGGTATATACCAGATGTTGAAATTCAAAATAACAACATTCCGCAAAACCCGGCGTATCAATGATCGTCTTAAACAAGCAGTAGTATAGCAAACAAACCGCCTCGTATTCTTACGGGGCGGTTCATTTCCCGTATGCCGAATACATGTATGCACTCATTAAATTTTCATCACTCATTTTAATACTGTTAGATTATGAAAAGTTCAGCTTTGTTTTTATTATTAATTCTTTTGTCTCTTTTATCACTTTCACAACAGCCCATTATCAATGTTGTTCCGGGAGCCGTTACTGTAATGCCTGCCAGTGATGCGGCCCTCACAAACGGTTTAAAAAATACATCGTATCAAAATTTAGATAAGGATCCCAAAGTATTTGCTATCCAAGATTGGAAAAGCAAGGATCAATCTTTTATGTGGAATGCAAATGTCACAAAAAAGGAAGATTACCAAGTGGCTATCCTACTGCAGATCAGAGGCCTTTCTGCTAATAGTTCCGTAACCATACAATTATCCACACCAACAGGAAAAATCCTTTTGCAAAGCATGAACATGGAATGGGAGAAAATCATTTTTCCCGGATCACTAATAATGGAGGCAGGGATTAACCAGCTACAATTACAATTGACGCAAATTCCTGAAGGCGAACACCCGGATATAAATTTATATTCTATTGAACTGGCTACAAAAAACGGCTGGGAAAAATATGCAACTGCCGCAGAAAGCCTGCGCAGCAATCCCGAATGGCTGAACAAGGCAAAATATGGATTATTCTTTCACTGGAACGCCAGAAGTAAGCCCAGAACCGGCCCTGCAAAGTCATACTCCGATGCAGTAAAGGATTTTGATGTAACAAAATTCTCCCTGATGGTGCACAAAACAGGTGCTCAATTTATTGTACTGACTACCAGTTGGGATCTGTCTACTTTTCCGGCCCCGCTAAAATCACTGGATAATTTATTGCCTGGAAATACCACACCAAGAGATTTAATTGCCGACCTAGCTGGTGCATTGTCTAAATGGGATATTAAACTGCTCGTATACTGCAACTTCCGAATTAACAGATTCGGCTGGAAAAAAGAACACGAGTTGACACCCGGCAAAAACGATAGTTCCTTTAACAAGCTGCTTTCAATTTACAGCGAGATAGGTATGCGGTATGCAAAGAAAATAGGCGGGCTTTGGATTGATGATGGCATGGGGCTTTACCCCTACAATGCTCCCTTTGAAACATTGGCCCGTGTTATTAAACGGGGAAATAAAAATATGGTGCTGGGTTATAATTCGTGGATATACCCGAGGTTTACCGACTTCCAGGATTTTTATGGCGGTGAACATGGAATTACATTGAAAGCGGCGGGAGTAAATAATAAATACCTGCCTGTCGGTGGAAATGGCTATTTTATTTCAGGCCCGCAAAAAGGTTTGAAAGCAACCTTCTGCGGCTTGCTGGAACCAGGAGACTGGACACATACGGAGCCCGAATCACTTATTCCATCACCACTGCTTAAAGCCCCAGATCTTATAAAAATTATCAGAGAGGCCATACTTCGAAAAAATGTGGCGATTATGAACGTGCAGGTTTACCAGAATGGAACCATTTCTCCGGAAACCTTCGAGCTTTTAAAACAATTAAATCAATCAGTAAACAAATAAAATTTCCAATTGCTTAGACCGAATAATTATATTCAAATCAATGCCGTTAAGTTAAGGAAAATTGAAGGTAAATCCTAGGTATTTTTATATCTTTGCAAAGTAAAAAAAACGCATAGGATTATAGGGGTAACATTTTTAACAATATAAATACGAATCTGGATGATAAAGATTTTAAACGC
>JANXSK010000057.1 GCA_025352695.1 Ferruginibacter sp. | reverse complement strand
GGTACGGGTGTAGGCAGCAGTGCCCGCATTACTATACGTGGAGAATCTTCCTTAAACTATTTTAAAAATCAGCCCCTTGTTGTTATAGACGGTGTGCCTGTAGGTAACGATCCGGTGACCAATAGCGGCGGTGGAACCAGTCCTGATTATGGCAGTTCGTTAAACGAAATAAACCCGGCTGATGTTGAATCTGTAAACGTATTAAAAGGGGCAGCTGCTGCGGCTTTATACGGATCAAGAGCAGCCAACGGAGCATTGGTTATTACTACAAAATCCGGTAAGGGAATTAAGGGCATCGCCCTAACTTTTACCAGCGGTTATACCATGGAAAATCCTTTGAGGTTACCAAAATTTCAGAACTCATTCGGTGGTGGAAACAACGGTCAGTTTCAAGGTTCTAATTTTGGTTTTAGCAACAACGGTTTATATCCGGATGGCGTAAATGAAGATTGGGATGAAAGTTGGGGACCCCGCCTGGATGGTAAGCCAATCGCCCAGTTCGATTCTCCTACTAAAAATGGTTTTCAAGGTGGTGATGTATACCTTCCTAACAGGGGTGATATTATTCCAACGCCATATATTGCTCACCCAAATAACATGAAAGATTTTTTTGTTACAGGCCACACAAGATTTAATTCTGTAGCTCTTTCCGGAAGTAATGAAGTTGCTAATTACCGCCTTTCATATACTAACAATATGGAGTTAGGAATTGTACCAAACAACAACCTTACCCGCAACTCTTTCAACTTTAAAAGCGGTTATAAATTATCTGATCGTTTGTCTGCTGAAGCAGTTGCAACTTATTCCAATTCAAATAGTACAAGTCGTCCAAATTTAGGATACGACCAGGGTACGCCGATGTACAACTTTGTTTGGTTTAATAGAAATGTTAACATCAACAGCATGCGTAATTACTGGCAACCGGGTCTTACCGGTCTGCAGCAATTCACGCAGGATTATTCTAACAGCCATGATAATCCTTTCTTTTATGCATATGAAAATACCAGTGCACAAAATAAAAACCAACTTTATGGCAACGTTAAATTAACCTACAAAATATTACAGAACTTAACCGTTACAGGCAGGGCTGGTACAGATTATTTTAATGATTTCAGACCAAGCAGAATGGCTTTTAGCAGCTTCACTGCACCACAGGGATCTTATTCTGAAACCTCTTTAAATTATCAGGAAAATAATTACGATTTTCTGATCAATTATAAAAAGAATATTAAAGATTTTCATTTCGATTTATCGGGCGGTGGAAACACAATGGAAAGGTCTCGTAGCGGAAGAACTTCTACAGCCGGTTCACTGGTTATACCGGGCATTTATAACTTAAACAATACCAATGTACCGGTGCAGGTTTCAGCAGGTGATGAACTACGCAGAACAAATAGTTTGTATGCATTTTTACAAACGGATTATCAAGGCAAGATTTTCTTTAATGTTACCGGTCGCAACGACTGGTCAAGCACTTTACCATCTTCTAATAATTCATACTTTTATCCTTCTGTAAATTCAAGTATCCTTTTAAATAAGATATTTAAAATGTCAGAAAAGATCGATGTTTTAAAATTAAGATTGGCTTATGCGCAGGTAGGTAATGATGCAAGTCCCTACTCTATTCTTACACCCTACAACTATCAGCAACTATGGAATGGTCAGCCATCCCTATCTGAAAGTTCTACTTTAAACAACCTTAATTTAAAGCCTGAAAAGAGCAGCACATCAGAGATTGGAATAGAACTTTCTCTTTTAAAAGGCAGATTAGGTATTGATATTACTGCTTACAGCACTAACTCCCGCAATCAAATATTATCGCTTCCAACACCTGTTACATCAGGCTACCGCAGCAGAGTTATTAATGCAGGTGAAATATCAAACAAAGGAATTGAAATTCAATTGAACGCTGCACCTATCAGAACCAGTAACGGATTCAACTGGAATATTATGGCAAATTTTGCCCGTAACATCAGCAAAATGATTTCATTAGCTCCGGGTGTTGATAATATTGTACAACAAGCTCCGGGCGAAGATGCTACTATTGAAGCTCGTGTAGGCCAACGTATGGGATCCTTGTACGGACCTGGTTTTGTACGGGTAACAGAAGGACCGCTAAAGGGTATGCCTATCATTAATTCAAACGGCAGACCAAAAATAACTCCAACCAATATATATCTGGGTAATATTAACCCTGATTGGACGGCCGGAATTACCAACCGTTTTTCTTATAGGAGTATCTATCTGGAAGTTTTATTTGATATGAATTATGGAGGTGTGCTGGTTTCCCGTTTTATAAATAAGGCAACAGGAGCAGGGCAGTTGGAAGAAACAGCAGAAGCAAGATTAACACGTGCAGATGGTGATGTATATACAACAAAGTATTACAGGGATGGTGCTGCTTTACAAACGGATGGCTCTTACCTGCGTAACCTGCAAATTTTTGATGGTTCTTACAGCAAGGGTATCAATGGCACCAGCGCACGTAATTTTTACAAACGTTGGTATGATCATAACTCTGAACAGCAACTTGTTAACCGCAGTTTTGTAAAACTTAGAGAAGCAAAAATTGGATATAATTTCCCAAAGAAATTGTACAGTAAAATTCCTGTTCAAAACATTAATTTTTCATTGGTTGGTCGTAACCTTTTGCTATTTACTAAAAATAAACAATTTGATCCGGAAACAGCTGCCTCTACAGGACAAGGGCTTGTGGCCGGTTTTGAAAATCTTAGTCTGCCTACTACCAGAAGTTATGGCGTTAACCTTAGTATAAATTTTTAATAAAAGAATCATGCAATCAAAACTAATAATAAGATCAATGGCCATTTTGCTGTTGTTTTCCGTCGGCTGTACCAAGCGTTTCGATACCATCAATCTAAACCCCAACAGCCCGCAACAAATTCAAAACGAGCAGCTTTTAATACCTGCTATCATTAAAAATTCCGTTCGCAATTATGCCTATATTTCTCAATTTGGTGCAAGTGTGGTGGGTGATTATTATGCCAATCAATATAACAGCGGCTTTGATGATTCCTGGACGGCCAGCCAAACGGAAGGTGGCTTTCTTTGGAATTTATTTGACCAATTGAAAGATGTTGAGAACCTTCGGGTATTAAGCATTCAAAAAGGCGACCTTAACAACCAGGGAGTTGCGTTGGTTCTCAGATCATGGATGTTTCAGGTAATGACAGATAACTTTGGAGATATGCCTTGCACCATGGCTTTAAAAGGAAAATTTTCCGGAAATTTTGCGCCGGTATACGACAAACAGGAGACCATTTATTATGCCTTAATGGATTCTTTAAAAGTTGCAAATAAGCTTCTTACAACCGGAAGAGACCCTCTAAATGGAGATATACTTTTGGGCGGCAGCACTTTACGCTGGAGGCAATTTGCAAACGGACTTCGTTTGAGAATGTTGATGCGCATGTCTGGCGTTACAAGTACAGTAGTTAACGTAGGTACTGAAATAAATACTATTGTGTCTGACCCTTCAACTTATCCACTTTTTACATCCAATGCAGATCAGGCAGCCTTACAATTTACAGAAGAACTTAATAATGAGTTTCCTGCCTACCACAATGCTCCAATCGGAGATTATCATTTAAGCACAACCCTTGAAACCAATCTTAAAAATTTGAATGATCCAAGGATTGCATTTTTTGCAATGCCTACTCAAAAAAGTTATGGTTCAGCAACTCCTCAGTATGGCGGTGTTCCCAATTGTATTGGTCCAACAGAATCGACATATAATGGAGGTACAGGTTATCAATCTCAACAGTCACCAATTTTAATGCCTTATCTGGGGTATCCTGCATATGCATCAAAAACGGCTGCTCAGGGAATTATTTTAAGCTACGCAGAAGTGCAGTTTATATTGGCAGAAGCCAAAGAGCGGGGATTGATTTCTGCGGGCGTTGATGCGTCCACTTATTATATAAATGGTATCAATGATCAGTTTGCTTATGATGGAAGCCGCTTGGATGTGCTGAACCAAGGTATTCCCGCAAGTGATCATTATTTTGCAAAGTCTTCAGACATTACCCCAACACCTGCCTATTTCCTTCAACCAGGTGTTGCCTACATGGGAACTACCGGTGAAAAATTATATAAAATCAGAATTCAGAAATGGTTCTCTTTATTTTACACAGGCTTTGAAGGCTGGTCTGAATGGAGAAGAACCGGTGTACCAAAAGAGACAATTATTGGTCCGTCAAGTGCCATCAGTGCATGGCCACGTCGTACCCGTTATCCGCTTTCCGAACAATCAGTAAATACAGTTAATTACAAAGCGGCTCTTGAGGTACAAGGTCCGGATGATTTGCTTACAAAAATGTGGTGGAATAAATAGTGAACAAATAGGTTTAACATAATAAAAATGCAGCACATTTAAGTACTGCTTTTTTATTATTGTGATTCAACTATATTTTAAAGCCTAACAATGCAATAAACTAATTTTTAATTACCTGGCATAGGTACAGGAGGCAGAGCAGCTAGTTTAGCCTGATCCTCTGAAATTTTTTTTCTAAGTGATTCAATATTATTTTGTAAATCATTGAGTTGTTTAGCTTCTTTTCTTGCTTTTTTAGCATCACTTTTAGCATTGCTTGCAGTTTTATCTGCTTTTCTAGCTAATGACTTGTCCATTGCATCAGTACTTAACTTGTTGGCGGCATCTCCATTTATATTGGCAGAAGTTTGAGCTTGTTGGGCACTATTTTGCGTATTCTGGGTTTTCTTTTCTACATTGTTTTCAAGTTTAGCCAATTCTAAATTTCGCTCATTTAATCTTTTTCCAATTTTGAGTGCTTCCTTCTGTTGTTTAAGAGTATTGATTGAATCTTTTGAAACAACCTGCGCTTGCAGATTTATGCTTATTGTCAATGTTGCTATCGCAGTAATTATCCATTTTATTTTCATACTATTTGTTTTTTATATCAATACAATGTGCAAATAGTATGCCCATAAAAAAATAGTTTTCTTATCAAAAGAAAATTATTTTTTTTATAGCTGCGCCAAAATTTAAGGTTTCCTGGTGTTATTTATTTTCTGTAAAAACTACTTTTTCTTATGTCCCAACCATAGCAATCCATCAATGATTAATGTATTTTGAGTTTTATTATCGAAGGTGTAGGATAAAGTGCTATCAGAATGATGTTCATAATCAATATCATTGTGCCCCATGTTAAGGTACATCATCCTGTATTTTTTATTAGTCCATACAACAGGGTAATAACCACTATGCCATATCTCATCTAATTTTGGCCCTGTACCAAGAGGAAAGCTGGATGCATCAATGGAAAGTAATATGTCGATATCAGGATTTTTACGCAGGTCATTTTGCCACCTATACCATTCATTGGGCGAAGATTTAAAGGTGGGTGGTAAATGTTTTGTTGAAGGATGAGCCGAGTCCTCAACGCGTAATATAGCAGCAGTTGGTCTCCACGTATTACTTTTATAAGCTCCGGATCCTAAAAAATTGTTGTAGTACCAATCCCAATCCATATTAAAATCTGACGGGGTAAGTGCAAAGCCTGCAAAATGAAAACCCATCCATGCGCCGCCATGCTCCATATAATTTTCTAAACTGGTTCTTTGAGTTGGCGCATCTGGCCGGGTATCTAAAAATAGTACCACCTGATATTTGTGTAAGAATGTATCATTCAAATTATTCCAGTTGCTTGTTGTATCGTAACTAAAATGGTATTTGGCCGCGATTGAAGGAAACCACATATTCGCTTCTTTTACAAAACTAATATGCGCCTGATCATTTTTTTCTGTAAAAAATGCAATCACTTTAAATGCAGTTTTGTTACTTTGGGCGTTGCTTTTCGGCATAACAAAACAAGCTATTATTAAAGCAATTATGGCTATTGAAATTTTTAGCATACTTAAATTTAAAAGCTAAATATTTGTTTAGTAAAATAAGATGGATAGTAATAATAATGCAGATTACTGTTGCTGTATTTGAAACCTATTTTTTGGTTAGTTGCTGTTGAGCTTTGAATCTTGCAATGGTATTATTGGCTTCTATTAATTGCATTTTAAGTGTATGCATTGCTGGCAAACCCTGCTCCAATAAAGCTTCTGTTTCCTCATTGCTTTTTTGTAGTAATAAAATATCTGAATCCTGCAATTTATTTATTTCCTGCGCCTTTAAAAGTTTTTTTACACTTTCAATTTCCACTATTTGTTTCATTTGATAAACCTGAAGATTTTCCTTTTGTAGTGTTTCTTTTTTAAGAGTTTCACTTTCCAGATAGCCTTGGGTACTTTTTAGTACTTTTTTTATTTTTTCCATTGCTATCGTACGTATGATCCATGCTAAAATAAAACCAATAATAAAAGCTACAATTATGTATAAATATATCTGTGTCAAGTCATTTTTTTTAAATATTCTTCAACAATCTAGCCATTTTTTTCAAAGTTACTTTTTTAAAAGTGTTAGATACTTTTTTATAAAATGAAAAACTACAACACACCCAAGTTAAATAACGATATTTTTTGTATAGAAAACAAGGTTCTACAAATTGCTGACAAAAATATCTATAAAAGTTTAAGTCTTGCCAAAAGAAAATTATTGCTATTTAAAAGAGGAAGCGTTGATAATTCGCTATCTCTTTTAAATTAAAAGTTAAGCTAAAAAAAGTTAATCATTGTATTTTCAAAGAGAGGCTTTTGTATATAGTTTTGTAAAAAGATAACAAAAAAAATACCAAATATCTTTATAAGATATTTGGTATACTACTGATTTATTTTTTTATTTGTTGCATATTTTCCGGATTCCATAACATGGCAGTATCCTGGTTGTAGCTATCGTTGCATAATAAAGCAGGGGCTGCTGCCCTGTAAGCAAATACGGCGTCTTCAGTTACTTTACCTCCTTCTCTAATGGCGGTAAAAAAGTTTATAAAGTGATCATATGGTCCGCCTTCGTAATCTTTTTCAGCAGCAAAAGTATATTCTTCAGGTGCTAATATTTTTTTACGATCTGATACAGGCGTGCCAGCTTTTTTCATTTGCTCAATGTAAAAAGGATCCTCTGATTCAATCGTTTTATTTCTTTTTAATGTAACGCTATCCCAGGTTACATCCATCGATCCTTCACTGCCTACTAATTTTAGATAAGTGGTACCACTGGTGCCATCAACAAAATTGCAGCGTAAGGAAAGGTTAAAAGGAGCGTGGGCTGCACTTTGAGGATAATCAAAAGTGCCTAATAAAACGTCTGGCACTTCACGTCCATCTTTCCAGTAACGCAGCCCACCTGCGGCATAAATTTTATTGGGACCAAATGAGTTGGTGATAAAATGTAAACTTGAAAAAAGATGAACGAATAAATCACCAGCCATTCCGGTTCCATAATCTCTGTAATTTCTCCACCTAAAAAAGCGGGTAGCATCAAAGGAGCGTTTACTAGTATTACTAATAAATGTTTCCCAATCTACGGTATCTAAAGATGCATCTGCCGGAATAGGATATTGCCATGCGCCTGTAGGTGAATTACGAGCCCAAAATCCTTCAGCATAATTTAATTCGCCAATGGCGCCCTCTTTTAATAATTGCTTGGCTTTTTCATTTCCTAAGGAAGAAACTCCCTGACTACCTACTTGAAAAATTTTGCCTGTTTCAGTTTGTGCTTTTATAACTGCTGGCCCTTCTGTAATTGCGTGTACCATTGGTTTTTCGCAATACACATGTTTGCCTGCTCGCATGGCATCGATGGATATTTGCTGATGCCAATGATCCGGCGTTGCTATAATAACCGCATCCACATCTTTACGGCTTAAAATTTCTTTGTAACTACGGGTTAAAAACAGGTCATTCCCCCATTTGGTAGTCGCATCTTTCAAACGACCCTTGTACAGATCGCATACCGCAACTAATTTTATATTAGGAATTTTTAACGCAGTAATCACATCCTGTGTGCCCATACCTCCTGCACCAATTAAGGCAATATTTATTTTATCATTCGCACTAAAGGGAGTACGTTTTAGTTTTTCGAAATAAGCATTTTTATTTTCTGCCGAAAATACACTGTTACCAACAGCAACAGCTGCAGAAGCTGTTGCCAGTTTTTTAATAAAATTTCTGCGGGATGATTCTGAAATATTTTTCATTAATAAAAAATTATTGTGCGTTAATTAAATAATACATGTAATTATTATTTACAAAGTAAGTATACGTTGCTACAGGTTTTTACCTTTATTTAAGTTCTTTGATCCGGATATTTTTCCACTTTACTTTTATTCCTCCTCCATCATGAATCTGTAATGCAATAAAGCCTTCTCCCTTACCAATTTTTTCATCTTTCAGGTAAACCATTTGATGGCCGTTTAACCAACTGGTAATTTCGTCGCCATTTACTAAAATCTTCATGGTATTCCATTTGCCCATTTGTAACCACTTTTCATCTTCTGCTTTAGGTTGTATTAACCAACCACGTCCATAAGATTCATAAATACCGCCGGTATGTAAATTTTCAGGAGCAACTTCTACCTGCCAGCCACTAATTTTTGTTCCTTCAATTGTTGACCGAATAAAAACACCGCTATTGCCATTGGCTTCTTGTTTAAACTGTAGGCTAAGTTCAAAATTTTTATAATTTTTGATGGTTGATAAGTATCCGTATTGCTTATCAGGTCCACTTTCACAAACAAGTTCTTTATTATCAACGTACCATTTTTCAGTGCCGTTATTTGTCCACCCGGTTAAATCTTTGCCATTAAAAATTGGTTTAGAACTTTGTGCAAAAGAGACCGTTGATAAAAGAGTTAAGGAATACAGGAGTAACAATCGTTTCATTAAATATATTTTTTTGTGAGTAATAATTACACTTTTAAAAGTAAGCATGTTTTTTATAATATTTCTCTTTCTATTTTACTTTTTATGCCAAATTGCTTAACTTTTTAATATCAATATTATTTATGTTCTGTTACGCTTAAATTAAGGATGCATTTGTGTGTGTGGCGCAAAAGGTTAATCTAAGAAAGCTTTTAGTCAACAATAATTTGGAATCTACATTTAAAACCCAGATATTTTTTTACCACCACCGGCAGCTTTTATTAACAGGATAAAATATTACTTTATCCTAATTTTTTATTTTATCAAAAGGTGAATGATTTTATCAAAAGGTTAAATTATTCACCTCCTTATTTTCACCAATAACTTTTTCTCCCTTATATTTGCAGCGGCAAGTCTTATACGGCCAGCTCCTGTTGAACTCCCCCAGGACCGGAAGGTAGCAAGGGTAGATGGTTGAGCGGTGCGATGTAAGTAACTTGCCATTTTTATGTCCCTACCACAATGATCGCTGATATTGAAATACACTCCTTTATTTTTATTGTATAAAATAGTTTGAAATTTTATCTGTCATTTTTTTACTTTTGCAGAACATAAAATTTAAACAAAATGAAATTTTTTATTGATACAGCCAACCTGGCACAAATTAAAGAAGCAAATGATCTTGGAATTTTAGATGGTGTTACAACCAATCCATCCTTAATGGCTAAAGAAGGGATTAAGGGGCAGGAAGCTGTAATGAACCATTACAAAACTATTTGCGAAATGGTAGATGGTGATATTAGTGCAGAAGTTGTATCCACTGATTTTGACAGTATTGTTGCAGAAGGTAAAAAGTTGCATGCTATACACCCAAATATTGTGGTTAAAGTGCCAATGATAAAAGAAGGTGTTAAGGCCATTAAATGGTTTACTGATAATGGGATACGTACCAATTGTACCTTAATTTTTTCTGCAGGTCAGGCTATTTTGGCTGCCAAAGCAGGAGCAGCTTATGTTTCACCTTTTATTGGCAGAATCGATGATACAGGTTGGGATGGCATAGAATTAATTCACCAATTGCGCCAAATATTTTCTATACAAGGATATAAAACAGAAATTCTTGCAGCGTCTATTCGCTATCCAAATCATATTATTAAATGTGCTGAAGCTGGGGCTGATGTTTGTACCTGCCCACTTGATTCTATTTTAGGATTATTAAAACATCCGTTAACAGATAGTGGTCTTGCTAAGTTTTTAGAAGATGCAAAAAAATTCGTTTAATACTTCTGGCTACATAAATTATATAAAAAATCCCAGTAATTGTTGATCAATTGACTGGGATTTTTTATAGCCTTTATCTACGAAATTTAAAACCGATTGTTTTTATTTTTCTTTGACTTTTTAATTTCATCGATGATTTCCTCCGATGTTTTTAATTTTTCATTATCTGGTTTTTGCTTGATGTAAATATCAAATTCTTTGTGTTGAAGTGGGTTGCTTTTTAGTACAACTTTGATGCTTATCTTATCTTGCTTAAAATCCTTATCAATCCACAAACTATTGCCTTTAAATTCCCCGGCAGAAGCGGTAAATGTAAGGTCGTTGTTATCTAATGGTAAATAGCTTCCATTAGTTAAACGGCCATCAATATTGATGTAATTGTATGTACCTTTTTTTAGACTATCAGTATAAAGATTAACATAAATACTATCAATTTTTTGAGCATTTGAATAGCTAAAAGAAATTATAAAAATAAAAAATAAAACTTGCTTCAATTTTTTATTGTAAAGGTGAACAATATTGTGCCAGCCTGGGTTAAAGGATTGCTAAAATAATAAATTTTTGGTATTTTTTATTAGTTTGAAATTCCAACCCTATTTTGCAAAAATTCATTGGCAGTTATTTCTTTTAGCATAAACATGGCAAGATCACCAGAGTTAATTCGGAATTTATTTTTTATAGGCGGATAATCAGCATTGGTAGTATAGATACCTGTAACACCAGCATCTTTAATATCAGGCGGGCAAACAAATGTCCAGCTAAGCGTTGAATCTTTTAAAAAATTGTAGGCTTTAAAATGTTCGAGACTAACCTGAATATATTCGGGTGGAAATTCAGGTGTATCCATAATGAGTGTATCGTCAGCTGTATTTAATATGCCCATGCCGCCTACTCCAACTATTCTTTGCACTTTTGCTTTCAGCATTTGTTCAACAATTGTTTTCATGCCCAAAGATCTTGTTACATCTGTACTATCAATACCGCCGCCTATTGCAGAGAGTACCGCATCGCAACCTTTTATGGCACTGTGTACTTGTTTATCATTAAATAAAGTGCCCTGTACAATTTCTATATCTTTACTTTCAGGCATGTTTTCGGTAAAAATATTTCTGCCATAAGCCTTTACCTGATGCCCCATGTACAATGCCTGTTTTACTAATTGTTTACCTACCATTCCCGTTGCGCCAAATATTATAATTTTCATACCTTTTTAAATTTTATTGAAGATACTGTATCTTAATTTAAATTAATTATACCTCAATACATCTTTAAATTCTATCTTCCTTTTTTTCATCACAGCATAGCAAAAGAACACAACGGAAATATTTTATAGTGTTAGGTACGGGCAAATTCAGCTACTATATTTACTATTTGGTTACCAATGTTTTTACCTTTTATATTTCATCAACTTCTGTATGATTAAAAATAAGTAAGTTATTATCTTTCATGGGTTATTACAGCTTTGCAAGTTTTTTGTCTTCCTGTTCAACATATAATATAACTTTTTTAACTTTTTGTTCCTGTATGATCTCCATTTTTAAAATTTATTCAATTTACTAAAAAAGTTTTTTTTGTAATTAATTCTGCTTCATATTTGCAGAAGGAAATGAAAATTAAAAATAAATATAACATTAGTTGGTGGTGGCAGTCATTATTATGATTGTGTCGCTATGCTATTTATATATTAACTATAATAAGGCCCCGACACATTGTGTTGGGGTTTTTTAATTTAATTTCTAAAATAAAAGTTGACAAAAAATAATCATGAAAAAAATATTAATTGACACTACCTACAAAAAATTACTGGCTGATGTATATACCCCGGTAGGTATTTACCTGCGGCTGAGAGACCGTTTCAGGGACACCATTTTGCTGGAAAGCAGTGATTTTCATGCAGGAGAAAACAGTTTTACTTTTATTGGTATTAATGCAATTGCAGGTATTGAGATCAGTAATAAATCGGTATTGGAATTTAAATTGCCTGGTCAACCAGCAGAAAAAACAACGATAAAAAATCCCACAGATGTGCCACAATTTTTATGGGATTTTATGCAGCGGTTTCAGATAACAGCTGTGGCACCCAAACCCATCAATGTAGCGCAGGGCTTATTTGGCTATAGTACGTATGATGCCGTGCAATTTTTTGATTCAATTCAATTAAAAGATACCAAATCAGCTTCAGCAAATGAAAATGGTAAAACAATTGCTGCAGAAATTCCTTTAATGCGATATCGGTTATATCAATACGTTATTGCCATCAATCATTATAAAGATGAATTGTTTATATGCGAGAATGCTGTAGACGGTATCGAAAGCGAAGTTGGGTTAATAGAAAGTTTGATAAAAAGTAAAGATGTACCTACTTTTCCTTACAAAAGTAAAGGCGCAGAATGCTCTAACTTAACGGAGGCTGCATATATTGAAATGGTTAAAAAGGGAATTGCCAGTTGCAACAGGGGGGATGTTTTTCAAATTGTGTTGAGCCGAAGATTTGAGCAATCCTTTACAGGCGATGACTTTAATGTTTACCGGGCTTTGCGTAGTATCAATCCAAGTCCTTATTTATTTTATTTTGATTATGGCGATTATAAATTGATGGGCTCTTCGCCCGAAAGTCAGCTAATTGTACAAAACGGAAAAGCAATTGTGCATCCAATTGCAGGAACTTTTAAACGTACCGGCAATGACGAAACTGATAAGGCACTGGCAATAAAATTGGAGCATGATGAAAAAGAAAATGCCGAACATGTGATGCTGGTTGATCTTGCAAGAAATGATTTAAGCAGGATGTGTAGTGAAGTAGAAGTAACACAGTATAAAAAAGTAAATTATTACAGCCACGTAATTCATTTGGTAAGTGAAGTGCAGGGTAAAGTAGGCGCTGAAACAAATCCTTTTAAATTGTTGGCGGTAAGTTTTCCGGCAGGTACTTTAAGTGGTGCGCCAAAATTTAAAGCCATGCAATTGATAGATGGATATGAACCTACTGTAAGAAGTTATTATGGCGGTGCTATTGGTTGTATTGGTTTCGATGGTAGTTGTAACCACGCCATTATGATACGTACTTTTTTAAGTAAAAACAATACACTTATCTGCCAGGCTGGTGCAGGCATTGTAGCAGCGAGTAACCCGGAGAGTGAGTTGCAGGAAGTAAACAATAAATTAAATGCATTAAAACAAGCCATTGTTCTGGCACAAAATATCTAAAATGAAAATATTGGTATTTGATAATTATGATTCGTTCACGTACAATCTTGTTCATCTGGTTGAAAAAATTACCAATGAAAAAGTAGCTGTATACCGCAACGACCAAATTGTATTGGAAGAGGTGAAAGCTTTTGATAAAATTATTTTATCGCCAGGTCCTGGCATACCCGAAGAAGCTGGTTTGTTATTGCCATTAATAAAAGAATATGCGGCCACCAAATCTATACTGGGCGTATGTTTAGGCCATCAGGCAATTGGTCAGGCATTTGGAGGTACATTAAAAAATTTATCTAAAGTGTACCATGGAGTAGCAACTAAAATAAATATCTTGAATGAAAATGCACCTGTTTTAAAGGGGCTTGGAAAGGAAGTAGAAGTAGGGCGTTACCATAGCTGGATCATAGATAAAGAAAATTTTCCGGCAGAACTTGAAATTACTGCGGTGGATGAGAATGGTTTTATCATGGCATTGCAACATAAAATATTTGATGTGCAAGGCGTACAGTTTCATCCCGAAAGTGTGTTAACACCAGCAGGGGAGAAGATGCTGAGGAACTGGCTGGGGGAAAGTTACAAGTGATGACTTTTGAGTTATAATTGAAAATCAGATTTTAAAGTAATTCTTTCCGCATTCGTTATTTAGGAAGACAATCAAGCTAATATGAAAAAGATATTAAACTATTTATTTGAACACAAAACACTCTCTGTTGAACAGGCAAAAGAAGTATTGTTGAATATGGCTAAAGGCGTGTACAATGAAAGCGAAATGTCTTCTTTTATAACGGTGTATTTAATGCGTAGCATTACCATTGCAGAGTTACAGGGCTTTAGAGATGCCTTGCTGGAATTGTGCGTAACGGTAAATTTGCACGGTCTGGAAGTGCTCGACATTGTAGGTACGGGTGGCGATGGAAAAAACACTTTCAATATTTCAACATTAAGTTGTTTTATTGTAGCCGGTACCGGCAATAAAGTGGCCAAGCATGGCAATTATGGAGCATCCACCATCAGTGGTTCCAGCAATGTGATGGAGCAGTTGGGCTACAAATTTAAAAATGACAATGATGCACTTAACAGGGAAATTGACGAAGCCAATATTTGCTTTTTACATGCACCTTTATTTCATCCTGCGTTAAAAGTAGTAGGTCCTGTACGTAAAAATTTAGGGGTACGAACATTTTTTAATATGCTGGGTCCAATGGTAAATCCTGCATTTCCAAAATACCAATTGGTTGGTGTGTACAACTTGGAAATGGCAAGAATATATAATTATTTATTGCAACAAAGCGATAGCAATTTTACCATTATACATGGGTTAGATGGATACGATGAAATTTCTTTAACTGGCGATACGAAAGTAATTACCAACAAGGGAGAAAAAATAATTAGTGCAGAAACATTGGGAAAACGCACAGTAAAAGCGGAAGATATTTCAGGAGGTGATACAGTTGAAGCAGCAGCTGCAATATTTATAAATATTTTAAAAGGCGAAGGAAGTTGGTCTCAAAACGCTGTGGTGCTGGCTAATTCTGCGATGGCTTTGCAATGTACCGGAAAATATAGTAATTATGAAGCGTGTTATCAACTGGCAGTGGAAAGCTTGGAAAGTGGAAAGGCATTAAAGGTGCTTAAAAAAATATGTGCCTGATAATTTTGTTAATTTTAAAATGTATTCTCAATTAATTTTTTTTTAGCACTATAGCAATATATGAATATTTTAGATACAATAATAGCATACAAAAAAAAGGAAGTTGCCAAAGCAAAAGCACTTGTTGATGTCGAAATGTTGAAACAAAGCGAATTCTTTAACCGGCCAACATTTTCATTAAAACAATTTTTGTTAGATAAAACAAAAACCGGCATCATTGCTGAGTTTAAAAGGCAATCACCTTCCAAAGGAATTATTAACGATAAGGCTGATGTGCTTGAAGTAACAAAAGCCTACACACAATATGGAGCAAGTTGTTTATCAGTGTTAACCGACAATCATTTTTTTGGCGGAAGTAGCAATGATTTAATAAATGCAAGGGTAAATAATATTCCGATTTTACGAAAGGATTTTATGATTGATGAATACCAGATTGTAGAAGCAAAGTCAATTGGTGCCGATGTTATTTTATTGATTGCCGCTTGTCTAACGCCGGAAAGAGTTAAAGAATTAGCAGGCTTTGCAACGTCATTGCAACTAGAAGTGCTGCTGGAAATTCACAGTCAAGAAGAGTTACAACATATATGTGATGCTACAGAATTTGTAGGCGTAAATAACCGAGATTTAAAAACTTTTACAGTCGATATCAATCGTTCTGTTGAATTAAGTAAAAAAATTGGTGATGGTAAAATTAAAATTGCAGAAAGTGGCATCAATGATATTGAAACAATTAGTATTTTCAAAAACGCAGGCTTCAGCGGTTTTTTAATTGGAGAACACTTTATGAAACAGCCTGATCCAACGATTGCTTTTGCCGAATTTGTCCATCAACTAAAAGCATCATAAAAATGCGTGTAAAAGTTTGCGGTATAACCCAGCAAGAACAATTGGCTAAATTACCAGAAACCGGTACTACGTTTGCCGGACTTATTTTTTATCCTAAATCGCCCCGGTACGTATTACGGCAAATGACTACAAGTCAGATTAAAAAAGAAAACAGTGTAAATAAAGTAGGTGTTTTTGTAAATGCATCTGTTGAAAAAGTCTTGCACATGGTAGATGAATGCCGGTTGCACATGGTGCAGTTGCATGGTGATGAAACGCCTCGTTATTGTGAAAAAATTGCCGATTATATTTCTGTGGTAAAAGCTTTCAGAATCAGTGACAGCGATCATATTGACTGGCGTATAAAGGATTATATGGAAGTATGCGATATGTTTATGTTTGATACCGAAGGAGTCGGCTATGGCGGAACGGGCAAAAAATTTGATTGGGATAAATTGCATGATGTGGCAGTTGGAAAACCTTATTTTTTAAGCGGCGGTATAGAACCTACTGATGTAGAAAAATTAAAAGCATTCAACATGCTGCCCGAAGCAAAAGGATTATTTGCAATTGATATCAACAGTAAATTTGAAATAATGCCTGGGATTAAGGATATGGGAAAAATTAAAAAATTTATACAACAATTATAAAAAGAAAAAACAGACAATGAACATTAAGGTATGTGGTATTACGCAGCTAAAGCAACTGCAACAATTAGACGGATTGAATATTGATTTTGCAGGATTGATTTTTTATAAGGAATCTCCCCGTTATGTAGTAGGTAAAATTTCTAAAGAAGAAGTACAGTCAAGCGATTTTGACATTAAAAAAGTGGGCGTATTTGTAAACGCTGGTTACGATGAAATTATACAAATGATAGAAGACTACGGTTTGGATGTTGTGCAATTACATGGCAATGAAACGCCAGAATTGTGTGAACAGTTATCAAACGATGTAGAAGTTATAAAAGCGTTTAGCATCAGCGAAGACACCGGCTCTATAGATGAATTGGTAGCAGATTACGATGCAGTATGTGATTATTATTTGTTTGATACTGCTGGTAAAAATGGTACAGTAGGTGGCACAGGTAAACAGTTTGACTGGAAGCTGATAAAGAAAAATAAAATTGAAAAACCATTCTTTTTAAGTGGAGGCATTGGTCTTACTGATGCGGCAAAAATAAAAGCGTTTAAGCATCCAGATTTTGTTGGCATAGATATCAATAGCAAATTTGAAAAAGAACCAGGCGTAAAAGACATGGCACTCGTGTTGCAGTTAAAGCAGGCAATGAAATAATTGCTGCAATTATTTCATTGCCTGCTTTAAAAGGATAGTAATTAGAGCGATACATTTTTCTCTTAATAGAAAGATGTTTGTCCCGGCTGGGACGTTATGTGGTAAATTGTTGCGTCGCCCTCTTGTACTTTTACTTTGCTATTAAACTTTAATTTAAGCATAGTTTGTTTAATATAAAAAATAACCAAGGTGCTTAAAATTTCAGGGTGTAGATATTAACAATAGCGTGAAAAGCACGGCTAAATTATAAATGCCACCTTAATAGAGGCATAAAAAATAATTTCTTATCAGATTGTTTTAAATAAATCAGTTTATGATATATAATTTTTAGCTGTTAAAAACTTTGTACCTGTTTAAATGTTAGATAAAAATGCTTTCAGAAATCAACAAGAAATAAAGTTATTACCTAAAGTTGTTCAAAATAGGTATAACGTATAAGTGAGTGACACAACGATGTTAAATTGAAATACAAATGATGACAACAAAACAAAATAATTTTGCCGTGGATGAACATGGTTATTACGGCGATTTTGGTGGTGCATTTATTCCGGAAATGTTATACCCCAATGTAAAAAAGCTGCAGGAACAATACCTGCAAATCATGTATGAGCCTGCTTTTCAGCAAGAGTATCAACAACTGCTTCAAGATTATGTGGGTAGGCCAACACCATTATTTTTGGCAGAGCGCTTAAGTGCAAAGCACGGCGTAAAAATTTATTTAAAACGGGAAGATTTGTGCCATACAGGCGCACATAAAATTAATAATACTGTAGGTCAAATTTTGTTAGCACAGCGGCTAGGCAAAACAAGAATCATTGCGGAAACCGGGGCCGGTCAGCATGGGGTGGCTACGGCTACCGTATGTGCACTAAAAGGCTTGGAATGCATTGTGTACATGGGCGAAAAAGATATTGAACGCCAGGCACCTAATGTGGCTCGCATGAAAATGTTGGGTGCTACAGTTGTGCCAGCCGTAAGTGGTAGCAAAACCTTGAAAGATGCTACCAACGAAGCTATCAGGGATTGGATAAATAATTCTGTGGATACACATTACATTATTGGTAGTGTGGTTGGTCCACATCCTTATCCCGATTTAGTGGCTCGTTTTCAAAGCGTAATCAGCAAAGAAATTAAAAAACAATTACTAGAAAAAACAGGTAGTGAATTACCTACACATGTTATTGCGTGTGTAGGTGGTGGAAGCAATGCAGCCGGTGCATTCTATCATTTTTTAGATGATCTTTCCGTGCAGTTAGTAGCAGTGGAAGCTGCAGGTTGTGGTATAACCAGTGGGATGAGTGCGGCAACTACACAGTTGGGTAAGCCGGGTATTTTACATGGGAGTAAAAGTTTACTAATGCAAACTGATGATGGTCAGGTTACAGAGCCACACAGTATTTCAGCAGGGTTGGATTATCCGGGGATTGGTCCGCTACATGCACATTTATATAAAAGTGGTCGTGCAGTTTTTATGAGTGCAACAGATGCGGAAGCGTTACAAGCTGCTTTTGAAGTAAGCAGAACGGAAGGTATTATTCCGGCATTGGAAACAGCGCATGCTTTTCATGTGTTGAATGAGATGACGTTTAAGAAAGATGATGTGGTTGTAATTTGTTTAAGTGGAAGAGGGGACAAGGATTTAGCAACTTATATGAACTATTTGTAGAGAGTTTGTAGTGTCGGTTTGGGCATATTTTCCATTATTAGAAGTACCTTATTCCATACAATAAAATATACAAACCTATCATTCTCCTAAAAGAGAAGTTGACTGTAGCGGACGAAGGAGGTGAAAAGGGGAAATACAACAATGAAAAATTCAATAACGATCATTCCTTTTACCGATGTTTTTGCAGCTGATTTTGCAGCCTTAAACAAAGCATGGCTGATAAAGTATTTTGAAGTTGAACCACTTGATGAAAAAATGCTGGCCAATCCAAAGAAGTATTATATTGATGAAGGTGGGTTTATTTATTTTGCATTGTTTAATGGGGAAGTAGCAGGAACAATCGCTCTTTTAAAAGTGAGAGAGACTGTTTTTGAATTATCAAAAATGGCAGTGAAGGAGGAGTTTAAGGGAAACCACATTGGAAATAAATTGATTGAACATTGTTTAATAGAAGGAAAGAAATTACAGCTTCAAAAAATTATTTTGTATTCAAATACATTGCTTAGTCCGGCCATTCACTTATATAAAAAATTTGGATTTAAGGAAGTACCAGATTTTGAATCTGAATATAAAAGGGCAAATATAAAAATGGAACTTGCATTAAAATAAAATGATGAATAGAATCGATCAACTCTTTGCAAAAAAAACGACAAACGTATTAAATGTTTACTGCACAGCAGGCTACCCACATTTAAATAGTACAGTCGAAGTTTTAACTGCCTTGCAACAAAATGGTGCCGACCTTATAGAAATTGGTATGCCCTATAGCGACCCATTAGCAGATGGCCCGGTAATACAACAAAGCAATATGGTGGCATTGACAAATGGTATGAGTATTTCCATATTATTTCAACAGCTTCAATCAATTAGAAAAACAATACAGGTACCCATTATTTTAATGGGTTACATGAATCCTATCCTGCAGTATGGCCTTGAAAAATTTTGTGCAGCTGCTGAAGCTGCTGGTATTGATGGAATTATTTTACCCGATTTACCCATGTACGAATTTGAAACAATTTACCAGCAGCTTTTTGAAAAGCACCATCTCAAGTTTATTTTTTTGGTAACACCAGAAACAAAAGAAGAGCGAATCAGAATGATAGATATGTTAAGCAGTGGATTTTTGTATGCTGTTTCTTCCTCCTCCACAACAGGTAGTAATAAAGTTATCACTGACCAAAGCGCTTACTTTAAAAAATTACAAGATATGAAGCTTAATAATCCAATTCTGGTTGGGTTTGGTATAAAAGACAAAGCCACTTTTCAATCGGCGGCAGCTTATACAAACGGTGCCATTATTGGAAGTGCATATATTAAGGCCCTAGAACATTCTACTAACATATCAGCAACCACTAAAGAATTCTTAAATAATATCCTTGCCTGATTCATTTGAGTAAAACGGGTTAAATTGCAAATTCAAATTATAAATATGAAGAAAATATTTTCTATTATACTGCTATTACCGCTGTTGATAACGGCTCAAACTAAATCAAATAGCAAGTTGAAAACACCGGTTAAAAAAGCTGCGGTCACCCAAACTAAACCCCTTGATGGATTTGTAATCAATGGCGAAGTAACAGGTTTTACAGATGGTACTACAGTTGCTTTGTTAAACGGACAAACTGGTGCTCCTGAAACTGAAACAATTATTGTTAAAAATAAATTTACATTAAAAGGGAAAGTGATTGCTCCAGATTTTAAAGTTATTTTATTCAATAAAAAGCCTCCTTATCTTACGTTGTTCTTAGACAATAGTGCTATAAAAATTACAGCTACAAAAGAAACCATTGAAACAGCTGTAGTAACAGGTTCTGGCTCTCATACAGATTATATAAATTTCAATAAAATTTTACAACCCTACCAAAATCTGTTTGCAGAAAATGCAGTTGAAGATGCAGTAGCAACAACACAGGCTCTACAGGTAATTGATAATTTTATTCAGCAACACCCGGCTTCTTATGTTACGCTGCTTGCTATTATTCGTTACAATCAATTATCAGGAGATGTAGCTAAAATGGAAACAATGTACAATGGTTTAAACAATACTTTAAAAACAGCTGCAATGGGAAATTATATTGCGCAGCAAATTACCGAATCAAAGAAAAATGCGATTGGTACCGTATTGGCAGATTTTACACAAGCTGATACCACAGGCAATGCTGTAAGTTTATCTTCTTTGCGGGGTAAATATGTCTTGATAGATTTTTGGGCAAGTTGGTGCCGGCCATGTCGCCAGGAAAATCCAAACGTAGTTGACAATTACATTAAGTTTAAAGATAAAAATTTTACCGTGTTGGGCGTAAGTTTAGATAAAGCAAAGTCCGCCTGGATAGATGCTATAAAAATGGATGGCTTAACCTGGGCGCATGTAAGCGACTTGCAGGGATGGAGCAATTCTGTGGCGCAGCAATTTGGTATTTTTAGCATACCTCAAAACTTTTTAATAGGCCCTGATGGAAAAATTGTTGCAAAGAATTTACGGGGGCCGGCATTGGAAAGAAAGCTTACTGCGTTGTTGAAATAGAAACCCGGCTTAGTCGGATTAATACAGATAAAGCACATTTAAAATAATTTTTATAACTTTTTAATTTTAAACTAAAAGCTACATTCGTTTTCAGGATTTCCTAACAAAAAATAAATTCCACTAAAACTTTTTTACCATGAAAAAATATTGTATCCTGTTGTTGGCAGGTAGCTTTACTATAGTTAGTGCACTGTCACAAACAAGCACTATACTGGGTTTTAGTCCCACTAGCTCTGAAACACAATTATCTACCGAAAAAAAGTTCGATGCTAACCTCAGCGCAAAAAATATTGATCAGCTCATCAAAGAGATGTCTGCAGTACCGCATTATGTGGGCTCCGCTGGTGATGAAGCCAATGCAAAATACATTCTTAATAAATTTAAAAGCTGGGGCTATAATGCACAGATAGAAACATTTTATGTATTGTTTCCAACGCCGGTAACAAGGTTGCTGGAAATGAACGGCACTAAAAAATTTACAGCATCTTTAAAAGAGCCCGCATTAAAAGAAGATGCGACCTCCGGACAGCAATCAACACAATTGCCTGTGTATAATTGCTGGAGTGCGGATGGCGATGTAACAGCCGAACTGGTTTTTGTAAACTATGGCGTACCCGCCGATTACGAAAAATTAGCCAGGATGGGAATTGATGTTAAAGGAAAAATTGTAATTGCAAAATACGGCCAAAGTTGGAGAGGCATCAAACCAAAAGTTGCACAGGAGCATGGTGCCATTGGTTGTATCATATACTCTGATCCAAAAGAGGATGGTTATTTTCAGGGCGATGTATATCCCAAAGGTCCTTTCAGGCCTTCGTTTGGTGCACAAAGAGGTTCCGTCATGGATATGCCGATTTACCCCGGCGATCCACTTACACCTGGTGTAGGCGCTACCAAAGATGCAAAACGTTTAGATAGAAACGAGTGCGTAAATTTATTAAAAATACCGGTTATACCAATTGGGTATGCAGATGCATTGCCTTTGCTGGAAAGTTTGGAAGGGCCTGTTGTTCCTGATGAATGGAAAGGCGCATTGCCTATCACTTATCATGCTGGTCCGGGTAAAAATAAAGTGCATTTAAAACTTGCTTTCGATTGGCAGATAAAACCAATATATAATGTTATTGCAAAATTAAAAGGAGCCGAATTTCCTGATGAATGGGTAATTCGTGGTAATCACCATGATGCATGGGTAAATGGTGCAGCCGATCCTATTAGTGGTCAGGCCGCCATGATGGAAGAAGCAAGATCAGTATCAGAGTTGGTTAAAGCAGGATGGAAACCAAAACGTACAATTGTGTATTGTGCCTGGGATGGGGAAGAACCTGGTTTATTGGGCTCTACAGAATGGGTAGAATTGCATGCTGCCGAATTGCAACAAAAGGCAGTATTGTACATTAACTCAGATGGAAATGGCAGAGGATTTTTAGAAGCCGGTGGCTCACAGGCATTGGAACCAGCTTTTACCGAAATCAGTAAAGCTGTTAATGATCCTGAAACTAAAGTAAGTGTATTTGATAGGAGACATTCACTGGAAATTATCAGTGCTACTTCTGCGAAAGCAAAAAAAGAAGCATTGGCTAAAAATACATTTACATTGCCAGCACTTGGTTCCGGTTCAGATTTTTCTCCCTTTGCACAACACATTGGCATACCCTCTTTAAATCTTGGTTTTGGTGGTGAAGATGACGGAGGCGAATACCATTCTATCTACGATTCGTACGATTTATACAAGCGCTTTAAAGATCCCACTTTTGAATATGGTGTGGTATTGGCTAAAACGGCAGGTCGCACTACATTGCGTTTTGCAAATGCAGAATTGCTGCCATTTGATTTTCGTAATTTACAATCTACCATCAGTAAATATGCAGGCGAAGTAATTGCAATGGCGGATGACCAAAGAGAAAATACCCAGCTAGAAAATCAGCTCATCAAAGAAAAATATTATACAATTGCCAATAAAGTAACGGAGCCATTGTTACCGCCCGTTGAAAAAGAGGAAGTGCCATTTTTAAATTTCAGTTCGCTTCAAAATGCGCTGGCTGTTTTGGCAAAAAGTACCATTGCATTAAACATCGTTATCACTGACAATACGCTCACTGCTGAAAAGAAAAATGAACTCAACAAACAATTATATAAAGCCGAGCAAACATTACTTACAAAAGAAGGTTTGCCACGCCGTGGCTGGTACAAGCATGCCATTTATGCACCTGGTTTTTTTACTGGTTATGGTGTTAAAACATTACCAGGTATAAGGGAAGCTATTGAACAACGTAACTGGAAAGAAGCACAGGATCAAATTGAAATTGCTGCCGGCAGCATTACCAATTTATCAAGCTATCTGGATGCCGCTGCTGCTGCAATCAGGTAAATAAAAAGGTAAAAATATAATTGTCCGGGCTATGCAGCAACTTTGTGGTACAGCGTTGTGTCACCCTCTTGTACTTTTTCAGCCTGCTGGTACACCTGTTAAATTCGGAAAGTTATTCCTTGATTGAAAGGCGACATCTAAAAAATTGTTTTTAGATACCGCACTACCGCCGTCTGGTTTTTTATTTATAGACGGCGGCGGTTTTCTTAAAAAAAGTAATTATGCTTTTCCAAAAATATAAGGGTTTGTTGTACTCAAACTGCGCTTATATAATTGAACAGTGTTTTCCAATCCTAAATACAATGCGTCGCAAATTAATGCATGGCCAATTGAAACTTCCAGCAGGCCGGGAATATGTTGTGCAAAATATTGCAGGTTTTGCAGATCAAGATCATGTCCAGCATTTATACCAATGCCAAGTTTATTTGCTTTTTCCGCCGCAGCTATGTAAGGTTTAATGGCAGCTTCTTTATTCCCTTTAGCATATTCTTTGGCATAAGCTTCGGTGTACAATTCAATCCTATCGGTACCTGTAGCGGCAGCACCTTCTATCATTTCAATTACCGGATCAACAAAAATGGAGGTTCTTATACCAGCACTTTTAAAAAGGCTTACCATATTTAATAGAAACGCTTTATGCTCAATTGTATTCCATCCATGGTTACTAGTAATTTGCCCCAACGTATCCGGTACTAAGGTTACCTGTGCTGGTTGACTGGCCAAAACCATTGCTATAAATTTTTCTTCGGTGCAGTTACCTTCTACATTCAATTCGGTACTGATAACTTTTTTTAATCCATATACATCCCTATAACGAATATGTCTTTCATCAGGTCGGGGGTGAACGGTGATGCCTTGTGCGCCAAAGCGTTCAATATCCAATGCAGTTTTAATAAGGTCGGGGTTATTACTACCACGGCTGTTACGAAGCGTGGCAATTTTATTGATATTAACAGAAAGCGTTGTCATAATAAATTGTATTTAATTACTGTGCAAAGTTAAGCGATTTAAAATGTTGCTATGTTGGCTTGTACCTGCTTAAAAATGAATGGGGGGTAATCGTCAATTGTGAAATGTGGATCGTCAATAATAAATGATAAATCGTATCGCTTATTTTAAGCAAGCCGGTGCTTAAAATAAAAAAGCCACCTTATAATAAGATGGCTTTTTTATTATTTTTGAAATATTATTTTTTTGTTTCCAGTAATTTAAAAAACTGATCAAGCTGTGGTAAAATAACAATTCTTGTTCTGCGGTTAGCCGCTTTTCCTTCAGCAGTACCATTTTCTGTAACAGGTTTATATTCGCTACGGCCTGCGGCAATCATATTAGCTGGGTTAAGACCATATTGATTTTGCAAAATACGTACAACAGCAGTAGCTCTTTTAACACTTAAATCCCAGTTATCAGCCAACATAGCATTTCCTTTGTAAACAACATTATCAGTATGACCTTCTACCATAAATTCAATATCAGGTTGGTTTTTTAATACTGTAGCTACCTTGCTTAAAACCGTTCCAGCTTTTTCGCTTACATCAAAACTGCCGCTTTTAAACAATAATTTATCACTAATGTCAATGTACACTACACCTTTATCAACTTTAATATTAATGTCTTTATCATCCATATTTCCAATAGCACCTTTTAAATTGGTAACCAATGCAAGGTTCAAAGAATCCTTGCGGCTAATGGCAGATTGTAGATCTTGTATATAAGCATCTTTAGCACCAATATTATCCAATGATTTTTTTATGCTTTCAGCTTGAGAGCCGCTGATAACAGATAAGCTTTCCAGTTGTTTTAAGGCGGTAGTATTATTTTCTTTCAAAAAGTCCATCTGCTTTTTAAGGCCCGCTATTTCCGCTTCCAGTAACGCTTTGCTTTGTGAATTTTGTGTGGTAAGGGTATTGCAATTTTTTAAATCTTCCTGTAGTTTTGCATACTCAGTTTGCAAAAGACTATACTTTTGCTGCTCAGTTTTTAAAACTTTTTTACTTACACACGAGCTAAACAATAAGGTACAAACCGTACCAAATACAATAACGTAGTTATTTTTCATTTTTTAAAGAATTTTATGTTTAGTAACGAAGATAACCGCTAATATTTTACCAATAAAAATATTATAGCTAAATGTTATTGTTATAAAGTTAAAGTTTACCTTTTTTTATAAAAAAAAATTACAAAAAAATGCTATTTACTTTTTCTTTCGCTAATGCGACCGTTGTAAGAAATTGGCTGCCGGTTGGTACTATTTATATTTAAGTAGGAGGTTCCGTTTGTATAGATCGTAAGGGTAAGCTGTTGCACATCGCTTACATCTTTTGTTTTTATGTTGATATCCCAGCCACCTTTTTTTCTGAGGGTAATCTTATAATCAAATTTAGTAGAAGTAAATTTAATTCCTCCATCTGTTGTACCGATAGGCATAGCGTAGGCTTTTCCAAAATAAGGCAGGTAGCTAACAAGACTATCTTTAGCAACATCAAGCGTGTACTCCGAAGTTAAAAATTGTTGTCGGCCACTTAATGGGGTAACAGAAGTTGCGTAAAAAATATATGATTGATTTTCTACAAGTTTTTTTATTGCCACCTCTTTTGTTGTAGTTAATTTTTGAGCTAACAATAATTGTGTACTCATTGTAAAGGCAATCAAAAAAATAGGAATAGATAATGATTTTTTAAAACTTTTCATATTACTTTTTATTTAAAATAAATATACACAATTTAGCGCTTGTAAAAAAGAGCGCCACTATTTTTAAGATAAAGTTATATAAAGCGAAATCTCTTAAGTGTTGTTTGCCAATTAGGGTAAAGCCTTCTTTTGGCTAATTAGTAGTAATTTCATTTTCATTGCTTTTCATGCTAAATCACCGGTGTCGCAAAAAGGTTATTTGGTGGTATTTATACCTTTAATAAAAATAAGCCAGCTGGCAAATGGGAAATTTTTGCTGATAATTTTTCATCTGACGCTGCCAACCAATCTAAGTCATGTGGTTTGGCACAGGGCTCAGATGGAAGTATTTATGTACCTGATGATGCTAAAGGAAATATTTACCAGATAAGGTATAAAAAATAGTAAGCTTTTAATGTTATTTAAATTTTGCAGCAGCTTTAAAAAAGCAGGGTGCAGGTTTTTTTGTTTACAGATAAAATTGGTAGATGCGCTTGCAATCCCTGTGGTTCAATAATAAAATGGCCTGCTTGAAAATTAATTCCCATCTGCCTCTGCAATCGCATAATCCAACGGCATTGTATAATAATTCGTTAATAAAAGAATAGGATAATTATTAATGGCATGATATTTTAATAATTGTTATAAAACCCACCATATGAAAAAAAACTTTACCATATTTGTTGTTGCAATTGTAATGATTTTTGCATTTTAAGCATGTGCAGAATATTATTATCCAGAGCTCCATTAGGATCGTCATCCTTCTTACCACGAAGTTTATCCTCATTTTAATAATTATGACCGCTATAGAGATGAACTTAGAGAAATAAGAGATAGGAATGATCGTAGAAGAGATAGAGACAATCATTAAAATAAATAAGTAACCCTCCAATAAGTTTCGTTGCTATTAAAAATGGTAGCGGAACTTTTTTTGTTAGTAGCATTTGCTCCATAAAATTATCCTTCAAAATAATCATGTTTTGCATCCGTATCTTATTTTATACTGGTATAAGATAACGACTAGTCATTTTTAAAAATAATAAGCTGCCCAGCATTAAAAAAAATCTTTCAACCCAACAAACACACTTATAATATCGTACAGGTAAGTGTACACATCCCGGGATGCATTTTTTAGCAATTTCAATAAATAATTAACCATCTTAATAAAAATAATTATGAAAAAAAATATAGTAAAGTTTTTACTAGCAGCTATTGTTAGCAGCGCTTTGTTTATGGCCTGCAAAAAGGATGACAATGCTACGCCAGTGCCAGAAAAGATAAAAAAATTAATGAATACCTGGAAGATTAGAAACATTACCACGCCTAAAATAAATCAACCGGATACCGACAGTACTATCTTAAAAGCTTGCATGAGCGATGATATTATATTGTTTAACAATGCCGGTTTTGATTTTATGGATGGAACAAATAAATGTGACTCTTCTATTTTTCATTACGCAAAAGGTAGCTGGACTTATCAGTTAACTACAGACTCTATACAGCTAAATGCAACCCCTTCGGGTAAATACGTGTCATGGAAAGTAATTACGCTTAACGACAGTTTACTATTGGTAAAATATACAGATAGTTTAAACCCCGCAAATAAAATAAGTAAAAAGATTTTGTTTAAACGATAAGGGATAGTGCTGCAGATTTAAAAAAATCTGCAGCATCATTTTTAAATTCAATTTGTATTTATTATTTTGACTGAGAACGATTTGACCGAATTTATTAAAGGATGCCAGCTCAACAACAGATGGGCGCAGGAAAGTCTGTACAAATATTTTTATGATGATATGTTTCGTACCTGCCAAAGGTATACAGAAGATGCGCATCAAGCTTTATCTATTTTGAATGATGCTTTCCTGAAAGTTTTTCTTAACATCTCCAAATATAAAAAGGAAACAGGCAGTTTTAAAGCTTGGCTTAAAACAATTGTAATCAATACTGCCATTGATTATACCCGTAGTTGTAAAAAAGAGACCCGGGTGATACATATTGATAGCATCACCGAGTACGGTAATGATGATTTTATCTTGCACTACAACTGGAAACAGGAAGAACTACTGCAACATTTTAAACTATTGCCTGCTGTAACAAGAGTAGTAATAAACCTGTTTGCCTTTGATGGCTACACCCATAAAGACATTGCCAGACAACTTAATATAACCGAAACAACCAGCAGGTGGCACCTTGCAGAAGCAAGAAAAAGATTAAAAAATACCATGCAGTTAAAACAACCTAAAATGGTGAAGTATGAATAGCGGCGCAGACAATAACAACAGGTTATCCATTACAAGTAAGGAGGGGTGGCAGCAAATGCAATTATTGCTTAACGAGCACATACCCTGCAGTCAGCAATTTAGTAATAAAAAAAAGCGGTTGCCATATGCTGTTGCAACATTGTTAAGTACTGCTTGCATATTTATTTCTTTACAATTAAATACGATGCTTTTATTTTCGGTTGTTTCAAGTAATTATGCTGCACCTATTGTAAATTATACAGATTTGCAATTTGCAAAAAAACACAGCAAAATAAATACAAAAGCAATCCTATTTTTTAACCGGTTAACCCACTATAAAAAGCAGCACAGCAATCTGGTTTTTATAGTGGATACATTGCTGCCTGGAAGTAATGATATTGCAAAAATGGAGGTAACTGTACTTTTTAAATCATTAAAAAGTGCGGATGAAAATGTCAATGCAATAAGGCAGATAGTTACCATTGGAGATACGATTAAAGTGCCTAACGTTGTAGATGTTCTAACATCCAATGCAGTTAAAAAGAGCAGTGCTAAAAACAAACCTTACTGGAATTTTTTGGCAGGTATTGGTGTAAATGTTAATATTGGCACTCACCCAAACCTGCAACCTTACCCAACAGTTCAGGGCAGGTATAATATCAATAAAGAAATTTATTTTGCGGCGGCAGTAGGTATTTATTCGCCAGTAGCAGTAGCTATGAGAGGGGTAAGTAAAACAGTTTATTTAAATGATACAGTTAACAATGTGCTATTATATAAAGAAAGCACTTTTTTAAACTCTTTACATTATGTAGATATTCCTTTAAGCGCAGGTGTAAACATCAACAAAAAAATTGCTTTGCAGGCAGGCGTTCAGGTAAGTGTACTATTAGGTAAAAAAAGTAAAAAAATAATAACTCCTTACGATTTTCAGATGAACTCCGTTGGGGCAGTTACTGCTTTCAGGCAACAGGAAAATCCTATTCCTGTAAGCAAAATTGATTATCGTTTTGTAACAGGCATACGTTACACCATAAATAAAACTGTTTTTGGTGTAGATTACCAGCAAGCGCTACAACCTGTTAGTAAAGGCAGTGGTGATGGCGGCAATAAGATGATTGCACTCAGTGTAATTTTCAAAATGAAATAAATATATAAACAAACGGAACACGTGCAGTAGTTTTATTAATACCAAGTGTGACTTTTCTATTAGGGGGCATATTTTCTTATAAATGACTGATTAAATATTACTATTTTTAATAGCAATAATGTATTAAATCCAATGGTAGTATTATTACTCTTACTTAAAAAGTATAATCATGCCAAAAAATACAATTGAAAGAGAAATTTCCTGTGCAGGTAATTTATAGCAGAGCAATTATAAAATATTTCACAAATCTCGTATGGAGTACCAAGCAATATGGGCAACAAATACAGTGGGTACATAGTTATGTAACTGCCGATAAAATTTATTGCATTTACAATGCACCTAACGAAGATATGGTTAGGGAACATGCGAAACAGGGTGGCTTTCCCGCCAATAGCCTAAGTAATGTGTCAACTATTTATTGATCCTACCACAACTGAATACCAGCTGTACTTTAAGTACTCAAATAAAAGTAGCAATCATCAGCATGGGTGTGGGTTTAAAATCGAAAGGGGTAATGGTATTTTATTTGTGTATAAATACAGTATAAAACAATCAGGCAACGCTGAATTAAAGATGTTTTAGATGTAGGACAAAAATAAAAATTTCCCGACAGGTAAAATAACTCCTCGGGAAATAATACTGTAATAAGATTTTACCTAATCTGCCAATAACAATTTATTATTAATGATCCCTATGTCCTTCTTTTTTATCATGGCCGCGGCTCCGATCATTTTCTCTGTCATTGCGGTTATAACCCCGATTATTTTTATTACCACGTTTATTATGGTCATCATCCTGCTTCCACTTACCATGTTCGGGATGATTTTTTATTTGCCAGTATTTTTCCTGGTGGCAATCACGAATAAAGGGCTGGCCTCTTCTGCCACGGTAACCATAATATTTTTTGTAATATACAGCATGGTTCAGGTAAGGTCTTGGTATATTTATAACAACTTTATACCTGTTAAATAAATCAAAGTTACCATATACTGCGGGTAGCGAATTTGAGAATATCCAGTTTTTACCTTGCAAGTAAATAAATTTTCTTTGGGGCACATTGTAGTAAGCATCAATATCAGGTAGGTAATAATATGCTACATCGTTGTAGCCAACAGGACCCCATAGCGGCTGATTACCAATGTTAATGTTTACACTTACTTGTGCCGAAGCTGTAAATAATGAACCGCCTGTAAGTAATGCGAAATGTAAAACTATTATTTTCATAGGAGTAATTTTATTGTTCAGTTAAAGCAAATTAAGTACCAAATAAATGTCTTCTTGTTAATCGTATAAAAAACGGTCGTGCTATATTATTATTGTAATAGTAGATAAACTGTAGTTGGCTGGCAGATATAAAAAATACTAAATTACTATAATAGAATATTTGGAACATTTAAAAAAACTATTTCATTGCACGCACAAACTGACAATTGTATAATAAGCATTTTAGTGCTATTTTTAATCGTACGATTATTATAAAAAAAGGTGGTCCGTTGCCGAACCACCTTTTAAAACTAAATAATAATATTGGTTTGAAATTAAGCCAGATCGAAACGATCAAGGTTCATCACCTTTGTCCACGCTGCAACAAAGTCATTTACAAATTTTTCCTTAGAATCATCGCAGCCATACACTTCAGCAATAGCTCTAAGTTCTGAGTTAGAACCTAATATAAGATCGATACGGGTACCAGTCCATTTGAGTTCACCTGTTTTACGATCAACACCTTCAAAAACATCCTGAGCGTCTGAGGTTGCATCCCACTTTGTTCTTAAATCAAGTAGGTTCACAAAAAAATCATTGGTAAGCGCATCGTGACGGTTGGTAAAAATACCGTGTTGCGACTGATTGAAGTTAGTGTTAAGTACACGCATACCACCAACGAGCACAGACATTTCAGGTGCAGTAAGCGTTAGTAGCTGTGCTTTGTCTAGCAGCATTTCTTCAGCAGAAATCTTCTGTCCTTTCTTTATATAATTGCGAAATCCATCTGCAATTGGCTCAAGAACGGCGAACGATGCAACATCGGTTTGGTCCTGCGATGCATCGGCCCTGCCCGGTGTAAAAGGTACCTTCACTTCATAATTGGCATTTTTTGCTGCTTGCTCAACGCCTGCGCAACCTGCTAAAACAATTAAATCAGCCAGCGAAACCATCTTGCCAGACTGGACACTATTAAATTCATTTTGAATGGTCTCTAATGTGCCTAATATATTTGTCAGTTGCGCCGGATTGTTAACTTCCCAATTCTTTTGTGGGGCAAGCCGAATGCGTGCACCATTTGCACCGCCACGTTTATCAGAGCTACGAAATGTTGATGCTGAAGCCCAAGCGGTTGATACCAATTGAGCTATAGAAAGTCCTGAAGTAAGTATTTTGGTTTTTAATGAAGCTATGTCTTGATCGTTAATTAGTTCATGCGTAAAGGCAGGAATGGGGTCTTGCCAAATTAACTCTTCGGCAGGAACATCAGTACCGTGATAACGTGCACGTGGTCCCATATCGCGGTGTGTTAACTTAAACCATGCCTTTGCAAAAGCATCTGCTAATTGATCAGGATTTTCGTAAAAGTGTCTTGATATTTTCTCATAAATAGGATCCACTTTTAAGGCGAGATCTGCTGTAAGCATTGTTGGTGCATGTCGTTTTGAAGGATTATGTGCATCAGGCACGGAGCCTGCCCCTGCACCATCCTTTGGTTTCCACTGATGCGCACCAGCCGGACTTTTGGAAAGCTCCCATTCGAAGCTAAACATATTTTCAAAATAGTTATTGCTCCACCTGGTTGGTGTAGTAGTCCAGGCACCTTCGAGACCGCTGGTAATAGTATCTTCTCCATTGCCATTGCCAAAAGTGTTTTTCCATCCAAGACCTAATTCATGAATACCTGCTGATGCTGGTTCATTACCAACATACTTGCCAGGATCTGCTGCACCATGTGTTTTACCAAAGGTGTGACCACCGGCAATTAATGCGACAGTTTCTTCATCATTCATTGCCATCCGACCAAAGGTTTCACGAATATCACGGGCTGATCCAAGTGGGTCAGGATTTCCGTTAGGACCTTCTGGATTTACGTAAATCAAACCCATTTGAACAGCGCCAAGCGGATTCTCTAGTTCACGATCGCCACTATAGCGCTGGTCTCCCAACCATTCCTTTTCAGCACCCCAATAAATATCCTCCGCAGGTTCCCAAACATCGGCACGTCCACCAGCAAAACCAAAGGTTTTTAAACCCATCGAGTCTAGTGCGCAGTTACCTGCAAGAATCATAAGATCAGCCCAGGAAATTTTCTTACCGTATTTCTGTTTAATTGGCCAAAGTAGCAAACGGGCCTTGTCAAGGTTTGCATTATCTGGCCAGCTGTTTAGTGGTGCAAAGCGTTGTGTGCCAAATCCTGCACCGCCACGGCCATCTGCGATACGGTATGTACCTGCACTGTGCCAAGCCATTCTTATAAAAAATGGACCGTAGTGACCATAGTCAGCTGGCCACCAGTCTTGGGAGGTAGTCATTAAATTAAAAAGATCTTTTTTTAGTGCATCAAGATCAACACTCTTAAACTCCTCAACATAGTTGAATGTATCTCCCATTGGATTTGATAGCGAAGAGTACTGGCGAAGAATATTTAATTTTAACTGATTTGGCCACCAGTCACGATTTCTCGTGCCGCTGCCAGCGCTTTGTTTTAATGATCCACCATGAAACGGGCATTTACTTTCGCCGTTTACATTGTACGATGTTGATGGTTGAGAGGAGTTACTTTCCATTGTTGATAATTTTATGTGTATTTGAAAAATCAAATTTACAAAGATCCTTACGATAATCTTTATTTATATAAATTATGTAGTTATAGATAAAATCTATTAATTTACTTTCCTGATTTATTTACGTCCTTCCCACATTGTATGTAACTTAACAAATTTTTTTAAAAATATTAAGCAAACTATTCTATTCCAGAATCTCCGACAAACAATATATATATACTAAAAATTTATACTCCTAACTCTGCGGCTTTTGGAGAGATTAAATTAACTGAAATTCAACAATAAAAACATTGATTTCTTTTACTTTAGAAGTGTGGGTTTGTTATAGTTTAAATTTATTGTTTGTTGTTGTTTAGTTATTAGTTAGTCTTTTGTTATATGATATTTTTAGGGTAGAAAAATTGCTGACACAGAATCCTTACAAAAACTTTTTATGATAGTTACATCACGGTTGAGGAGCCGATTTGAAATCGCGTAATTGCAAAAGTAAAATATGGTTTAAGTATAAATTAACTACACCAGTCACTTCTTTTAATTTTAAGTATTTAAAATTAAAAGAACAAAAATGATTCTCCTATCCATAGCAGGAAGAAATAAAATAGCACTGGCATGCGCAGAAAGACAGAAAAGAAAATGTTTAATTTTTCTTTTTCAATAAAGTATTTTCAAGTATTAATAGTTATGAATAAAGTTTATAAACCAATGCCGTTAAGTTAAGGAAAATTGGAGGTAAATCTTAGCTATTTTTACATCTTTGCAAAGTAAAAAAAACGCATAGGATTATAGGGGTAACATTTTTAACAATATAAATACGAATCTGGATGATAAAGATTTTAAACGC